>JBEKHI010000507.1:0-5273 GCA_050012355.1 Streptosporangiaceae bacterium | reverse complement strand
TCGCTCACAAAATTCTCTCGGAGGTCAGCAAAGTACTGGTGCGGGAGTACCGTCGGCACCAGTGCGGTAGCGAAGACGCGATTGTGGGAGAGTGCGCGTGAGCAACTTCGGCCCAAGCTGCTCGCCGTGGCACGGCAGCGGGACGAGGCTGTGCTGAGGATGCTTGGATTGGCTTGAAGAGTCAACTCGTTCCGTTTAAGGGCCGTGCTGCGCCCGGGTGCCATCCGTGTTCTAGGTAGAAGGTGCTCCCTGCTGCTAGCGCGTCCGCGCAGGCTCGCATGCGTCGTGCCGTGTGCGGAGGAAGCAGAGTGTCCCACTCCTGAGGCCCGGCCATCCTCCACGCGGTCAACTCGTCAGACTGAAGCCGGATCCGTTGCTGGGCTTCGGAGTTGATGAGAGCATCGCCGTTGAAAACGAAATTGGCCAGGGCCGGGCGGCCGTCCGGCCGCGGCGGTACCCAGTCGATCACCAGAAGTCGGCCGAGTGTGACGTCCAGCCCGATTTCTTCGCGGATCTCGCGGTGGGCGGTTTCCAGGGGATACTCGCCAGCGTCCATTCCGCCGCCGGGGAGCTCCCAAGTATCCCGGTAGGAGGGCTTGACTAGCAGGAATCGGCCCTCCGGATCGTGAAAGATCGCTGCTCCGCTAGCGATGTGCTTGGGCAAGCTGGCGTAGTACTCCTGAGGTGGCAGGAAACTCATACGGGGAGGCTAGTGTCCGTTCGCGGATGACCACGGTTAGCCGTGCGAGGGAATCACGCACTGACGTCGTGTCCGGCGAGGCGGCGGTTCACTGCTTCCAGGTCGAACGGCTCCGGCTCTTCCTCGTCGTCGTCATAGTCTGGATACTCGACAGGCGAGTCGCCGCTGTACTTGACGCAGGCCGGGTAGATGGCTCCAGGTTCCCGTGGCACCCTCTTCTGCAAAACAATCTCGTGGTTCCAGCTCGTGCCGAAGTCGTACTCATAGCTGATCTTGCCGTCCCCTGCGTCGAGCGCGGCCAGCACCCGCATGTCGTACTCGCTACGGGCCTCCTCAAGCCGGAACGACGGATCGCTGTACGTCGTCGTACGGCGGACCCGGAAGGCGTGCAAGTGATCGCCGTCCCAGCCGTACAGAACCTGGATCACGCGATGCAACGCCGCGAGGCTTGCCGTGGCTGGTATCAGCACAATCCGCCAGATCGGCGGACGCCAGCCCGCGAGCGAGACCTTCAGCCGCAGGCACTGGTTCACGCTCAGCGATTCCGCTCCGGCGGACGCGACGAAGTCCTCGACGGCCGCCGCGAGCGACAGCGCCGACGGATGGTCGGTAGCCCGGACCACGGCCAGGCGGTGCTCCAGGTCGTCCGCGGCCAGCCGTTCCGCGGGCAGTGCCTCCCAGAGAACGGTGACCGCCTCACCCGGCCCCTGCTCCGCCAGCGCTACCGCGGCAGACTCGACGATCAGCCAGAGCCACTCACCGTCGTTAGGCTCGGCGCCTGCTTCCATGGTGTAAAGGGAGTACTTCGCGTGCAGCCCGATGCCGGGCACGGCGGTCATCTCGCGCCACACCGGCAGAGCATCTTCGTCCAGCAGCTCGACCACGTAGACGGCGATCCAGCGCAGCCGGGGTTCCAGCGGCGCGCCCGCCGTCAGGACCTGCCGCGCGGCCTGCGCCTGATCGGGCTGGGCTTGCAGCCAGGCCCAGGCCTTATCGCCTCGCTCGTCGGGGTCGCGGTCCGCCAGGTAGGCGATGAGTTCGGCCGCGGTGAGCTCCGCATCTGGCTTGCCGAGTTTCTCCAGCAGCCGGCGTGCCGCCCACCGGCCGAGCGTGGTGACCGCGCCGCCCGACATGGCACCGAACGACGTGAGCCGCTCAGCCGTGATCGCGACCCTCTCCTGCGGCCAGTAGGACGTGGTGGTCCCCCAGCCGATCCGTCTGGTGAGTTCCGACGCTTGTTCCGCGAGCTTCCACTCGAGCGGTCTGCCGCCCTCGACGGCGGTGAGGAACACCAGGGTGTCGCCCGCGGCCCTGTCGTTCCGCGCATTGCCCGGTTCGAACTCGGAGGCAGCCAGCAAGCCGTCGAGCCAGGCCGCCAGGATCTCCTGGTCGGTGGACGGCTTCGGGGGCGCCGGTCCGGCGGTCACCGCGCCGCCGTCGATCCGGAGCAGGCCCGTGGCCAGTGCGAGCTTCCATGGCCCGTCCAGCGCTAGGATGTCGGCCGCCGAGCGGAGCTTCTCCGGGACCGCCACGCCGCTCGCCGCGGCGGCGAGCGGGACGTCTGGCTTGCGGAGCACCTGCCGTTTGGTGACCGGACGCGGGCCCGACTCCGCGATCCATCTTCTTAGCGCGACGGCGTGGGTCATGGCGGGGGAGTTGAGCGCGAGTTTGGCGGCTTGGGCGTCATCCACGGAAGGACATTACCGGCGGGCAGCGCGGCGGGTGGATGCCTTGTAAGCCGCTCGGCGGGCAGCCTTGGCGAGTTTCTTGTCGTCGACGTGCTTGCCGAGCATCGTGAGTACGGCTTCCGCGTCCGGGTGGTCGAGTCGTGCCATGGCCTCGAAGAGCGCCTCGTTGCTCACGGTCCAGCCCGCGTCCGCAAGTTCGGATATATCAAACGGGAACGTCCCGTTTCCATGATCGAGGCGGGTGTGCGGTGCGAAGCTGTCCGCGACGAGCCACGCGAGATCCTCGGTGCCAGGCATGAGCTCGGCGGGGACCGCGCCGCCCTGGTCGCGATCTACAAGCTGGGTGAGCAGCGCTTTCTTGGCATATGGGCGGAGTTCTGGGCGATCGAGCGCTTCCCGCCACGCAGGTTCGGCGGCGGCCCCGAGCCGCGAAACGATCGGTATCGCCACCGTCCGGACCCCCACGGATTCACCCGCGGCGAGGGCAAGCAGTTCCCGCGCGGCGTTCTCGGGGGTGCGTTTCGCTAGCCAGGAGGCGAGCTCGGCCTCGAAGTTCTCTTCGGTTCCGAACATGCTCACCAGCACCACGTCGTCCGCAGTCATCTCGTCGGGCGGCGGGAGTTCCGGAACACTCACGTCTGACGCCCGCAGCTTGGCCGCGACCGTGAACAGGGCGAGTGGCTCCAGTCGCGCGACTTCGTCCTCGACGGTGACCGCCGAGAGCTTCGCGAGCTGCCCGAGAAGCAAGCGGGCCGGATCGCCATGAGCACCGGTCCATTCCGACCAGTGACGCTCGGTGGCTTCCGGTGAGAGCTCGGCGACCGCTGCGCTTTTCAGGCTGGCGGACAGCTCCGCGACGGGAACGCCGGCTCGTCCGGCGAGGAACAGCTCCGTGACGAGGGCTATGCCGTGGCCGGTCAGATCCAGGTCCTCACCGACCCGCGGTTCCGTCGGGTCCGCCGCCTCCAGCGTGGTGTCCAGGACGTGCGCGAACGTGTAGTCCCACGCCTCCATGGCCGCCCAGTCGTCAGCGAGGTCATCTAGCCATCCGACATCGTCGCCCGCGACGAGCGTGTCGCCGTCAGCGTCCACGAGCTCGGTTTCTACTGCCAGCCTGAAGAGGAGGGGGTCCACGTCGGGAATGCGCACCGTCGTTATGCGGACATGGCGAGCTAGGTCGTGCAGGTCGGTCAGCAGCGGCGCGCCGCTCGCCAGTGCGGTGAGTACCGCCTCGTCCGGCAGCCGAATCGGAGCGACGACGTTGGGGATGCCGAAGGCATCCTTGAGGTCGACATCGTCCCAGGTGAGCGGGTCAGCCTCCTCGTAGGCGAACTGGCCCGCGTTCTGCTGCGCGATCCACTGGTTGACCGCAGCGCTGTCATTGAAGTCCACGCCGTCGCGGTGCATGGCGTGCACGGTTGCCTTGGCCGGTCCCCAGTTGGCCGGGTCCATGACCTCGTCGGCGAAGTCGGGCTCGATCTCGTCAAGCTCCCGCCCCAGAGCTTGCGCGGTCGCGGAGGTGATCGCGTCCGTGTTGGCTAGGTAGGCGATCAGGTCGCGCAACGAGGGAATGGTGCCAGCGGTGTCCTCGCGGTTCAGCACGGTGACCTTGCGAGGGTAGACGTCCAGCAAGAGCCGGGTGAGGTCGCCCTCGGCCAGCCGAGCTGGATCCTCCATGCCCAGGTAATCGGGGATCAGGTCGAACAGCATGCCGAGCTTCGCGACGTCGGTCTCGGGGTCGCCGCTCAGATTCCGTTCCGTCGTGCCTGCCCAGCTGCGGAACCTGGTCAGTGTCTCGTCGAATCCGGTCAACTTCCCTCCAGGGCGCGGTTCACTGAGCGCGGGTTTGGCGTCATTTACGGGACGACTTTACTGGCGCGCCGCCGTCGTCTGATGCTGCCCGCAGTAGATCCATAACGACGAAACTGGATCTCCAGGCAAACTGCCGCGGCCTGGACGCGGGTTTGCTCGGGCGTGGGGCCAGCGTCGCGACTGGCGTGCCGGTCAGTCATGCTTGGTCCTTGGTCGCACCACGACCTCGCAGCCGACTATCCGGAGCAGTCGCATCGCGTGCGTCAGCGACCCGCCGAACTTACCGGCCTCCAGGGAAGACAAGTACGGTTGCCCGATCCCTTCCGCCTCGGCCGCGGCCTGCTGAGTGATCCCGGCGGCCGTGCGGAAGTACTTCAGCGCCGCGCCCAGGTCGGCCGCTGTGGTTACGCGATACTCGTCGTTCGGTATTGCCATAGACCAATATTACCCGGTTATCAGTCAACAGTGATATTGCTGATCTGTGATAATCCCGGCTGGACCGGCGCCTCATCGTCTCGCGGGCCCGAGTGCGCCGCCGAAATCATCGCTTGCACGATTCGTCGAATACCGCTTAAACAGCAATTGATAACGGTTCTTGCCAGGTCCTGTGCTTGTCACTTGCTATTTAAGGTTGCGTGTTCGTATTCTGCATGTCATGGTTGGGGGTCGCGGCATCCGGTCAGGCGTGACGGCCCGCTAGCTGACGAAGCCGGTCTCCGATCGCCGCGTAGACAGGCGGGCACTGCTGCTGCTCGTAGAAGCTCTCCTTCCGCTTGCGGAGCAGCGACTCGCCGTCGGTCGCCCACCTGAAGTCACGTTTCCGCAGCACCGTCCGGTATACAGCGTCGACGGTGTCCGGGTGGGCCTGGGCGAGACGAGCCAGCGGCACTGGTGACACGTGGTCATCGCCGATGTAGCCGAGCAGCAGATTCGCGTACTCGGAGTCAGTCGCGAGCTCTGGGTTCTCGAATAGCAGGTCTGCCTTCCGATAGTCGCCCGTCATCGTCAGGCCGGCCACCGGGTCGTAGATGATGCCGACCGTCTCGGCATGCCGGAGATGTTCGGGCAATTGC
>JBEKHI010000506.1:0-5276 GCA_050012355.1 Streptosporangiaceae bacterium | reverse complement strand
TGGCGAGCTTCGTGCCGTCCTGGCTGGCGAAGGTCAGTTCCGCGTCGTCTCCGGTGGCGTCCTCGGTATTGTCCGGGATCCCGACCGTGGCGCTGAACGTGGTGCTGCCGGCGACGTCCCATGCCTCGGTGGGCTGTCCGTTACCACCCAAGCCGTCGCAGCCGAAGGTGACACTGTTCGGGTAGGACTGGCCATCGATCGTCGTGGCGCTGTCGTTGGTCCCGCCGCCATCCACGGTGGGAATCAACTTGGACAGGTAGGTCTGGCCACCGCCGCCGTTTGTCCCGCCGCTCGCCGTCGGGCTAGGCGTGGTCGGCGGATCGACCGTCCCGGAGTGAGCCTGCAGCGAGTGGATCTGCTCATTCTGCCGCTGGACGATCGAGATGTAATAGTTGGTCTGATTGCTCTGGTGGAAGAACAGCAGGCCGAAGATGGTCGCGGCGGCCGTCATGATTCCCGCCAGTGAGGTGAGGATGCCGTTGACTGACTTCAGCCATTTCCGTGCGCGGCCTTTGCTCATCGTTCTCCCTCGTCTCCTTGTGATCCCTTAGAAGGTCAAGCGTGCTGGTCCCGGCCAGCGCCTTGGCGCCGGGAACGCAATGCCCGGACAACTCCGGACAGACGGTTACGGACCCGTACAGGGCGTGCGATACCCGAGGCCTGGCATGTAGGTTGCCCATTCCCGGCTGGTGAGTGGCTGCCCAAGGTCGGAGCAGACGGCGGCCTGGGCAGCGGCCGGGCTGGTGTCCCAGATGTGCACCGTTCCGTCGTCGCTGGAGGCCGCCAGCTGGGTGCCGGAAGGTGTGAACGCCACCGAGTACACGTGCCCATCCGGCCCGGTGAGGGCCGCGATCAGGGACGGATTCGCGGGGTCGGCGACATTCCAGAGCCGGACGACCCGGCCGGCCCCCGCGGCGGCGAGTATCTTGCCGTCCGGGCTGAACGCCGCCGCATACAGCGGTTCGTTGCTGTCAGCGGGCAGCACATCGCTGACCAGCAACGGATGCCCGGGCTCGGTGATGTTCCACAACCGGAGCGTCCCGTCGGCCCCGGTCGCCGCGAGCAGCCGGTGGTCGCGGGTCACGGCGACCGACTGCACGATCCCGGCAGAGTCGAGTATCCGGGCGGTCGCAGGCGAGTCCGATGACTCGAGCAGGCTCGCGGTCGCCTGCGGGGTACGGGCGAGGTCGTAGCTAGCGACGCTGAGCTGGGCTGCCAGCGGCTCGTTGAGGTCGCGGACCTGGTCCGCCTCCACCGCGATTTCCCGCGAGTTGGCGTTGTCGCTCGCCGCGGTGGCCACCTGTCGCTGCTGGAACGCGTAGCCAGCGAGCAGGCACACCACGACCACCAGCGCCCCGAGCACCGCCACCACGCTCTTTAGCCGCCGGGTCCGGCGCCGTTCAGCGTGCTCGCGGGTCACGGCCTCGGCGCACGACGCGTCGACGAATTCGGCCGCCAGGGCCGGCAGCGACGCGCGGTTGTCCTCGTCGGCGACCCAGTCTCTCGCGAACGCGAGCCCGCTACCGCGCAACAGCGCGGCGTTCTCCCGTCCGGTGTCCCGCCAGGCGCGGGCGGCCTCGGTGATCCGCCGACGGATGCGCAGGCCGTCGGTGTCAGAGTCGATCCAGGAACGCAGCCGCGGCCACGCGGTGAGCAGCGAGTCATGGGTGATCTGGACCGTGTCCGCGTCCACGCTGATCAGCCGCTTATCCACGAAGGCGTCGAGCACTTTCCAGGCGTCCGCGCCGGTCGTGTCACGAAGCTCGCTGCGCTCCGCGGTGGCGCGGCTCGGTGGCAGATCGTCCGCCACGTGCACCAGGCGCAAGAACAGCCGGCGGGCCAGTCGCTGCTGCGGCTCTGAGAGGCTGTTGTACGCGCTATCCGCGGTCTGCGTCAGCGCGTCCCTGATCCCGCCGCTCGCCACGTAGTCGGCGACGGTGAGGGTGCCGCCGTGGCTGCGGTTCCAGGTAGCGAGCATCGCGTGCGACAGCAATGGCAAGGCCCCGGCCTCGTACGCCTGGTTTCCAGGGCGTCCGTCTTGCGGGGCGAGGTCGGCCAGCAGCAGCGTGACCAGGCCATCCTCTACGTCGACGCGGGCCAGCCGGGCCGGATCCGTCTCACCGCAGACCTCGAGAATCCGCAGTAGGTGCTTGCGGTCGGTCGGGAGGTGCCGTCCGGCGAAATAGTCTCCCACCGTGCTGACAGGAAGTTCCGTTGCCCGGGCCACACCGCGTACCTTCAGGTCGGCGCGGTTGCGGAGCGTCGTAAGCTCCTGGCCGAAGTCCTGCTGAGTGGCGACGCTGCCCGGATTCGGGGCCAGCGAATCTGGCGCCATTGATTCCCCCCCACGCTGTGACGCGCGAAATTCTTCGCACTTGATCAGACGCGGAGGTCGGCGTACCTGTAGCGGATCCGGCCGTATCGATGCCAACTTGCGACCAGAATAGTGACGATTTGCTACTCATCCGATGTATCAGTATTTAGGTTTACAGAGTTCGCGTAAGAATCACGTGACCCTACAGGACTCAGCGGACTCCGGATGCCGGTGATTGGGATCTCGTCTCGTCGTTATGGCGAAATTTTTTCCATAACGACGATGGACGGGTCAGCCCGGCAGCGGCTGTCCGATGTTGTCCGGACATTGGCGCGGATGAGCCTTCATGAATGCGAAAAGCGTAGGGTTCCCCTGCTGGTGCAGCGCAAGGTGGTGCCCGTCGGCTGAGGCCTGGCGGGCTGGGGGATGGGGATCAGTATCATGACCGGCAGCATGGAAGGCGCGCCGCCGGAAACGGCGCCAGGGCCCGCCCCGGCGCTTCCGGTTCGGAAGCTCATTGTCGCGGGCGCCGTCATTGTCCTGCTCATCATCGTCGCCATTGTGGCGAAGATGGTCTCGAGCGACAACGCGATCTCAGCCGGAGACTGTGTGGTGACCAATCCGGACGTGATGACCGGATGGGACATCAAGAAGGTGAGTTGCGATTCCGATCCCGGCTCCGGACTCAAGATCCAGCAGGTTGTATCGGTCCAGAGCGGTTCGGGCGGTCAATGCGATATGGGGCTCACCACCTTTCAGGATGATCCGAACAACGAGACCTATTGTCTGGAATTCCTTAACCCGTAAGGGAGCGGAAACATGGGAGCTTTCATCGGAATAATAGTTGTGCTCGCCCTCGTGGCGATCCCGGTGGGCATAAGCGTGGCGCGGACCTCCGCGCGAAAGGCGTCCAACGCCACGGTACGCAGATCACTCGACCTGACCAGCACGCGGAGCCCCGGCGAGCGAGGACAGCCAGTCGCGGGCCCGTCTGTACCTGCCCGCGGTCCGCTCGGAGTCGGGCCGTCCGGCGAAGCTAGCCCCGGTGGGAAACGCCCTGACGGCGGCTGAGAACAGCGTCCGCCGGGCGGATCCGGCCGCGATCATCCACTGACCCGAAGGCCGAGGAGACTCTGCCCAAGGCTGGCTTCCTGAACTCGGGGGAGAGGCTGTGGCTCGCGGGCCAGGCCCCCGGGCCGTGGAATGTCTACTACGGGCCGCCCAGTCGCAAGGACCCCAGCAAGGTCGTCCCGGTCTGGACCGCGCAGGCGGTCATCAACGGGTCGTCTAACGGGACCGAGACCCTTGTCACCATCACGCTCCTCAAGTGGAAGACCCGCGACGGCAAGCTCATCGGCCGCCGGGAGTTCGAGCAGTTCCTCGCGGACGTGGCGGCCCGGATCCTCGCTCAGGACTCGAGCTATTCCGAACTCGACGTTTCGTGAGGTCGTGACATGCACTGGGATTTCTACACCGTGCTGTCGGTGCTGTCCGGCATCGTCCTGATCGGCGCCGGCCTGGCCGGGCCGGTCGTGGGTTCGGCACGGGAGCGTCTCGGCATCGCCGCGCTCGGCGTGTTCTCATTCGTCTACGGCATCTGGGTCGCCACCCAGACCAGCGGGTTCTACGTGTTCTCGGTGGCGCCCGCGCTCCTGGCTATCACGATCATCGTCCGGGCCGTTCAGCATGCCGCGAAGAACAGGGCGTCGGTTGCGGCGGCGGGGACCGCATCCGGGGCGCCGGGAGTATCCGATGCGGGGGCACGCCCGGCGCCCTCCCAGCCCGCGGCACCGGGTCGCCGCGTCACGGTATCGGCACTCCAGGCGGCTCAGCCCGCACGAGTACGCCAGGTTGTCGCGAGTAGATCGTCGTCGTTCTGCCCGGTCTTCCAGCTGGAGGCGTCACCGTCGGACGACTACTTTTCGGAGTCCGTCGCGTTCGGCTGGTCGATGGCCGACGACAGGCCCAGGCTGGCGCCGGGGGAGGAACTGGTCCAGATCTGGAAGACCAGCGCCCGGCTCAAGGTGGCTATCGATGAGGAGATGAACCCGACACCGCCCCGGCAGGGCGTCAGGTGGGTGACGGTAGTGGACGGCACCGGATTGATCATGCTCAGCGGTCTCCGGCTGATGGGGATCGTCGTTCGCGGTGAGAGTCTGACCGGAGCTTTCGGTGATTCCGGGAGGGCCCTGTGGAGCTTAACCTCTCGCGAGCGAAACTCTCGGCGGACTCCCGCGCGTCTGGTGCGGGAAGTCACGGCGATGGGGATATCGTTGACACTGGGTGAGTCGGCCGGGCGGTCGCGCCGGGCCTTGGGTCCGGCGAGGAAGGTCCGGGCTCCACAGGGCAGGGTGGTCGGTAACACCGACCCGGGGTGACCCGCGGGACAGTGCCACAGAAAGCAGACCGCCTCGCGTCTTTCCGGCGCGAGGTAAGGGTGAAACGGTGGTGTAAGAGACCACCAGCGCCGCAGGTGACTGCGGCGGCTCGGTAAACCCCACCCGGAGCAAGGTCAAGAAGGGGAACCTCGGTTCTCCGCGCGTGCGTTTGAGGGCGGCCCGCCCGATGCTCGCGGGTAGACCGCACGAGGCTGTCGGCAACGGCAGTCCTAGATGGATGATCGCCGGCCCGCGCAAGCGAGCCACAGAACCCGGCCTACAGGCCGGCTCACCCTCCCTCATAGCTCTGATCTGTGTTTCTTCAGTGCTTCTCAGGTGACGCAGTTTCCGGCGCCCGCGGCCGTGTCACCCGGAGGGGCCTATTCCGATCCGCTCGCCTGGCTCAGTGGTTTGCGGGCGAGGATTCTGCAGCCGATGGGGCTGGTGCTCGCGGCGACGCCGCGCTCGGGGAGCCATGCATACGGGGCCATGACCTCTGGGCTGATCAGTTCGAAGCCGTCAAGGAGGCCGGTGATCTCCGCTTCGGCGCGCGGGTATGCCCGCTGGCCGGACTGGTGGTAGAT
>JBEKHI010000505.1:0-5286 GCA_050012355.1 Streptosporangiaceae bacterium | reverse complement strand
GCGGCACACGACGACGAGCGGGCCGTGCTGGTGCACGGGGACGTTCACCAGTTGAACGCCCTTCAGGTCCCTGGCCGCGGCACGTTCAAGCTTGTCGACCCCGACGGGGTGCTCGCCGAGGCCGAGTGCGACCTTGGGGTGATGATGCGGAACGATCCCGTAGAGCTGCTCGACGGCGACCCCTGGGCCAGGGCGCACTGGCTGGCGGAGCGCTGCGGGCTGGACGCCGCGGCGATCTGGGAGTGGGGCGTCGTGGAGCGGGTGACGAGCGGGCTGCGGTGCACCCGGATCAACCTGCAGCCGCTGGGCCGGCACATGCTTAAGGCCGCGGACCGCCTCGCCACCCTGTGAACAGTCGTGCACGCCCACATCCCCGATGTGCCGGATGCAGCCATCACCGAAGACCTCTCGGCGGTGCACCTCCGAAGTGCCGGCAAGTGACGCCGCGAACACAGATCATCACGCCGAACAGCGGTGCTCGTCATCGCGACACGAGCGCATATCGGTTCCTGGTTCCCCGCTGGCGCAAGAGTAGATCACTTTCTGTGGTGGCTGCTTGAAGCCGAGAGCTACTGACAGCAGATGCCCGACGGCGGGATCATGGTCATATGCGGCACTTCGTCGATGATGACGCTGGCTACGCGCGCTGGCTAGCCGAGTATCCCAGGGGCTTCGTCGTCAATACCTTCCGTTCCCCCTCGGCCGCCTACTTGATGCTGCACCGGGCCGACTGCGCGACCATCAGCGGCGAACCGGCTCGCGGGCTGACGTTTACCGGGGGTGAGTACACCAAGGTCTGCGGCAGCCGGGAAGAGCTTGAAGACTTCGCCGGGCAACTCGGCGGGCAGACCGCACCGTGCGGCCTGTGCCTGCGACAAGGCCAGCTCCGGCCGCAGGACCGGACTCGGAGCGGAGGGAGATATGGCCCGCTTGGCGTCCATCTCGCGGGCCAGGCGGGCAGCTACCTGCAGATGAGCTTCGCCCAGATCGAGGCTCTGGTCGGCCCACTGCCCGGCTCGGCCCGGCTGCACCGGGCCTGGTGGTCCAACGGGTCCAGCATCCAGTCCAAGGCCTGGCGGGAGGCCGACTGGCGTGTGGGCTCCGTTGACCAGGCCGCAGCGACGGTCATCTTCGCTCGGGGCGTCGGCCAGGCTGCGCAACCGGGACCGGGCCAGCCCGGCCCTTACATCGATCCTGCGGTCGCCGTCGGCCTGGCAGCCAAGGCGACCGCGCTCGGCTACAGCCCGGCGAAACTGACACGCCTGATCGGCGAGCTGAATGACAACTGCGCCCATGGCAACGCCTACGCCGCCCACGCGCTGCTGCGCGCACTTCTGGACCATATCCCGCCGATGCTCGGCTTCACCGACTTCAAGGCAGCCGCCAGCAATCACCCCTGGGGCAGGACAGACAGGAACTATGCCCGAAGGCTCGCGGACTTCAAGCTCCAAGCCGACGACGCGCTGCACCGCCAGATCTCAGCCCACACCGACTTGCTCGGCATGGACGACATGCCCCCGCGAGTATGGGTCAACAGAATCCTCCAGGGATGCGCAACCTGACCCCAGCCAGACCGGACGCGACCCACAAACCACGCCTGTGAGGCGCCGATACGGCGCGTGAGACGTTCCTGCCAGTCCGGCAGCCGGAGGCGCACCGATTACCCGTTATGTGCTTGGCCAGGGTCTGCCGCTGGCCGCGAGTCCGCGTCGTCCGGGTAGCCGGAGAGGCCGCTCCTGGGTCGGTGGCGGGAGCCCTTGATCGCGGCATCGCATGCCCATCGTTAGGCTCGGCATGGCAGATCAAGAGCTGACATCAGGGGGCAGCGGTTGCAGCAACAGCGGCAGCGTGCGCGACTGCGGCGCCTTCTGTGCCACGTCACGGCCCTCGATCACCACCTGGGCAAGCACGGGGTCAATGCCGGGGCCGGCCAGGAACTCCGCGATCGGACAAGAGCTCGGGCGATGCCGCCGAGTACGGGAACAGCTCGCGGGCGCTGACATAATCACGGGCATGCGCATAGCGGTGTTCGGGACCGGACCTGTCGGCCGGGCGCTGGCGGGCGGGCTGCTGAACCGGGGTCACAGCGTCGCGGTGGGAACGCGCGCGCCTGAGGATCCCGCCGTCGTGGCGCGGCTGGCAGACCTGCCGGGCGTCTCGGTCATGGCTCACCGGGAGGCGGCGAAAACCGCCGAACTGGCCATCTTCGCGATTCCGTTTGACGGGCTGAGGGCGGTAGCCGGTGAGATCGCCGGTGCGCTGCTGCCCGGGATTACCCTTATCGACGCCTGCGATCCCGAACGGCCCGGACCCGACGGACGGCCGGTGCTCGTGATCGGCCACGACGACTCCGGGGCTGAAATGCTGCAACGTCTGGTCCCCGGCGCGCACGTGGTCAAGGCATTCAACATACTTAGCGCCGCGGACATGGTGTCGCCCGGATTCCCGGAGGGACCGCCGACCATGCTGGTATGCGGAGACCACGAGCCCGCGGTGGAGCAGGCAATCGCACTGTGCCGTGAACTTGGCTGGACCGACATCCTGAACCTGGGCGGACTGCATCTCGCCCGCCTGACAGAAGCGCTCAGCGTGCTGTGGGTCTATAGCGCGCTAGCCGCCGGAAGCTGGGATGTCGCATTCCGCCTGATCCGTCGGGCCGGTAATTGACGGTATCGAATACTGATACGCGCGCCAACCTCACCGTTCTGTAATGCTGGCGGCGAACGATTGAGGCTCGGGAATGGTTGCCAGGGCGCACGGGCGATCGCTGCGGACAAGAACTGCGCCGCATCATCTCGGATATCTGCCTTCCGGGCCACGACGTGCTGACCTGCGACAAGACGTGCTGGGACGACAACCCGCCGCGTCGAGGCGAAACGGGCATTGCCAGGTCCTTACCGACGGCGGACGCTCGGTGCATGGGAGGACAGCGGCCCTATCCGACGGTATGGAACTCGATCCGGTAGAGGAGGGTGTCCTCACCGATAGGCCCGGCGTGGGCAGCTCGCTGACGGAGGGATTCGAGGTCGGCTTCGCCGGAGAGGCGCACGTCGGTCTCGTCGATGGAGGAGAACGGGAGCAACTCGACCGAGTCGACCTCGATCTGACCGTCCGCGACGCGATAGCGGCCACCGGCCTTTACCTTGGGCCGTCGCCACAGCCGGAACGAGACGGTGATCTGCCCGGTCAGAACCTTTTCGCGTATTTCCTGGCTGAACTCCACGAGTAAACGTTACGCCAGTGGCGTCCTCGGCAGTGTCACGGCTGTTTTCCGCCAGCAACATCCCGTGCCGCGAGGCATGGTGGAGATATGCACCTAAACGTCGATCTCAAAGTCCTTTACTTCGGCACGCCGGTCGTACTGATCAGTACGCGCAACCCCGATGCGACGGCCAACCTCGCGCCCATGTCGTCGGCGTGGTGGCTGGGTGAGCAGTGCATGCTCGGCATGAACACCGGCTCACAGACCACGCGCAACCTGCTGCGGGAGCGTGAGTGCGTGCTGAACCTGCCATCCCCGGAACTGGCGGCCGCGGTCGACCGGCTGGCATTGCTGACCGGGTCGCCGGTGCTGACACCGCACAAGATCGAGAAGGGGTACCGGTATGAGCCGAACAAGTTCACCGCCGCTGGCCTCACCCCGCTGGTTGCCGACCTGGTCGCCGCGCCCCTGGTGGCCGAGTGCCCCATACAGCTCGAATGCGAGCTGGTCTCCGCCGTACCGTTCGACCATGACAATCGCACCACCGCGCATACCGTCCGGGTGGTGCGCGCGCACGTGGACGAGCAGTTGATCATCCCGGGCACCCAGCACATCGATCCCGACCGATGGGATCCGTTGATCATGAAGTTCTGCGAGTTCTACGGCGGCGGCAGCCAAGTGCAGCCGTCACGGCTGGCCGAGGCCTGGCAGATACCTCAGACCGCGCATGCCCGGTGAGCCGCTGCGAAGCCCGCGCCGGGCTGCGAGGATCGCAGTGTGGAGATACTCAGCAGCCGGATCCTGCTGCGACCGGCCGACCTAGACCGGAGCCGGCGCTTCTACCGTGACGTGCTGGGCCTGGCGATCTACCGCGAGTTCGGGCCCGCTGACAATCCGGGAGTGGTGTTCTTTCTCGGCCAGGGGCTGCTCGAGGTGTCCGGGCATGCGCCTGACCGTCCTGGAGCCTCGGCGATGATCTGGCTGCAGGTACGCGATGTCCGGGCCGAGCATGATCGCCTCGCTGCGGCGGGAGCCCACGTTCTCCGGGAGCCAGCCAAGGAGCCCTGGGGCCTGGTCGAGATGTGGATCGAGGATCCCGACGGCGTCCGGATCGTCATCGTCGAAGTCCCGACGGATCACCCGCTGCGTCGGGACTCGCGCTAGCAAGGTCCCCTAGACACGTAATATCTCGACATGTAATGTGCGGTGCATGTCGGACTTTATGGGGATGGCGGCCCGGGCGCGGGCCAGGACGGGCGATAAGGACTGGGCCGCCGCGGCGGACCTGTGGGCGAGCGTGAGCGCGGCCAATCCGGTGAACGGGGACTACTGGGCTCGCCTGGGCGAGGCCAGGTTCGGTGCGCACGATTATCCGGGAGCGCGGGAGGCGTACGAGAAGGCACTCCGGCTGGGAGTACGGGAAACGGAACCGTCTTCGGACGACACCCCACCGCTCATGCCGGGGGAAATCGCTTATCGGATCGCCTGCTGCGAGGCGGCCGCCGGCGACCGTGAGGCGGCTGTCGCGGCGCTCCGGGTGGCGCTCGATCGGGGGGGTGCGCGATCTGGCCCGAGACCGAGTTCGACCAGGCCGCCGCCGAACTCCGCGGCGCGATCCCCGGCCTTACCGACGCGCAGATCCTGGTCGGCATGATGAAGCTGGTCCGGCGCCTGGACGACGGGCACGCCCACATCAGGTGGCCCGAGGACGACAAGGAGATGTCCCGGATCCTCCCGGTTGACAGGTTCATGTTCCCGGAGGGCCTGTACGTGGTCGGTGCCGCTCCCGGCTGCGAGCACCTGCTGGGGGCCAGGGTGGACAAGATCGGCGGGCTCACCATCGACGAGGCGATGGCCGCGCTGGATCCGGTCATCACCAGGGACAATGAGCACTGGCTCACATGGCGATTCCCGGGGCTCGCGCGCTACACCGCAATCCTCGAAGGACTGGGAATCGACCACACCCTAACCGTCCGGCTGGCCGACGGAACCATGGACGAGGTCCGGCTGGAGGCCACGCCCATCGAGCTCCGGCTGGAGAGGTACCCGCCTGGCTGGGTGGCCCTGACTGACACCGTGAGCGA
>JBEKHI010000504.1:0-5315 GCA_050012355.1 Streptosporangiaceae bacterium | reverse complement strand
ACCTGCGCTTCGCCAAGCCCGACGCGACCGATGAGGACCTGGTCGCGGCCGCCAAGATCGCGCAGATTCACGACCACCTCGCGTCGCTGCCCGATGGCTATGACACCGTGGTGGGGGAGCGCGGCTACCGATTCTCCGGTGGTGAGAAGCAGCGCCTAGCGATCGCCCGCGCCGTCCTTCGCGACCCGCCGGTCCTCGTCCTCGACGAGGCGACCAGCGCGCTGGACACGCAGACCGAGCAGGCCGTGCAGGACGCCATCGACGCACTGTCCGCGGGCCGTACCACGATCACGATCGCGCACCGGCTGTCGACGGTCAGGGATGCCGACGAGATCATCGTCCTTGACCACGGCGAGATCGTCGAGCGCGGTACCCACGACGAGCTACTAGCCCTCGCCGGTCACTACGCCGCGCTCGTCAATCGCGACGCGGACGTGGCCGTAGCCGCCTGACCCGGACCGTCCCGCCCGCCGATCCTGGTGTCGATGCCACCTAGGCGCCAACAGGTTGCGCCAATGTGGCATCGACCCCGCCATAGGTGCGCTAACGGCGACGGGCGCGGGTCCGCCACGCGAGACAGAGGTAACCCAGCGTGCAGGCCAGTGCTCCGGCGCCCGCGATGAAGACCGTGGGCTTGGACGGGGTCACGACCGCCTCGAGGGTGACCGCCCAGAACGCCAGCCCGGGCAGGGCGAACAGGACCAGCAGCATCATCACTTCACGCCGGTCCCGGCGCGCGTCCCGCGTTTCAACGCTCATGGCACCTGCCTTCCCGCTCCCCAAAACCGACGGTACGTTATCGCAGCGTAACCGAACATGCATTGCGCGTCGCGTAAGGAACCGGTAACCGGGGCGTTTTGCGGGCGTTGGCGGGTAAAATTCTGAGGTGCCCGGGCGCGCGCCTGGTGGTGACCACACCGCCCGCCGGATCGGGTATTCTTGGTCAGCGGTCGTTGTGGCTAACGTGGCCGCGAACCTTGGCGGAGTAGCTCAGTCAGGCAGAGCAAACGGCTCATAATCGTTGTGTCGCGGGTTCAAGTCCCGCCTCCGCTACCCGACGGAACCCACCGTAACGCAAGCACGAGAAAGGCACTCCACTGTGGCTGCCACCGATGTCCGGCCGAAGATCACGCTGGCTTGCCAGGAGTGCAAGCGCCGCAACTACATCACCAGGAAGAACCGGCGTAACGACCCGGACCGCATGGAGCTGAAGAAGTTCTGCCCGTGGTGCCGTTGCCACACGGCGCACCGCGAGACCCGATAATCCTCGCGTCGTGCCGCTCAACCGGGATTTCGAGGGCCGCACTTTCGAGCCTACGCCAGCCTACGAGGTCAGCCGGGTAAAGATCGCCGAGTTCGCGGACGCGATCGGCGAGCCCAGTCCGCTGTGCCGTGACAAAGCCGCGGCCCAGGCGGCCGGTTACCCGGATGTGATCGCCCCGCCGACGTTCGCGATCGTCATCTCGATGCAGGGCTCGGCGAAGGTCACGTTCGATCCGGAACTCGGGCTGAACTACGCGATGGTCGTGCACGGTGAGCAGTCTTTCGACCACAAGCGGCCGCTGCGCCCGGGCGATACGGTGGTCACCCAGTCGACCATCGAGTCGATCAAGCAGACCGGCAGCCTGTCGATGATGACCACCCGCACCGACGTCCGCACCACCGACGGCGAACTGGTCTGCGTCGCCAAGTCGGTCCTGGTCGAGCGGGGGGCCTGAGATGCCGACGTATGACGAGGTAGAGCCGGGCAGCGAGATTCCGTCCCGGGACTATCAGGTCACGCGCCTCGACCTGGTGAAGTACTGCGGCGCCTCCGGCGACTTCAACGTGATCCACTGGAACGAGCGGATCGCTAAGTCCGTCGGCCTCCCGAACGTCATCGCGCACGGCATGTACACGATGGCCCAGGCAGGCAAGTTCCTGACCGAGTGGGCCGGCGACCCGGCCGCGGTGCAGGAATACGGAGTGCGGTTTTCTGCCCCGGTCGTCGTTCCCGATGACGACAAAGGCGCGACCCTCCAGGTCAGCGGCACCGTCAAGGAGAAGCTTGATGACAACCGGGTCGCCGTCGACATCACCGCTCGCAGCGCGGAGCAGAAGGTCCTGACCCGCGCCCGCGCCATCGTCCGCCTGAAGTGACCAGGCTCGCCGACTACACCACGATCGGCCTCGGCGGCCCGGCCGGCCGGTTCGTGACGGCGACCACCGACGAGGAACTGATCGAAGCCGCCGGTGACGGCGCGCTCATCCTCGGCGGCGGCTCCAATCTGGTCGTGGCCGACGAGGGTTTCCCCGGCACGGTCGTCCGCGTCGCCACCAGCGGCGTCCGGTTCGACCATGCGCCCGATGACGCGGTAGACGTGACGGTCGCGGCCGGCGAGCCGTGGGACGACGTGGTGGCGGCCACGGTCGGCGAGGGCCTGGCGGGCCTGGAGTGCCTGTCCGGCATCCCCGGCAGCACCGGAGCCACCCCGATCCAGAACGTCGGCGCCTACGGCTCCGAGGTGGCCGAGGTCATCACCTCAGTAAAAACCAACGACTCTTTGCTCCATAACGACGCGTGCGGATTCTCCTACCGCACCAGCATCTTCAAGCGCGCTCCCGGCCGGTACGTGGTCCTCGGCGTGACGTTCCGGCTGCCGAGGTCCAAGCTCTCCGCGCCCATCCGCTACGCCGACCTGGCGGCCGAGCTAGGGGTGCCGCTCGGCGAGCAGGTAGCCGCGGCCGACGCCAGGGACGCGGTAATAGCCGTCCGGCGCCGCAAGGGCATGGTCACCGACCCTACCGACCCCGACAGCCGCAGCGCGGGCTCGTTCTTCACCAATCCGGTGATCACCCAGGCCGAGTACGAGCATGTCTCCGTGCGAAGCGCCATTCCGGTGCCCAGCTACGACGCGGGGGAGGGACTGGTCAAGGTTCCCGCCGCCTGGCTGATCGAGCACGCGGGCTTCGTGAAGGGCTACGCGGCCCACGGCGCCCGCATCTCCACCAAGCACACCCTGGCCCTCACCAACCCGGGCTCCGCGACCACCGCGGGCCTGCTGGCGCTGGCGCGCGACATCCGAGAGGGCGTAGAAGCCGCCTTCGGCGTCACGCTCACCCCCGAACCCATCCTGATCGGCGCGTCGCTCTAAGGCGTCCCCGCCCCCGCGCTGCGCCGCGACCCCAGCGATGGGCCATCGCTGGGCAGGGGAGCGGGGATTCCGCGAAGATTATCTGGGGTAGCGGGCAACCTCTGGCCGTCGTATGCATCTCTATATATGTGGAAGCCGAATCTGATATGCGGTTGGGCGGTACCGGCGGGGTGATGTCGGTGGATGCCGCGCAGGTACCCGCCCGGGAAGTGACCGCGCTTTATGAGGCGCACGCGCTGAGCCTTACCCAGCTTGCCTACGTCATGCTCGGCGACCGCCCGGCGGCCGAGGATGTCGTCCAGGAAGCGTTCCTCGGGCTGTACAAGCGGTGGAGCAAGTTGCGTGACACCGCCAGTGCCCCTGGCTACTTGCGGGCGAGCGTGCTGAACGGCAGCCGGATGGTGCTGCGATCCCGCGCCCGCCGTGACGGCCGCGCTGCCAGTGAATTGTCCTGGGAATCCGCCGAGGCGACCGCGCTCGTCGGCGAGGAACACCGGCATCTGCTGCTGGCCATCCGGACGCTGCCGCCCCGGCAGCGCGAAGCGCTGATGCTTCGCTACTACCTCGATTTGAGCGAAGAGGAGACCGCCCGGTCGATGGGCATCAGGCGGGGAACCGTCAAATCCGCCACATCCCGCGCGCTCGTGGCGCTCGGACAACGCATGCAGGAGTACTCGTGAATGTTTCAGCGGACCAGGTCCGCGCCGCGACCCGGGCCGCTGCCGCCGTGATCACGGCGGACAAGGTGCCGCCGCTTCGGCTGAAGGAATCGCCCGCCAGCCACCGGCGTGCACGACGGAGCCGCAGGCGGCGGCCATGGATCGCGCCACTGGCCACCGTCGCCGCGGTCGCCGTCGTCGCCGTGGTGAGCGTGGTCGCCGCCAAGTCAGGAAGCGGCCATGCGAGCAATCCCAGTGTCTCTAGGTCCAGTGTCTCCAAGCCCAAAGTCTCCAAGCAGGCAGCACCGGTTGGCTCGTACATTAGCGTCCCGCCGTATTACGTGGCGGTCGAGAGTTCGTCGCTGGCTGCCGTACGAGCCACCGAGACCGGGGCCACGCTCGCCAGGATCACGACGAGTACACCGGTCGTCGGCGTTGCCGGGGCCGCCGACGACCGGTCGTTCGTCCTTGACGCGCAGAGCAGCATCGTGGGAGGCACGGTGCAGTGGGTGGGGCAGCCGGCGTACTACCTGCTGCGGCTGACCGCGTCCGGCGGTGAGCAGTCCTACACCAGGCTCTCCATCCCGGCGCTGCCAGCGGGCTTCGTCGTGGCGGGCCTCGCGCTATCCCCCGACGGCAGCCAACTCGCCATAGCCGCGGACTCGGGAGATATCAGCCAGTCGGCCCGGCTGGAAATCAGCGTCTACACGCTGGCCACCGGCGCGTCCCATACCTGGTCCGCGACCGGGATCTTCGACTCGCAGGCTCCGTTCGGATTTACCGGGTCGGGTGCGCGCGGTGCTCAGAGCATCTCGTGGGGGGCGGACTCCACGACGCTCGCGTTCGACTGGGAGAACGCGTCCCGCATCGTCGGCGTGCGGCTGCTCGATACCGCGGCCAACGGAGACGACCTGATCGCCGACAGCCGGGTCGCCGCCACCGAGCCCTCGCCAATCTCCATGTACCAGCAGGAGCGGGATGGGGATGTCGTTTACAGCTGCATGTGGAACTGGATCCTGTCACTGGACGGCTCCGGGACTGTCTGCGACTACGAGATGGGATCGAAGGATTCCAATGAGACGACGTCGGGATTCCTCTGGTATTCGACTAGTACCGGGAAGCTGACGGTCATCAGCACATTCCAGACCGACGAGGAGGGGCCAGGGGGCGACAACGCCCTGTACTGGGTCAACTCAACCGGGAGGACTGTCATCGGAGAAGTCGGGCCGGTCGGCGGGGACCAGGTTGGCGTGATTACTGGCGACAAGTTCACGCCGCTGCCCGGGATCACCAACCCGGGAGCCGCCGCCTGGTGATGCGCCCCGCGACCAATCCCCGAGTGGGCGCGGCGGAGCGTTCCTGGTGGGTGCAGCACTACCAAGAAAAGCCTGCCTCGTCCCGGGGGGTCGCGGTGGCGTGAAAGTCGGGTGGCTGCGGGCCGTAGGCGGCTGGGCTGGCTGCCGTGCCCGGCGGCCTCAGGTCGGGTGCTGCTGGTGGTACTGGTGGTGCTCATGGGCGTGGT
>JBEKHI010000503.1:0-5342 GCA_050012355.1 Streptosporangiaceae bacterium | reverse complement strand
GGCTCGTACCCGCCATCATCCCGAGGTCGGTGGTGACGTTGTCGCTGCCGTACAGGACCAGCGACCCGGTGTTCGCCTGGAACGCGATCTCGAAGCCGCCGGTGGTCAGGCCCGCGATGGCTGGGCTCGTACCGGACGCCATGCCCTGCCCGGTATCCACACCGCCGCTCGACGAGGACGAGGCCTCCCACAGCACGTCGGTGTTGGCCTCGATGGCCATTTCGTAGGCGCCGCTCGTGAGCTGCGCGATGGCCGGATGGGTCCCGGTCGCCATTCCGAGGTCCTGGTCCGTAGCGGAATCGGTAAGGATGTCGTAGCTCGACAGAGATCCAGTGCTGGCCTGATAGGCGGCCACGCAGGCAGCCTCCGTGGCTGCGGCCGCGGTGCCCGCACCAGCGAACCCGGTAGCCGCCACGAAGGCCAGCACCGCGGCCGGAGCGAACAGCCGACGAGTGATCCTGAGCCTGCGGGTGGCGGTCATCGTCGCTAGAGCAGCGACGATGGACCGCCCGCTTTTCAACGTCATGGAATTCCCTTCGCTGATGACCGGACCGTGAATCCAGATCTTGATAGCCAAGGTATGGTTCCAGAATTTTAAGAATGCTTGGAATTCTTTTAGTCAGGGGTGTAATTTCAACGATGCGAGCCTGGCCCACGATCATGTTGGGTAATTGATCGGGTGGTCGCAGCTATTTTTTGCGCATCGAGCCGTTGATGAGTCTCGCGTAGCTGACCGGTCAGGGCGGTGAGGGGGACGTCGGGGTGTGCGGCGGCGCGGGCGGCGATGATGTTCAGCGCCAGCGGCAGCCGCGCGCACAGTTCAATCAGGCCATCGAGGGCGTCGGCTTCGATGGCGGCGCGCTCGGCGCCCAGCCGCCGCGCGAGCAGGTCACGGGCCTCGTCGAGGGTGAGCAGATCCAGGGTCACCGGGTGAGCACCCTGCAGGGCAACCAGGCTGGTGAGGCGGCTGCGGCTGGTGACTAGCACCAGGCATCCGGCCGCTCCGGGCAGCAGGGGCCTGACCTGTTCCGGGTCACGGGCGTTGTCCAGCACGATCAGCATCCGCCGCCCAGCCAGCAGGCTACGGTACAGCCCGGCCTGTTCTTCTAGGGCCGCCGGGATCTGCGGCGGGGGAACGCCGAGGGCGCCGAGAAACCCCCGGATCGCCGCTGGGGCCGGCACGAGCGTGCCTGCCGGGTCGAAGCCGCGCAGGTTCACGTACAGCTGCCCGTCGGGGAACCGGTCGGCGTGCCGGTGGGCCCAGTGGACGGCCAGGGCGGTCTTTCCGATCCCCGCGGTCCCGTCGATCACCGTGATCACGACCGCACCAGCCGTCGCGCCAACCCGTCCGGCTAGCGCGTCCAGGATCTTGAGCGCGTCGGCGCGGCCGGTGAAATGCGCGATGCCGGCCGGAAGCTGGCGTGGCACCACCGTCATCCGGGCACCTGACGGGTCCTCGTCATGCTGAGAAGGGAACAGCGTGAGGGCCGGATCGTCGGTCAGGATCTGCTGATGCAGGCGTTGGATCGCATGACTGGGATCGGCGCCCAACTCGTCGGCCAGGCGCTCACGTAGCTGCCGGTAATGGTGCAACGCGTCGGCTTGGCGACCACTGCGGTGCAGCGCGAGCATCAGCTGGCCGGCCAGCCGCTCGTCCAGCGTGTGCTGCTCGGCCCAGGCGGACAGCCTGGCCAGCAGCACCCCGTGCCGCCCTTCCCGTAGCTGAAGATCCGTCAGGTCACGCTCAGCCGCCTGCCGCTCCTTGTCCAACGTGACACGCGCGACGTTGATCCAGGGCGTGTCCAGTGTGCTCAGTGCTTCCCCGCGCCAGAGCGCCAGAGCCCGCTCGAACAACGCCATGGCATCGGCGTCCTGGCGGGCGGCGCGCGCCTGGTCGATCAACGCGCGGAACTCGTGCGCGTCCACGTACTGCTCGTCCACGTCGATCAGGTAGCCAGCCGAGTGCCGTGAAATCGCCACGCCCTCAACGCTGGCCAGCGCGCGGCGTAGCAGTGACACGTAGACCTGGGCCGCCTTGCGCGGATGATCGGGAAGCGGGCCATCGCCCCACACCCGCTCCACAAGCTGATCGGCCGACACCGGGCGGTTGGCGTTCAGCAGCAGCACCGCCAGCACACACCGTTGACGAGCCGCACCGACATTCACCAGCCGCCCACCGGCGCGGACCTGCACCGGCCCGAGCAGCCGAAATTCCACTGCTGCCCCGCTCATCCGTACCATCCGAGTGAATACGTGCTCCGACAAGCAGGATAAACCGTACTAAACGGCCACCAAACCGTCGTGATCGCCCGCATTCACGCGCGTGGACGACAAATCCCAGATCCAAGCGCTGCCGGTGCTGCCGGATCCACCGCGGAAATCCTCAACTCCTATCCAAATAGGTAGCGGAATTTCTAACGCGCCACACTGGCACCGGTTAGCGGAGCCCGGCCACCGAGTGCGGCAGGTACGGCTCTTCTAGGAAGGCCATCTCTTCGTCATCCAGTTCCACGTCGACCGCTGCTATCGCCTCGGTAAGCTGCTCCGGCTTGGTGACACCGACGATGGGCGAGGTCACGGCAGGGTTCCGCAGCATCCAGGCCAGCGCGACCTCGGCGGCCGACACACCGCGCTTGCCGGCCACCTCGAGCACCCGCTCGACGATCTCCCGGTCGGTGTCGCGGTACAGGCTCTTACCGAACTCGTCCTTCTCGGTCCTGGCCGTCGTCGCGTCCCACGGCCGGGTCAGCCGGCCCCGCGCCAGCGGGCTCCACGGGATCACGCCGATGCCCTGGTCCGCGCACAACGGCAGCATCTCGCGCTCCTCTTCGCGGTAGATCAGGTTGTAGTGGTCCTGCATGGAGACGAACCTGGTCCAGCCGTGCAGATCCGCGACGTAGAGCGCCTTCGCGAACTGCCACGCGTACATCGAGGAGGCCCCGATGTAGCGGACCTTGCCCGCGCGCACCACGTCGTGCAGCGCCTCGAGGGTCTCCTCGATGGGGGTGTCATAGTCCCAGCGGTGAATCTGGTACAGGTCGACGTAGTCGGTGCCCAGCCGCCGCAGGCTGGCGTCCAGCTCGGCGAAGATGGCCTTGCGGGATAGCCCGGCTCCGTTCGGTCCTGGCCGCATCTGGCCGTGCACCTTCGTCGCGATGACGACCTCTTCGCGCGGCACGAGGTCCCGCACCGCTCGGCCGACGATCTCCTCGCTGCTGCCCGCCGAGTACACGTTCGCCGTGTCGAGGAAGTTGATTCCAGCGTCCAGCGCCTGCTTGATGACCTCACGGCTGGCGGCCTCGTCGAGCGTCCAAGCCTGGCGTCCGCGGTCGGGCTCGCCGAAGCTCATGCAGCCCAGGGTGATCACGGAGACGTCCAAGCCGGTCTTGCCTAGCTTTACGTAGCGCATACTCCCCATCCTGCCACCCCGCCGCGGGGCGTTACGATTGCCTACATGTCGGACAGCTGGGATTTCATAGGTGTCGAATCGGATGGCGTGCCACCGCAGATAGACACATCAGTTGCACACTCCGCGCGCATCTACGACTACATCCTGGGCGGCAAGGACAACTTCGAGGCCGATCGTAAGGCGGCGACGGCCGCCATCGAGGCCAATCCGAGCTTGCCGAACGCGATGCGAGAGTGCCGCGCCGTCATGCGGCGGATGACCGCGTACCTGGCCCAGTCGGGAATCCGGCAGTTCCTCGATATCGGTACCGGGCTGCCCACCAGTCCGAACCTGCACGAGATCGCTCAGGCGGCCGACCCGTCATCGCGGGTGGTGTACGTCGACAACGATCCGATCGTGCTCGCGCACGCCCGCGCCCTGCTCACCAGCAGCAGGGCTGGCGCGTGCGCCTACATCGACGCGGACGCGCGCGACTCCAGCTCCATTCTCAGCAACCCGAGGCTGCGGGAAACGCTCGATCTAACCCAGCCGGTCGCGCTCATGTTCTTCGGGATCCTGCACTTCATCCCGGACGCGGACGACCCGTACGCGGTCGTCAAGCGGTTGCTCGACGCCCTGCCTCCGGGGAGCTACCTGGCGATCCAGCACCCGACGGCGGACTTCTACCCACCGGGAGTCGGTGGCCAGGCCGCGTACCGCGGCGCTGGCATTCCCTTCCAGTACCGGACGAAGGACCAGTTCGCCCGCTTTCTCGACGGCCTGGAGCTCGTCGAACCCGGGATCACGCCGATGGCCCAATGGCACGCGGATGACGAGCCGCAACCGCGCCCCGAACCGGCCCAGGCGGCCGCGTACGCCGCCGCGGCGCGTAAGGCATGAGCCTGCGGGCGGCGCGGCTGTACGGGACGGGAGATATCCGGGTCGCCGAGGAGCCATCATCTGAGCCCGGTCCTGGCGAGGCCCTAGTCCGGGTGACCGCCGTCGGGATCTGCGGCTCCGACCTGCACTGGTGGACCGAGGGCGCGATCGGGGACGCGAAGCTCGCGCATCCGCTGGTTCTCGGGCACGAGGGCGCGGGCGTGATCGAGTCGGGCTCGCGGGTCGGGCAGCGGGTCGCGATCGACCCGGCGATCACCTGCGGCCCGTGGTCGGCAACACTGTGCCGGGCGTGCCGTGACGGGTACCGGAACCTGTGCTACCGGATCCGGTTCGCCGGGCATGACAAGACCGACGGGATGTTCCGGTCGCTGATGGCCTGGCCCGAGGAGTTCCTGCATCCGCTGCCGTCATCGGTATCGGACGCCGCGGGCGCGATGCTTGAGCCGCTCGGGGTGGCACTGTGGTCGCTGGACCTGGGGCACCTCCCGTTTAGCGGAACGGCGTCGGTGGCGGGCTGCGGGCCGATCGGGTTGCTGCTGATCCAGTTGCTCAAGGAGGCGGGCGCCTCTCGGGTGGTCGCGATCGAGCCACTGGCGCACCGGAAGGAGGCCGCCGCGTCGTGCGGGGCCACCGACGTGCTCTCCCCTGACGAGCCGATGCGGGACCTCGGAGTCGACGTCGCGTTCGAGGTCGCCGGGAACAATGACGGGGTGCGGATCGCGCTGGAGTCGGTCAGGCCCGGCGGCCGGGTCGTGCTGACCGGTATCCCCGATGGGGACACGACCACGTTCACCGCGTCACTCGCCCGGCGCAAGGGCCTGACGATCGCGATGACCCGCCGGATGAACGAGGTCTACCCGCGGGCGATATCCCTCGTTTCGCGCGGCGTGGTGGACGTGGAGTCGCTGATCTCCCGGCGCGCCGGGCTGGAGTCGGCGGCCGACGCGTTCACCTCGGCCGCCGACCGCACCGGCCTGAAGGTCATCGTCGAGCCGCAGCGGTAGCCTGGGCACCATGCGTTCGGCGAGGGTAGCGGCGGTTCTCGATATCGTCT
>JBEKHI010000502.1:0-5362 GCA_050012355.1 Streptosporangiaceae bacterium | reverse complement strand
GGATGATCTGGGCGACGTGGGCTGAGCGTTCGCGGCTAGTCTCGGCACCGGCGTGGCGGATCCGGGCTTCTTCAGCCATCCGCTTGGCACTACCGGGTTCGAGTTCAGCGCGTTTCCGGAGGAGCCGAACGTGAGCCCGTCCGCCTGCGGCTGCCCGGCAATCGGCAGCACGCCCAGCACGTTGTCGAAGGAGTGGTTCTCCATCATCACGACGACGATGTGGTCGAACGGCATCTCCGTATTCACGGTCCCTGCCGGCAGGCCAGGGTAAGGAAGGCTTCCGGGGCCTCGCACCTCACTTGCCGCGAGGGCCGGTGCGGAAGACAGCAGCGGGCCGGCGACCGACGAAACGGTGAGAGCGGCCCCGATGCCGCCCGCGCGCTTGAGCAGGCCACGGCGGCCGAGGGCCTGCCCCGCCGCGAGCTCGTGACAGTTAGAGGTGGGGTCATCGTCATTCGTGCTCATGGACCGTACACTTCTCAAACGGATACGCCAGAAACATTAAAAGTGCAAGCTTGTAACTAATTTTCGGTAATCACTCAACTTTTCGGGCTCCGATGCGAATTCAGTGAAGGCGGTTACGTAGGGTCAATGGTCTCCCTTGCGGAGCGCTTCGCACCCGCGTGGCTTTCGCGCCGGAAATGTCCAGTTGGGGTCGCGGCCTAAGGGGTCTTGATGGTGGTGGGTGTGACACCAACCGTCATCTTTGCTGGTTGGTGTCACACCCAACCGGGGGTTGGGGTCGTAGCCCGTCGAGGATGATCTGGGCGACGTGGGCTGAGCGTTCGCGGCTAGTCTCGGCACCGGCGTGGCGGATCCGGGCTTCTTCAGCCATCCGCTTGGCACTACCGGGTTCGACGCGGCTAAAGATGTCTGGCGCATGCTCGTTACGCGGAGATGTGGGGCGGTCAGCAAGGCATTCCCGCCCTCAGCGCCCCCGAGGATTTGCGCAGCTAGAGCCCCCGGCTAGTGGCGCGGGCCGCGGGAACGGGGACGGGCCACCGGGAGCCAGGCGTCGGGCTTGCCGGCCACCACCTGGTTGCTGACCGTGCCGATGCCCTCGACGGTGAGCGTGACCACGTCGCCGGGGGCTAGCGGCGCGGGTTCGCGCTTGCCGTTGCGGCCCCACCACTCGGCGAGGCATCCGCCGCCGCAGGTGCCGGAACCGAACGCGTCACCCGCCGCCACCGGGGCGCCCGCGGAGGCGTAGGCGATGAGCTCGCCGAACGTCCAGGACGCGCTGGCGAGGGAGTCCCTGGTCAGCTCGCTCCCGTTGAGTGAAACGGTCATTGTCAGGTCCAGGTAACCGTCGTCGGTCCGGTAGCTGGCCAGTTCGTCGGTCGTGACCAGCCACGGGCCGAGGGTGTGCGCGCCGTCTTTCCCGTGGTGGAAGCCGAACGGCAGCCGTCCCTCCCGCTTCTGGATGTCCCGCGCCGACCAGTCGTTGAAGATCGTGTACCCGGCGATCGCCTTCTCGGCATCGGCCACGGACAGGTCCGTGCCGCCGGTCCCGATCACCGCCGCGACCTCGCACTCGAAGTCGAACCGCTCGCTCCCGGCGAAGATCGGCACGTCGTCATGAGCGCCGACGCAGGCGTGCGGGTTGGTGAAGTAGTACGCGGGGGCCTCGTACCAGGGGGCTGGCGTGGTCGCCGCCCCTTCCTGCTCGCGGACAACCCCTTCGATGTGCGCCTCGAACGCGACAAAATCCCGGATGGAGCGGGGCCGCAGCGGGGGGAGCAGCCGGACGTCGGCCAGCGGCACCGGCTGACCCGCGGCTAGCAACGACTCGGCGCGTGCGGGGAGCTCGGCGGGCGGACCAGCGTCGATCAGGTCGAGCACGGTGGTGCCCTCCGCCAGCGGGCGGATCACGTCGTCCTCGACAATCCCGCAGTGTTCGGCGGAATCGCCGTCCTGGGAGTAGGTAGCCAATCGCATGGGGCGACGATAGCCCGGTATGCGCTGGTCAGGAACGCGACATCTCATTCGGATCGATGATGGGTGGCATTGGGCCGGCGCGGCGACGATACCGTATCGCCTCATGGGAAACCTTGCGGGCAAAGTCGCCCTGATCAGCGGCACCGGACAGGGCATGGGCCGGGCGGCCGCCCTGGTCTTCGCGGCCGAAGGCGCCCGGGTGGTCGGCTGTGACCTGAACGAGGAAAGCGCCGCCGAAACGGTCAAGCTCGTCGAGGCCGCCGGCGGCCAGATGACCTCGCTCGCCCCGGTGGACCTCGCCACCGCGGACGGTGCCCGTGCCTGGGCCGAGGCGGGCGCCGCGGCGTTCGGCGGTATTGACATCCTCTACAACAACGCGTCCGCCCTGAAGATCGGTTCCTTTCCTGAGCAGCCCGCGGACGAGTGGTACTTCACCATCCGTAACGAGCTGCACATCGTCTACGAGAGCACGCACGCGGTATGGCCTCATCTCGTCGCCCGGGGCGGCGGGGTGATTATCAACGTCGCGTCCATCGCCGCGCACCGCGGCGCCATGTTCGTGGGGCAGAGCGCGCATGGTGCGGCCAAGGGTGGCGTGGCCGCCTTCACCCGCCACCTCGTCGTGGCGGGCAGCCCGCACAACATCCGCGTCAACACGATCAGCCCCGGGCCGATCAAGACACCGGCGACCGGCGGGTTCTTCGATGACCCCGAGGGGCCGGCGAAGTCCGTCCTTGAGATGATCCCCGTACACCGGGCCGGTGAGCCCGAGGACGTGGCCAGGCTGGCGGCCTTCCTTGCCTCCGATGACGCGTCATTCATCAACGGCGCGGACGTCCTGATCGACGGCGGGATCGGAGCGCTAGCACCCTAGGCGACGGTATCTGTTGAGTATGGCTACGAAATGTGCGAATATCGTTGTCCATGGGTTCGAAACGCGCTCCTTTCGTTGCCGCAGCGCTGGCTGGCGCCGCGCCGACTTCGTTCTGGCTGGACCAGCTGGACGCCCCGGAGCCGCTGCCGGCCCTGGCCGGTGCGACCACGGCCGACCTGGCCGTCGTGGGTGGGGGCTTCACCGGGCTGTGGACCGCCCTGCTGGCCAAGGAACGCGACCCGAGAACGGACGTCGTGCTGCTCGAGGGGCGCACCGCTGGCTGGGCGGCGTCCGGCCGTAACGGCGGATTCTGCGATTCCAGCCTGACTCACGGCCTGGAGAACGGACTCAGCCGGTTCCCGGATGAGATGGAGATCCTGGAAGACCTTGGCCGTCGCAACCTCGCGGAGATCGAGCAGACCGTCGTCAAGCATCAGATCGACTGCGACTTCCAGCTGACCGGAGAGGTCAGCGTCGCCACCGCCCCCTGGCAACTGGAGGGACTGGCGGAGGAGGCCGAGCAAGATGCGGCGTTCGGCCATGAAGTGCAAGTACTCGACGGCGAGCAGGCGCGCGGCGAGCTCAACTCGCCCACCTTCCTCGGCGGGGTGTGGCGCAAGACCGGTACCGCCATGGTCGAGCCGGGCCGGCTGGCGTGGGGGCTGCGGCGAGCCTGCCTGGAGGCCGGGGTACGGATCTACGAGCATTCTCCGGTGCGATCCATCACCAGTGCCGGGCCCGCGCTGCAGCTCACCACCGCCTACGGCGCGGTGCGGGCCGGACGGGTCGCGCTCGGCACTGGCGCGTTCGGGCCGTTGCTCAAGCGGATCGGGAACTACGTGATCCCGGTCTACGACTACGTTCTGATGACCGAGCCGCTCAGCGGCGAACAGCTCGCGAGTATCGGCTGGCAACGCCGTCAGGGGTTCGCGGATCGCGGCAACCAGTTCCACTACTTTCGCATCACGCGGGACAACCGGGTGCTGTGGGGCGGGTACGACGCCGTGTACTACAACGGCGGCCGGATCCGGGACGAGCAGGCGCAGCGGCCCGAGACGTTCGTCAAGCTCGCGGAGCAGTTCTTCGTGGCGTTCCCGCAGCTGGAGGGCGCAGTGAGCTTCTCGCACACCTGGGGCGGGGTGATCGACACCTGCAGCCGGTTCTCCGCGTTCTTCGGCACCGCGTACCGCGGGCGGCTGGCCTACGCGGCTGGGTACACCGGGCTGGGGGTCGGGGCGACGCGGTTCGGCGCGCAGGTGATACTCGATCTGCTTTCCGGCGAGGAGACCGAGCGAACCCGGCTCGAGATGGTGCGGACCAAGCCGGTGCCGTTCCCGCCCGAGCCCGCGCGTTCCGCGGTCATCCAGCTGACCCGCGCGTCGATCGCCCGCGCCGACCGCAACGACGGCCGCCGCGACCTGTGGCTGCGCACCCTCGACCGTCTCGGACTCGGCTTCGACTCCTAAAGCCGGGTTACGGCACCTAGAAAGCCTAAGACTCGGCGGAAGAGGCGCCGCGGGTAGGCGATTGCACACTTCTCCCGGGTTCGGGTACCTCACCTGCCTGTAATGCCCGGCTATGTCGGGCGGCTAGCGTGCACTAAGCCGGGATAAGTGACCTTCGGCCGGAGCCGCATTCCCTTCGGCCGGGAAATGTGGCAGCGGCCCCGGTACGCCACCACCCGTAGCCCGCGTGACCTTCACGCCATTGTGGCCGTCCCTGGATGGGCCGGGTTTTTCTTAATTATTGGCCGCCGCTATCGTGTGCGTGTCGCTGTCATTTGCCGTAGAACGGGGAGTGGCTCTCATGCCCAGTGATGGCAACAATCTGCCGACATGGTCTGGGAGCTGATACTCAACCCGCGATCAGCGGGATGCCCGCCGCCACGATCACGGCGGGGATGACGCGGCGGCGGCCGAACGGTTCCTTTGGGTCCAGAGTTGCCAGCGGCGGATGATGAGGGAGGGCGCCAGCATGTCCGCCAACTGGAGTGGCATCAGCCAGCCGGTGTAGCCCAACGGGCTCCGCCCGTACACCGACGCCGTCGACGATGGTGTCGGCGGCGACGAGCGCGGTGCGGTTCGTGATGTGCAGGCACTGGTGTCCGTGAGGCTATTGACCGTCACGTTGTTAGCGCTCACTATGGTCGCAATCCCTAATTCTCCGCTGATCTAGCGAACGTCGAATTGTGACCGTTCACATGTGACCGTTCACATGTTAGCGATCACATCTGATTTCGCTGGTCAGGGGCAGTCCCGCTGGATCAGGAAGGAAGTCAATGAAGACGAGAAGAAAACGCCTCGCGGTGGTCGCCGCGGTGGTCCTAGCGCTCGCGGCGCCGCTGCTGCGAGCCACGTCGGCGAGTGCGTCCGAGTCGCTGAGCGTGAACCTGGCGTCCGTCACGGGGACCGCGAACGCCGTCGGCGAGGGTTTCCTCTACGGAATGAGCCAGGACAGCACGGAGCCCCCGGACCAGTTCCTGGAACCACTCGGCCTAACCGCGGCCCGCGGCGGCGGGCACGCCACCGGCGGCGGCTGGATCGGGGACGG
>JBEKHI010000501.1:0-10096 GCA_050012355.1 Streptosporangiaceae bacterium | reverse complement strand
TGAGACCAGGGCAGACGGCTTAGGGCGGGGCGATGGTTGAGGGGCGTCGCCCCGCCCGTTTCGGTGTCAGGAAAGTTCGGGTGCGACACAAACGGAACATAGGACGCTGAGCTGAATATGACGACATGCCGGACCCCGGAACTCGATGGCTTTCCCCGCCGTCAGCCCGGCCCCTTGGCTGCGGCCCGGTTCAACCTGCTTTCCGGCGATCGGGTTTGGCCGGATCGAGCACGCCGCGGAGGCGAGTTCCTCGCCGGCCCAAGCGCGGATGAACAGTGGGCGAGGGTCGACCTTGATCTTCTCCGACGCGTTCGCGACGGCCTGAGTCGCCTATGAGCCTCTCCGGTGCGCGGGCACGGTCACCGGCGGCTGAGAGCGGATCAAACGGGCCGGACCTCGAGGAAGCAGTACGTGATGCGCGGGCAGGAAGTTCCGCGGCGTTCCGTGTCCTGTATAGGGACACCCAGCCGAGGCTTCTCCGCTACCTCCGGACGCTTGTCGGGGATGACGCGGAGGATGTCGCGTCGGAGACCTGGCTGCAGATCGCCAGGGATCTGCGGCACTTCTCCGGCGATCTCGACGGCTTCCGCGGCTGGGCCTCCACCGTCGCGCGCCATCGCGGGTTGGATCACCTCCGGCACAGCGCGCGGCGACCGCCCGCGGTGGCCGTCTCCGATGAGGATCTGGCGGGTCTAGCGGCAGTCGATGACACTGCCGCGAAAGCGCTAGAGGCGGTCGCCACGGACGCGGCCATCCGGCTGATCGCAACCTTGCCTTCGGACCAGGCGGAGGCGGTGCTGCTCCGCGCGGTCGTCGGACTAGACGCGGACTCGGCGGGCAAGATCCTCGGCAAGCGAGCGGGGGCGGTCCGCACCGCCGCGTACCGCGGGCTGCGCGCCCTGGCCAAGCGACTGGACCAGACCCCGGAGAAGTTAACCACCTCGCGCTTTGTTCGATAAAATGTCAGTCGTCGCGACTAATATCGAACACATGATAGAACTCATCAAGGCGGGTGCCGATATCAGCGAGAACCTGCCGGTGCCCGCCGAGCGCCTCGAAGCCGAGATCTGTGCGCTGGCCGGGCATCTGGCCGCCGCTACCTGCCGGTTCATCGAGCTGATCGGTGATTACGACGAGCGGGGGGTGTGGGCGCAGTGGGAGATGCGGTCCTGTGCCGAGTGGCTGTCGTGGAAGTGTCAGCTGGCGCCGGGGACGGCGCGGGAGCATGTCCGGATCGCGCGGGCGTTGCGGAACCTGCCGGTGCTGCACCGGGAGTTCGCGGCCGGGCGGATGTCGTATTCCAAGATCCGGGAGCTGACCCGGATCGCTACTGCGGAGACCGAGGCTGAGCTGGCGGAGATGACCGCCTTGATGACCGCCGCGCAAGTGGAGCGGTTCGCCCGCGCCTATCACCAGTGCTCCCAGGACCAAGAGGACGGGCCGCCGGTGCCGCGTCGCAGTGTGCGGTGGCGGTTCGATGAGGACAGCGGGGAGATGTCGCTGACCGTCCACCTGCCGCCCGCCGACGGGGCCGTGGTCTTGCAGGCGCTGCGGGCGGCGGTCGGGGACCTGGAGCACCCGCACGACAAGCCGGACCTGTCGGGTGCGGAGCTCCCGGAAGAATTCAACGTCGCCGCCGAGGACCTGGCTGACGCGCTGGTCGCGGTGGCGGAGAACTTCCTGCGCGGCAAGATCGCCTCCGCTGACAACGCGGATATTTATCAGGTGATCGTGCACACCACCCCGGACGCACTCACCGCAGACGTTCCAGCGGGAACGCCGACCGAGGATCCGGATGACGTTCCCGCTGGAACGCGCGGAGCTGTTTCCGCGGAAACGTCCGCCCTGTCCCGGCGGCTGACCGGCCGGATGCAGGCCACCCACCCGTGCCGGCCCGGCCGCTGCCACCTCGAAGACGGGCCGGCGATCAGCCCGGCCGACGCGCGGCTGATCTGCTGCGACGCGACCATCTCCACCATGACCCACGACACCGACGGCAGCATCCTCAGTGTCGGGCGCCGCACCCGCAAAGTACCCCCCGCCATCCGGCGGGCGGTCCGGGAACGCGACGGGGTCCGGTGCAGCTTTCCGAACTGCAACTCCCGAAGAGTCGACCTGCACCACATCCAGTGGTGGTCCAACGGCGGGGAGACCAGCCTGGAGAACTTGATGAATATCTGCAGGTCACACCATCGCCTGGTGCACGCCAAGGGCTACATCATCACCCGCGGCCACGCCGGGACCTACACCTTCACCGACCCCGCCACCGGCCAGGCCAGCGCCCCCGCCGGCCCGCTCCCCGACGCCACCGGGACGATCAGCGCCACCCACAGCGCGACCATCACCGCGGCGACCATCAAGCGGGCCAGCGGCGAGCGCCTGGACTTGCACTACGCCATCTGGGTCGCCCTCAACAACGGACGCAACCCCCAAGTAGCCCGGCCGCCCCGCCGGTTCTACAACATCGAACAGCCCGAGCAGCAAGCCGCCTAGCCTCGATTCGCTGCGCGAACGGACTATACGAAGCTACCGTTGTTCGCCGTTTCGGTTGGCTCGAGTGGGCACATGCTCTAGCCTGCTAAGGCTATGGTCCGTGCAGAAGGTCCTCTTAACCCAGCGTGCGGGCATCCCATACAGCCGGGGGCACGGTTCTGCCCGGCATGCGGGCGCCCGGTCACGGCAACCGACGATTTCACGCCGTCGGAAGGGTCGACGACGCCGATGTCGGCAGTCGCCGCGCCGCCCATGGCCGTACCGACTTCGCCGCCGATGGCCCCGCCTCCGATGTCGGCTCCGCCGATGTCGGCTCCGCCAGGATCCGGCTGGCCGTCGGCGCCGCCGGCGACGGAACCACCCGCATCGGCCCCGCCGATGGGACAGCAGACTGACCCGTGGGGCACGTGGTACAAGCCACAACAGTCGCCTCCGCCACCATCAGGTCCGCCGGCCGCGCTTCCTCCCCCGCCCCAAGTCACGCAGCTGCAGAACCCGCCGCCGCAGTGGCCGAACGCGACAGGATCAACGGTCGATCCGAACTCGACCTCCATCGACTCGTTCAGCTCGCCGACCAGCACTTACGCGGCCCCGGGTGGCGGCCAGTACTCAGCGCCTACCGACCCGTTCGCGGCCTCTGCCGGTCCGTATTCGCGACCCGGCTCGGCTGCCGACCCGAACGCGACGCGAGTAGATTCGCCACACACGCTCATCAGCAAGTGGCGGCAGGCACCGAGCCCGCTGGGCGCCGGACCGCAACGGCCCCAGCGGTCACGTACACCGATGATCGTGGGCGGCGTCGCGGCCGTGGTGATCGTGCTCGCCGGGATCCTCTTGCTGAACCGGGGCTCGGGCAGCAGCCCAACATCGAGCGGCACCACCGCCACGACTAGCGCCAAGCCATCCGCCTCCGCGAACTCGTCCACGGGGCAGCAGCAAGCGGCCACGGCTCTCGCCGCGTTGCTTGCGCAGAGCGTCACCGACCGGGGCGATGTCATCGACGCCGTCGTCAACGTCAGGGACTGCGGCTCCAAGCTGGCGCACGACGATGCAGTCTTCCTCAAGGCAGCGAGTAACCGGACGCGACTGCTGGCCGATCTGGCCGGTATGTCTGACCGGTCCGCGCTGTCGGCCGCCATGTTGCAGGATCTGACCGGTGCCTGGCAGGCCTCGGCCAAGGCGGACTCCGACCTGGCCAAATGGGCCGACGACGCGATGACCAAAGGCTGCAACAAGAAGACCATCGAGTCGGACGGCAACCTGAACGCCTCCTACGGACCCGACAGCCAGGCGACCCAGGACAAGCAAGCGTTCGCGAGCCTCTGGAACCCGATGGCCACGAAGTACGGCCTCACTACCTATCAATCCAGCCAGCTCTAAATAGCGGCCGTGACCGACACCATCGCGATCACGCCGCGCGGGCCGTTCTCGCTGGCCGCTAGCGGTCGGTTCCTGGGCTCTTGCGCGAATTTTGCGGGGGTGGCTACGCACGGCCGGCGGAGCCTCTCCCGAGGACCCGGAAAAGTCAGGGTCTGCACGGTCGCGAGCCCTGCGGCAAGATAGTGGAAATCTGCCGTCTCCTGAAGATAAGAGACTTCCACTATCTTGACCTACACCGTGGAACAGCGCACGAGATTGTCGCTTTCACGCCTGGAATGTCCGGTTGAGGAGGCAAACTCAGATGCCGGGTCGCCTGCGCCTGTGGTGGAGGCCGCTCGGAAGTGGTTACGCAGCGTAGAGCATCACAAAATTCGCGCAAGAGCCACTGTCCACGACCACGGCCAGACGGGGCACCTTGTTGCAATGGCGGCTCGGCCGACAGGTGACTAGCGAGGCGAACGGGACGTGCGCGGTCAGACTATTTGCGTCGTTCTGGTCACTCGTGGCTGACCGTCTCAAACCGGGCGGTCGCGTGTTCTTCGCTGACGACGCATATCGCACACCAGACGAACTCGTGGAAGGTTCCTCGTCGTCGACCATCCGCCGCCGTATCGCCGATGGGACCGCCTACCGGCTCGTAAAGGTCCCGCACCAGCCAGCCGACCTCGAAAGAGAGCTCGCCCGACTCGGCTGGCAAATCAAGGTCACCGCTACCGCCGGACCCTGCTACTGGGGAGCAGGAGGCCGGGCGTTGCTGTCCTAATCGCCAGGGCTGGCCGGCGCGCGCATGCCGTCGAACACGATGGCCAGGGCCTTGGTTCGCAGCTGGGTAGGTCAGGAGGGCCATCAGCTCCGGCATCCGCAGGTCCGCGCGGACAGCGCCCGCCAGCTGGGCGCGTTCGAGCAGCACCTCGACCGCCTGCCGCATGTCGCGGCCGACCTCGGCCATGCCGGATTTCGGGTCGATCCCGGCTCTGGTCAGCAGATCGGCCATGGCCTTCGTGCGCATAGCATGCTCCACCACGCTGGTGAAGTAGCCAAAGAACGCCTGTCCTGGGTCCAGCGCGTCGGCCCGCTCTCCCGCCTCGGCGATCAAGGCTTCGGTGCGCCGGACGATGATGGCCTGATACAGCGCCTCCTGAGTGGGGAAGTTCCGGTAGATCGTGCCCAGCCCAACCCCCGCCTCGGCGGCGATCGCCCGCATGGACGCGGACAGGCCGTCGCGGGCGAGGACCGTCTCGGCCGAGGCCAGCACGCGCTCCCGGTTGCGCGCCGCGTCGGCGCGCTGCGGCCGGGCCTCGCCGTTCATCGTCCTCCGAACCCGCGTTGACAACCGGAACAGGTGTTCCGTAAAGTGCCAACCGGAACACCTGTTCCGACTTTAGCCGGCGGGCCTGGCGCGGCCCGGCTCGTTCGTGGAGGGCGTCAGCATGGAGTACGTGCCGCTAGGCCGGTCAGGCCTGAAGATCTCCCGGGTATGCCTGGGAGCGATGAACTTCGGCGCTCCAGCGGGAACGCCGGGCTGCGACGAGGCCGAGGCCGGGCGAATCATCGGGGCCTACCTGGACGCGGGCGGCAACATCATCGACACCGCCGACGGCTATTCCGCGGGCCAGTCCGAGGAGATCGTCGGCCGGGCGATCAACAGCCGACGGGATTCGGTGGTGCTGGCCACGAAGGCGTTCCTCCCCCAGGGACCCGGCCCGAACGACCGCGGGCTGTCCCGAGTCCACCTGACCCGGGCACTGGAGGCCAGCCTGCGCCGGCTCGGTACCGACTACATCGACCTCTACCAGTGCCACCAGTGGGATCCCGCGACACCGGTTGAGGAGACCATGGCGACGCTGGATGCCTTCGTGCGCTCTGGCAAGGTCCGCTATCTCGGCTGCTCCAACTTCAGCGCTGCCCAGATCGTCGAGTGCCAGTGGGCCGCGCAGCGGGCCGGCGGCACGCCCTTCATCAGCCTGCAACCTCAGTACTCACTGCTGGCCCGTGCCATCGAGGCGGAGATCCTGCCCGTCTGCCAGCGGCACGGGCTAGGCACGCTGACCTGGTCTCCGCTGGGCGGCGGGGTGCTCTCCGGTCGCTACCGCCCCGGCCGGCCTCCCGGCGACGACACCCGGATCGGCCGGCTCAAAGCCTCGCCGATGCCAGCAGCCCGATCCTGGGCCGAAGCCATGCTCAACGACCGCAACCTCAGCATCGCCGCCGAGACCGCCGCCGTCGCCAGCGACCTCGGCACCTCCCCCGCCAGTGTCGCCCTAGCCTGGGTGGCCCGCCAGCCCGGGGTCACCGCCGTCATCATCGGCCCCCGCAGCGAGGACCAGTTGCGCGACAACCTCACGGGATTCAGCCTTAGCCTGCCGGACGGCGCGCTGGCCAGGCTTAGCGACATCTCCCAGCCCGGCAGCACCGAGCCAGTCAACGGCATGGGGGCACACCGCTAACCGTGCTCCCACGAGACGTACTGTTCGGTACGTGCGACGACCCGCGTTGGCAAATAAAGGTCACCGCCACAGCCGGAGCCCTGCTGCTGAGGGGCAGGAGGCCGGGTCAGGCTCCAGACATGACTATTCGGCATGCCGCCACTCACCGACCCTGACTTCCCACCGACAGCAGACAGGCCTCGGAATCGAGAAAGGGCCTGTGGCTTACGAAATCAGATCAAGAAAGGTCCTACACAATGTCAGATTCACCGCTCTTGACCCTTTTAAGGAAATCTCGCCATGCTTCTCGACCGAATATAACTATCGGTCCAGTTTTGTCCACACTGTCACGTACAGCCAGGCGACCACCGCCTAGCCCTGCAGCTTCAACGCATTGACCGTTTCCGATGCTTCGCATACTTTTACGCCACGCCAGGGAAAAGACCTCACTGGCAGCCGCGTCTTCGCGTGAAGCATCGTACTGTGATTGCGCCACAGCAAGTCCTTTACTATGAGTGAAGGTCGTGAATTACACGGTAACAAAATCCAATCAGAGCCGCCACCCATTGGTCGCAATATCCAAACAGTCATTAATCTAGGTATTTATGCCCGATATGTCTAGATTTGACGCATTACCTGACCAATGAAATCAAGAGACTCCGAGCCGTCGAGAGCGCCCTCCTGCAGCCGCTGAAACACGATCCGATACTGGTACGTGTCGGACTCACCCTCAAAGTACAAGGTAGCCCGGAAATGTTCGGTATAAACTACGTCGGGCATTCTAGCGGCCTGGTCGCCGAAGCGGAGCAGATTGAAGGAACTGATCAACATCGGTGTCTCGTCCTCCAGCAGGAGAACCCGAAGGGACACATTCGGTAGCTGCGCGACTGCAATTAGGTGATTGAGCTGCCGCCGCATGACATCTGGGCCGCCAACACGCCTCCGAAGCACAGCTTCGTCGATGACCACAGACAGCGCCAAAGGAGGATCCCGGGTCAAGAGCTCCTGCCGCTTCATGCGAACCTCGACGCTTCGCTCTATCTGACCAGGCGGGACTGGAGCCAAAGAATAACCTTTAGAGTTGACATGTCTTGCATATTCCTCGGTCTGCAGCAATCCTGGCATCACCTCCAAATGCCAGGTCCACTCAGCCGTCGCCTCATCCTCAAGGCCAATTAGCGAGATATGCTCCTCCGGCAGGACGTCTGAAAAATCTTCCCACCAGCCCCTCTCTGAGGCTTCTTTGGCGAGCGCCAGCAACTCTTTCTGGCGTTTGGTCTCTACTCTGTAGAATGTAAGCATCTGACGGACGTCCGAAAGCTTAAAACCGGTCCGGGCTAGTTCGTATCTGCTGACCTTCGATGGTGACCATCCAAGCCGCTCAGCGACTTCGGTGGTCTTAAGCCGCGACTCAGCACGCAGCCGACGGAGTTCCGCCGCAAGTCTGCGCCGTCGGACCTCTGGGCTCGCGTTCCTAGGCATGTGTGCCTCCAAGGGCCAGGCGATGCAGATGTTATATACGTGACCCATGGTTCATAACTCTGAGTCACCATGCGGAGACTTAACGAAAAAATCACCTTATGATCGTGTTAGTGAGACTCTCATCGAGAGCATCATATAGGTGAATCTTCCGCTAGACCTAGGGCGCAGCATGAAAGCAACCCCGACGCGACCAACTAGGTTTCACGTGCGCCTAGAGCAACTGTCATCTAACGCGACCCGACGGGCAGGGTACCGGAGGGAAGCCGGGCGCATGGGCCGCTCCCCACCCGAAGCGCTGGGACGTGAACCAACGCCGATCGCTGGAGATCAGCCGCTGGCTTCTCCAGACAAGAATCGGACCGATGGGTGCCACCATCGGTCCGAGTCGCATGCCACATGACCACTACAAGTAACTCTCGAGATCACCGGATCGGATCATATGGACCCAAGCTACTCTACAACTTTCGGCGCAAATTGCAAGACCTCCCGTCGCCTACGATGCCGTCATCGCTCGGCAAGGATGTCATCCTTGAGCCGCCTCTCTAATCTCCGGTCTGCGGAGTCAGATCTCGCGGAAGGTCTTCCCGATCTCCGCCACGTCGACAGGCTCAGCATTCTGTCGCCGCCTCCATCAATAAGAATGCGATCAGGCCTAGTGCTGGGCTGACATCGCAACGCCGACCTCACCCAGTCATGGCGGGAAGAGAGGCATGGAAGTCCGATGGCGCATCCCCTGGACTATATCGAGCTGACATCATGTATCAGCTTGGGTATTGGCGCCTTCAAAATGCTTTCTCAGCTCTTGATAAAGATGATTGCTATCTTCGCCTCTAAAGAAACATCGGAACGAGCGTTCAGGGTGCTCAAAATTAGCTGGTTGGAACATGTTGCAGACATCTTCCGCGATAGGAGCAGCGAGAAACTTTCACAAGACAGCGATGCCAAAGAAATTACCAGCACCACGCTGCGCCGCTCCAGCAAAGAACCGCCGTGAGCGCGCCAGCAGGCCGCTGCCTGCTGGCGCGACACCTTGGCACGGAACGGATCGCCACCTACAGACCGAGCTCTAGTGGCCGGGTCAGGCTCGCTCGAGTACGACTACCGAGATCTGCCGCGACGTCTTGCCCTGGTACTCGTCGCAGCCCGGCCACGCCTCAGTCATCGTGGCCCACATCCCTGGCTTCTCCTCCGGCATGGGGACCCGGGCCCGGGCAACGAGCAGCTCGCCCTTGATCTGGACCGCGACGTTCGGGTCGGCTTGCACGTCCAGGAACCAGCCGTTGCGCCAGTTATACCCATCCTCACCATCGGTCTCCAGATACCGCGGCACGTGCGCTGCCCCATGGATGTCTATTGCGATGGTCATGGCTTCTGTTATCCGCCTTCCTGCGGACAGCAGCCCTTACTGCCAGAAGTCAAGCTAGGCAAGCATGCAGTGAGTCTGGTCACAGAGTCGGCTCGAGTACGGGGTGGGTATAACTGGCGACGGATGGTGCGCGCAGCAGCGTCGTTATCGGGGGAAATCGTGGACCTCAACAAGGTTCTGTCCAGCATCACAAGCAATGAAAAGGTGCAAAACGCCGTCGGCAACGTCCTCAAGGACCAGAACGGTCTCGGTGGATTGATTAACAAGCTCGGTAGCAGCGGTCTCTCGTCGCAGATCTCTTCCTGGATTGGCACCGGGAAGAACGAGCCGGTGACGGCCGAGCAGGTCCAGAACGCGCTCGGTGAGGACACCGTAGCGAAGGCGGCCCAGCAGGCGGGCGTGTCCCCGCAGCAGGCGGCTGAGGGTCTCGCGAAGGCACTGCCCACGATCGTCGACCAGGCCAGCCCAGACGGTTCGCTGAATGTTCCGGCCCAGCCCGCGGCGGGGCAGGCGTCGCAGGATGCCGCCGACCTCACCGGGTCGGGTTCCGGATCGGCCTCGTAAGGCAAATCTGCCGGCGCGCGTGCCGCCCGCATCGCCTGGGCTTTGAAGGCTTGCGCCGCGAGGCTTAACCCGTGCCACTCCAGGCAGTCGGCGGGCGTCGCGACTGGCCGTATGCTGCGGGGCTGAGCCCGCCAAAGCAACGTTCCGAGTGCGGTTAATGCTGCATTAACCACACTCTTGTGCGGGCAGTGTAACACCAACCATGATCACTCGAACTCCTAAGCGACAGCGCTACTTGAAGTAGTGCCCTTGCTCTAGGTCCTCGATGAGCCCTGGATACGCCGGCTCCCACCCCAGTACCTTCCGCGTCACCTCGCTGGAGACCGGGTTGTCCACTCCGACGAAACCGCCGAGGAAGGCGAAGCGCTCAGCGGCGTCGGATGCG
>JBEKHI010000500.1:0-5437 GCA_050012355.1 Streptosporangiaceae bacterium | reverse complement strand
GGTTCGAGTCAGTACAACGCCGCCGCCCAGGCACGCGGCATGGTGGGGTTGATCGCCGAACTGGGGCTACGGCGTCCGGTGATCGCCGGGTACGACATCGGCAGCAGGATCGCCCAGGCCATCGCCCGCGACCGGCCCGACCTGGTCAGCGCGCTGGTCCTGTCGCCGCCGCTGCCGGGAATCGGTAACCGGATCCTCGGCCCTGACGCCCAGCGGGAGTTCTGGTACCAGGCATTCCACCGTCTTGACCTGTGCACGGAGCTAGTCGACGGCAAACCGGACGCGGTGCGCGCCTACCTGCGGCATTTCTGGTCGCACTGGTCAGGCCCTGAATACGCGCCAACCGAAGACGATCTTGATCACCTGGTTTCGGCCTACGGGCGGCCGGGCGCGTTCGCCGCGTCCATCGAGTGGTACCGGTCGGGCGCGGGGTCGGTCGCGGTCTCCGTGGCCGAGCAGGTGCCCGATATCCGGATCGAGGTACCGACGGTGGTGCTCTGGGGCGACCGTGATCCGCTGTTCCCGTTCGAATGGTCGGACCGGCTCGGTGACTTCTTCGCGGCGGCCACGCTGGCCGGGCTCGGCGACGCGGGCCACTTCACGCCGCTCGAGCGACCGAGGGAGTTCGCCGACGCGGTACTCGCCGTGCGTATGCGGTTATCGTGATAAAAAGAGCAGCATGGGGAAGCGGGTGCGTAAGGCGGTCGGTACTTACGGTATGTCGGATATGTTGCGGAACCCGGCACGTCAGATACGCATCTCGAGCGAGGGCCCGCCGGGCAGAGAAGCGGGCAGCGTTGATATCGCGGCTGTCCGTGCGGGCGAAGCCAGGAGGGTGAGCTGCTTCCTGAGGGGAACGCTCGATCCATTCCCTCGTCGGCTGAAGCAGGGTGACCTCGATCAAACGGCGGTACGACCCAGGCAACGTGTTTCGCCGCAACCACAACATCCGTCCTGCCTGAAAGGGAGCCGCTACCTGGCGAGGTCGGCTGGTTCGTCGAGCCGTGTCAGCTTTCGCGGGTTCCGGACTAGGTAGACGCGGGTGACCCGCCCGTCTTCCACGACGAGGCTCACCGCGGCGGCCTCGCCAGCGACCTCGAGCCGGCCCGCGGGCGCGCCGTTGAGCCACACGGTCGCCGACGCGAACGCGAACCGGCTAGCGCGTGAGAGCACCCTCGCCACCAGTTCGGCCCCGTGGACCGGGGCCAGCGCCGCGGCCGCGAGTCCGCCGCCGTCGGCGATCAGGACCACATCCGGGGCCATGACCTCCATCAGTTCCTGCAACTGCCCGGTTCGCAGCGCGGCCAGGAACCGGTCCACCACGGCCTGCTGCTCGGACCGGCTCACCCGCATCCGCGGCCGCCGGGCCGCCACATGCTCGCGTGCCCGCCGGGCGATCTGCCGCACCGCGGTCGTGGATTTCCCGACCGCCTCGGCCACCTCGCCGTACGGCACCTCGAAAACCTCGCGGAGCACGAACACCGCCCGCTCCACCGGTCCGAGAGTCTCCAGCACGGTCAGCATCGCGATCGAGACGCTCTCCGCCAGCTCGACATCCTCGGCGACATCGGGACTGGTCAGCAGCGGCTCCGGCAGCCACTCGCCCACGTAGTCCTCGCGGCTGCGCGACAATGTCCGCAGCCGGTTGAGCGCTTGCCGGGTGACGACCCGGATGAGGTACGACCGCGGGTCACGTACCGTCGTGCGGTCGACGTCGGCCCACCGCAGCCAGGACTCTTGCAGCACGTCCTCCGCGTCGGCCGCCGAGCCGAGCATCTCGTAGGCGACCGTGAACAGCAGGCCGCGATGGGCGACGAACGGGTCCTCGGTCATGTGCTGGACGCCAGCGGAATCTCGCAGCCATCGGAGTAGCCCTGCGAGGTGATGCCGTGCGCCGTGTTGACTCGGCCCGCCAGGTTGGCAACGCCGATGAACACGGTGAGCTCGACCAGCGCCGCGGGGCCGAGCCGCGCCAGCAAACTCGCCGACAGCTCGTCAGTAACGGTTGTCGGCGTGTTCGTCATAGCCTCGGCGTACTCCAGCACGTCCCGCTCCAGCGATGTGAACACGTCCGACTCCCGCCAGCGAGGCACCTGGCTCGCCTTGGCTAGGTCCAGGTTATGGTTCAGCGCCAGGAAGTAGTTGACGTCGAGGCACCAACTGCAGCCGACCTGCGCGGCCACGGCCATATGCGCGAACGTCTTGAGACTCGCGTCCACCGTGTCCCAGGTGCCTACCCCGGCGGAGAGTTGCTGGCTGGTCACGGCCACCTTGGGGTTGTTGTACGACACCTCGACGGGTTCAGGCAGCACGCCAAGCTGCTTGATCATGCTTTCCCTCACCTCGGCGGGGAGTTGTGCCTTCGGGACGCGTAGCGCCATGGTGTCCTCCTTGGACGTTGCCTGTTCGGCATGAAGACACCGCCCGGCCCGGGGCCGTGACACCGGCGGGTTGTGACGAAGAGCCAGAATGTCAGTACCCGGCGTCATCATGAGACGAGAAGGGTTCCGCCTGGAACCAGGAACGGTCCGCGCTGACGAAGGGGAGCGACATGCGTGACTGCGACAGCCGGCTCGGCATCCGAGGGCTGCTGATGGCCGAGACGCTAGGCCTGGCCATGGCCCGTACCGCGGCCGGGATACTCGACAAGCACCGGGAGGCGCTAGCCAGGATCGGCACCCCAAGCGCCGCGCCCGACCCCACGGCGCCCGATCCCGAGGCGCCCGACCCCATGGCGACAGCGGCGGCCGAGATGCTGGACAGCTCCGAGTTTCAGTCCGACAACGCGATCTTCACCGCGATACTCGACGCCGCGAACGAGTGCCTGGCCAGGTTCGATCGCCGCCCGGCCGATCAGCGGTGGTGCGACGCGCTGCTGCAGATCCTGGAACTCGCGGATCAGTCGGCGGTGGCCGGCGTGTCGCCGCCATGAGACCTCGCGTCAGCCGTACTCTGTGAACGTACGTTCGAGTTCATGGAGGTTCGGATGACCATACAGCCCATGGCTTTCGATGATGAGCCGGCCGACTACTACGAAGACGACATCGAGCCGGGCCAGTGCGACTGCGAGCTGTGCCAGCCGGCCGGTGCCGCGGCCTGAGCGCTGACCTAGGTTAAGGCGTGCCGTCAGCTAGCAGCCGGGGAAGTGAGCGACCCGCCAGCTGACGGCGCGCCCAGGCCAGCCGCCAGATGGGTGGCCAGCGCGGCTATCTCGGTCGGACCGACCCGGCAGCAACCTCCGATAAGGCTCGCGCCGCTGGCCCGCCAGCCCTGGACCAGTTCCGGGTCGAACGCGCTGTCGCCCTGCCACCCGCGGCGGGCCGCGTCCCAGCGCTCGCCGCTGTTCGGGTACACGACGATGGGTTTGCCGGTGGCCTGGCTCGCGATCTCCACCGCTGCGTGCACGTCGCGCGGGTCGCAGCAGTTCACCCCGACGGCCAGTACCTGATCGTTGTCCCGCGCCACCGCGAACGCGTCCGCAAGCGGTTGCCCGGCCCGGGTGACCGTCCCGTCGATCGTGTAGGACAGCCACACCGGGACACCGAGCCCCGAGGCCACCGCGAGCAGGACCTCGGCCTCGTCGATGTCCGGGATGGTCTCCATCGCCAGCACGTCCGGCTCGGCCGCGGCGAGCACCTCCAGGCGCGGCCGGTGGAAGCGTTCGAGTGACCGCGCGCTCAGTCCGTACCGGCCGCGATACTCAGATCCGTCGGCGAGGGTCGCGCCGTACGGGCCGACGGAGGCGGCCACCCACGCCGGGACTCCCTCGGCGTCGCTCGCCCGGCGTGCGAGCCGCACGCTGTCGGCGAGCAACCCGGCGGCGGCGTCCGGCCCGGCGCCGTATCGGGCGAAGCCATCGAAAGACGCCTGGTAACTCGACGTGATCAGCACCCGGGCCCCGGCGCGCAGATACGCCGCGTGCGCGGCGACGATCTGATCCGGCTCCTCGGCCAGCAGCCGCGCCGACCACAGCTCGCCTGACAGGTCCTGGCCCTGGTCGCTGAGCTGGTTAGACAGCCCTCCGTCGAGCACGACGGTGCCCTGACTGAGCGCATTTGGCAGCGACTGGGCAGGAACTGGCATGGCTACGACGTTAGCGCAGGTCGCAGGGCATATATTCCGGTCGGTGGATGGAGAACGTCGTTATGGGGTAGGTGGCTTGTGCCTTTGCATCCCAATTATTACTATCAAGAAAGTATCAATACTGTGCGTCGAAGAGGCTACCTGTGGCACTGCCTGACTTCCTGATCATCGGTGTCCCCAAAGCGGGAACGACGGCGCTGCACGCGGCGCTCGCGCGGCACCCGGAGCTGTATATGTCAGCGATCAAGGAGCCGAAGTTCTTCCTTACCGATGGACCGCCACCGGACAAGGGGGGACCTGGTGACGCGCTGACCTACCGAGAGCACGTGTGGCGCCGCGCGGATTACGAGGCGCTGTTCGACGCGGCACCGGAGGGGACGCTGCGCGGCGAGTCAACCCCGCTGTATCTGTACGATCCGATGGCGGTTGACCGGATCCGCAAGCTTATTCCGGACGCGAAGCTGGTCGTGGTGCTCCGCGACCCCGTGGAACGCGCGCACTCGAACTGGACGCACCTGTGGTCGGCGGGCCTGGAGCCGATCGGCGATTTCCTGCGGGCCTGCGAAGAGGAAGACCGCCGGGTGGCGGCCGGGTGGGCGTCTTTCTGGCACTACACGCGCCTCGGCATGTACGGCGCGCAGCTGGAGTACCTATTCGAGGTGTTCCCGCGCGAGCAGGTTCTGGTCTTCCGTTACCGGGACATAGTGGACAACCCGTCGGACATACTGGACCAGCTTTGCGCCTTCCTCGGCGTCGAGACCGGAGTCGTCACGGAGATACCGCGGCAGAACGTCACGGCCCACCCGGAACCGACGCTGGCGCACCGCGCGCTCTCGCTCGCCGCGCGGGCTGGCGACACGGTCGGCCGGATGTTGCCTGGTGACGCCGCCGCGGCGTTGACTCGTCGGCTGGAAAGTTACCTGCAACGGGGGAGGCGGGAGCGGCAGCCGCTGCCCGAAGAGCAGCGGCTGGCGCTGGTCCCGAAGTTCACCGACGACGTCCGGCGCCTGGGGGAGATCCTCGGCGAGGACTTCGGCGACTGGCTGGCACCACGGGCCAGGTCCGGGGGAATGGTCGGCGCCCGCCCGCACGGCCAAGGCCAAGCGAAAAACGGTCGCCCAGACTAGCCTTGGGGCCGTTCTCACGACCCCATCGATGCGCCATCGCAGGCCGAATAGCCCCCTCGATGGGTCATCGACGGCCTTGTAAAAGCTACCCAGCCTGGCGATATGGCCCGTTTGCGGGTGATATATCCCGTGAGCGTGTGGGAGCAGTCCGGCTCACACCAGCTCAACGCGCCGCCGACGGCCTTAGGCGGCCTTCTACAGTGCCGTCGATGGGCCATTACTGGGGT
>JBEKHI010000499.1:0-5455 GCA_050012355.1 Streptosporangiaceae bacterium | reverse complement strand
GCCCGCGGGCCTTAGTGAGGAACCGCGGACTGCTGGCGGGTACCGCCAAAGTTGTCCGACGGGGCCGGTAAGCGGTATCGGGACACATAGCATGATGGTATGAGTTCTGCGCTCCCCTCAACCGAACAGGTCATGACCGCGCTGGCCGGCGTGAAAGACCCGGAGATCGGCCGGCCCATCACCGACCTGGGCATGGTCAAGTCCGTCGATGTCGCCGCCGACGGCGTCGTCAAGGTGGAGGTATACCTGACGGTCGCGGGCTGCCCGCTGCGCGACAAGATCACCCGGGACGTGACCAGCGCCGTGGCCGCGTTGTCCGGAGTGACAAAGGTCACTGTGGACCTCGATGTGATGAGCGAGCAGCAGCGTCAGGATCTTCAGACGCAGCTTCGCGGCGGCGCGCGGCCCGAGCCGGTGATCCCGTTCGCGCAGCCATCCTCGCTTACCAAGGTCTACGCGGTGGCCAGCGGCAAGGGCGGCGTCGGCAAATCGTCGGTCACGGTGAACCTCGCGGTCGCGCTAGCGGCCGCCGGGCAGAAGGTCGGGATCGTCGACGCCGACATCTACGGGCACAGTATTCCCCGGATGCTGGGCGCCGACGGGCGGCCAACGTCGGTGGAGAACATGATCATGCCGCCGTCGGCCCACGACGTTAAGGTCATCTCTATCGGCATGTTCACCAAGGGGAACACCCCGGTGATCTGGCGCGGACCGATGCTGCACCGTGCGATGCAGCAGTTCCTCGCCGACGTGTTCTGGGGTGACCTCGACATCCTGCTCCTGGACCTGCCGCCGGGCACCGGCGACATCGCGATCTCCCTCGCCCAGCTGCTGCCGAACGCCGAACTGCTGGTGGTCACCACCCCGCAGCTCGCGGCGGCCGAAGTGGCGGAACGAGCCGGCGCGGTCGTCACCCAGACCCGGCAGCGCATCGCCGGGGTCATCGAGAACATGTCGTACTTCGTCTGCCCGCACTGCGGAGAGCCGGAGGACCTGTTCGGGTCCGGCGGGGGTGCGGTGGTCGCCGAGGCGCTGACTCGGGTCTCGGGCACTGAGGTCCCGTTGCTCGGCCAGGTACCGATCGACGTGCGGCTACGCGAGGGCGGCGACAGCGGGATGCCGCTGGTGCTCGGCGATCCCGACTCCCCCGCCGCGCTAGCCCTCCGCAAGATCGCCGACGGGCTGGCTGCCCGCGGCCGTGGCCTGGCGGGCCGACAGCTGTCGCTGACCCCGCGCTAAGGTCTTCTACACGGCTGTCGATGGGTCATCGCTGGGGCGGTCGGCTGGATCTCAGGTGGCTTCGGAGTCGTAGGGGGGACGCTCGCCGACGGCGAGACCGGTCGAGCCGGTCGCTGATCCGTTGGCGGCTGACCCGTTCACCGCGGAACCGTTGACGGCCGAGCCATTCGCCACCGTGGTGGCCGCCGCCGCCGCGGTCGCGGGCTCCTCGAAGCCTTCCAGCAGGTGCTTTTGCACGAAGCGCTTGGGGTTGAGGTCGTCCAGGTCGAATTCGGCGAACTCCGGCCCCAGCCCCTCCTTGAGGTCGGCCTTGGCGCCGTCGGCGATGCGCCGCAGGTCACGCAGCGCCTGGCCGGCCTTCGCGGCAACCTTGGGCAACTCGTTAGGGCCGAACACGACGAGCGCGATCACGGCGAGGACCAGAATCTTGGTGATGGACAGATCAAACACGCTCAGATCTCCGTCGCCTAGTCATAAGGTTGCCAGCGGTCGCGGGGCCGCATGTCCACTTTAATCGCTCTTAGGGGTTACCGGAACGGGTCAACCACGTGGGCTAGCTTTTTCAGCCCGTGGCCAAGCCTGGTCCAGAAGCCCGGCGGAGTATCGTGCGGCAGCGCCGCCACCGCCTGGGTGACCACCTCTGGTGAGGCGTCGGAGAGAACCGTGTACACGTAGCCCTTCCCCGACCATGTTACTCCCCGTGCCGAGATGAACACCGGGCGTCCATTGATCTTCGACGCCTCCCAGCCTGCCAGCTTCGGGGCGAGAACCCCCTTCTGGACGAACAGCGACACCTCGTAGAGTCCGTCTGCGTAGGAGAGATCGACCGCGCCGTTCTGCTCATTGGAAACAGCGGCGGCGTATAGCGACAGACCGCCCGGCAGCACGGCGGGAATCGGCCATCCCTTAGTGCGCAACTCGGCCGCCAGGACCGCTGGGACGGCAACGCCGTCCCAGCCGGTACCGGACGGGGCGGTGCCAGCGGGCTTCGCCGCCAGGGGCTGGCCGAACTTCACCTGGATGAAAGTGGCCTCGGTGATCACCTGCGAGTTGGTGTCGTAGTCCTCCCTGCGGAGCGGGAGCCCGGTCTGGGTGTCCAGCCAGAACCTGGCCGCGAGCACTCCATTGGTTCGCTTGAGCGCGACAATCGTGGCGGTACGGCCCGCTACCGAGCCGGTGCCCGCCAGCACGGCGTTGTAATGCGACGCGAGCAGCGTGACCAGCGGTTTTGTGACGCCGAATACGCCTTCCGGCAGATCCTGGTACGGGTCATAGGACAGTTGCTCGGCGCCCGCGGACGGCGAGGCCGCCTCGGTGGTCTGGGTCATGGTCTGCCCGCCGCTGGTGTGCCACACCGTCGACAGCACGGTGCTTGTCCCGGTCATCGTCGAGCGCGCGATTATCTCCACGCCCTGGTAGGCGGTGGACTCGCCAGCCACGGCGGCCGCGACGAGCAGCCGCATGCCGGGGGTGGACTGCACGGATGGCGCGGCGGTGGGCAACTGGCTCGCGTTGGTAGACGCGCCGGCGGCGGCGGCCGCCTGGCGGACGGCGACGCGCCCGGACTCCGCGGCGGCGGCGGACTGGCTGGAAGCGCCAGCCAGATCGCCCGCGATAGCGACCACGGTGAGCGCGGCCGGCACGGCGACGGAGATCAGCGCCACGATGAGGGTCTTCGAGCGGCGGTGGGGCAGGGTCAGCACGGCGGCCTCACGGTGAGGATGACGCCGTACCGCCCCCGCTCGGTTCGGGGATCGGCACATCACCGGTGGTGATGGCGTGCTCGATCGTGTACATCTGGATCGGCGGAGTGATCTTCGGGCCTGGCTCTTCGCTGCCGCCGCCGACGGTGAAGGCCGCCGCTCCGATGCCGACCACGGCGATCCCGACAACTCCCGCGACGGCGTAGGCGCGACGCGGCCGGTGCTTAGCACGCGGGCCGGCTGGCGGCACCGGGCTAACCGGACGTCGCGGCGGGATCGGCCCGCCGGGGCCCGCAACCGCCATCAGCCGCCGCACTGTAGCCGCCTCCGCCGGGACGATGTCACCAAGCGCACCGAGTTCGCGCTTGAGCGCCCGCAGCGTATGGGCCTCGGCCCGGCACTTGTCACAGGAAGCGAGATGCGAATTCGCGCGGTCGAGGTCCGAGCCGGTCAGCTCGCCGTCGATCAGCGCGGATATCCGGTCACCGAGATGGCTCATGACGTTGCGATCCTCGTTCGCCGGTGGGCGAGTGCTTCGCGCAGCTGCGCCCGTCCGCGGTGAATTCTGCTGCGCACCGTACCTAGCTTAACCCCGAGAGTGGCCGCGATCTCTTCGTACGAGAAGCCTTCTATATCGCAGAGCACGACCGCCGCGCGGTAATCAGGCGGCAGCGCCTTCAACGCCGACTGGACGTCGCTGTCCATGTGCCGGTCATCGAAAGCCTGGGCCGGGCTTGGATCGTTGCCAGGCAGCCGCTGAGCCACGTCGTCGGCGAGGCCCTCGAACCTGATCCGCTGCTTACGACGCGCCGAGTCAAGGAACAAGTTAGTGGTGATGCGATGCAGCCAGCCCTCGAAGGTCCCCGGTGTGTAGGTCTCCAGCGACCGGAACACGCGGACAAAGACTTCCTGAGTCAGGTCCTCGGCGTCGTGCGGATTACCCGTTAGCCGATACGCGAGCCGGTACACCCGGGCAGAGTGCAGACGCACAATCTCTTCCCACGTGGGCAACTGCCAGTCAGGCTCAGGCTTGGGGTTCTCGGTCACGGCTTCTCCAGGGTCGATCATGTGCGGTGCCGCTTGACTCCATCGTGCCCCGGAATCTCGCCGGACGCTACCTCAGCCCAGATACGCTCCACGAACTGCCTAACGGACACCGACACCCTGGTGTTCCACGACGCGTTAGCGTAGCGCTAGGCTCACGCAGGAAAGGGGGCTGTCATCGACTTCTATCCGCTTGACGAGCCATTGCTCGCGGCCAGGGCCAATGCTGAGGAACTGGGCGGCGCGGACCCGGTAGCGCCAGCGACCGGCACGGCGCTGATGTTCCTCGCTACCGCGATCGGCGCGCGTTCGGTCGTGGAGGTCGGCACCGGCTGCGGCAGTTCCGGCATCTGGCTGCTGCGCGGGATGCGTCCCGGCACTGTTCTTACCAGTGTCGACGTCGAGCCTGAATACCAGCGGCTGGCCCGCAAGGCTTTCCAGCAGGCCGGTTTCGCCGCCAACCAGTCCCGGCTGATCCTCGGCTGGGCGCGCGAGGTACTGCCACGGCTGACCGACGGCGGCTACGACATGGTCTTCTGTGATGCGGATCCAGACAATTACCCTGAGTATCTAACGCTCGGACTACGGCTGCTTCGACCAGGGGGCATCATCGCCTTCGATGACGCCCAGGAAGCCGCGGACCTCACCGAGGTGATCAGGTCGGACGAGGGACTCGTCCCGCTCCTGATTCCCATCGGGGAGGGTTTGCTCGCTGCTGTCAAGAAGTAGAACCAATCTTTTCTTTCGTCTCTTGCATCTCTTGCGTCTCTTGCGTCCGAGGGTCCTGGGACCCTCAGCCGCCGGGCTAGCCGACGGCGGATTTCAGTGCCTCAGATAGATTCGCTGCCTCGTCCGGGGTGAGTTCAACAACAAGCCTGCCACCGCCCTCAAGCGGAACCCGCATGACGATCCCACGTCCCTCTTTGGTCACCTCGAGCGGGCCATCGCCCGTCCGCGGCTTCATCGCCGCCATGCTGCATCCCCTTCCTCCCGCAACTGCAGGCCGTTAGCACACCTTTACGCTGGCGTTTCGCCCCCGTGCACCTTTCAGCAACCACGAGTCGATGCCAGCGCCCCGGCGCGATCAGCCACAACCATGAAGATCCGTCGCCCTATTATCCCGTGTCCGAGCGCAGAATGGTAATGAACGGCTACGCGCGCCGCCAGATAACTCGGCAATCTGGCGCTCCAGGAGCCGGCTTCTGAGCCCAAGCGAGCAAATCATCCCGCTGAACCTATCTGGTGGAGCCCTCAAGCCTGGCATCGAGACGGCCCCCGGCGGCCGGGCGGCTGCCGGGGGCGGGCGTAAGCTCACCGGAGCGGGCTCGCCGTCGGCCGGAGCGGGTCACGAGCCCGAAACTGAAAGTATGTCCGATTTATCACACTATGATTTACTAAATCACTATGGTGGCGGCGGTCGATCGGGGTCTCTTCGCCGACAGGTGCCGCACCACCCGCGCTCCGTACAC
>JBEKHI010000498.1:0-6695 GCA_050012355.1 Streptosporangiaceae bacterium | reverse complement strand
TTTGTGGCGTGCCCGTTCGGGGTGGCCGGGGAGCGGATGTACCGGACCGGGGATGTGGTGCGGTGGACCGGGGGCGGGGAGCTGGTGTTCTGCGGCCGGGCGGATGACCAGGTGAAGATCCGCGGGTTCCGGGTCGAACTAGGCGAGGTCGAAGCGGTGCTGGCCGCCCATCCGCAGGTGGCCCAGGTGGTGGTGACCGCACGGGTGGACGTCCCCGGTGACCGGCGGCTGGTCGGCTACGTGGTGCCGGCCCTCGGCGGCGATGGGGAGGCCACGGCCGATGGTGCCGCTGCCGATGGCGGGGGTAGCGGGCTGACCGGGGTGGTGCGGGCCTACGCGGCGTCGCGGCTGCCGGAGTACATGGTCCCTGCGGTGGTGGTGGTGGAGTCGCTGCCACTGACGCCCAGCGGGAAGGTGGACCGGGCGGCGCTGCCCGTCCCTGGTTACGCGGCCGTTTCGCCGGGGTGGGAGCCTTCGACGGTGCGGGAGGAGATTGTGTGTGACGCGTTCGCAGAGGTACTTGGCTTGGACTGGATCGGGCCTGACTCCAACTTTTTCGAGCTTGGCGGGCATTCGATGCTGGCGTTGTCTCTGGTGGAACGGCTGCATGCACAGGGGGTGGAAGTCTCCGTGCGGACTGTTTACGAAGCCCCGACCGTGGCCGGGCTCGTAAGCCGGATGGACCTGCCGTCAATGCGAGACGCGCTCGTTGTTCTTCTTCCGATCCGGGCACACGGGAGCAAACCGCCCTTCTTTTGCGTACACCCTGCAGGAGGGCTGAGCTGGCGTTATATGCCCCTGTCCCGGTATGTGCCGGCGGATTACCCGCTGTATGGACTGCAGGCCCGTGGCCTCGATGGCGCCGAACAGCCTTCCCGTTCTGTCCGGGATATGGCATCGGACTACATTGAACAGATCCGCTCCGTGCAAAGATCCGGCCCGTATCATCTGCTGGGATGGTCCCTAGGAGGGCATGTCGCGCATGAGATCGCTGTCCAGCTGCAAGCCGTTGGCGAGAGGGTAGCAGCGCTGATAATTATGGATGCGTACCCGACGGACAAGGGAAGGAATCTTTCTCCTCTCAGCGAAGAGAGAGGGCTTCCGGGGGTGGCCGGTCGGTCCAGCGGCAATACTGATTCGGAGGATTCCGGCCGGAATCTTGAGCCTATTGGCGAGCCGGGGATGATTCCAGAGGAAGAAATGACTCTTGCTGCGATCTCCGAAGCGGAACTTCCGGTTTTCGAGCGGATCCTTCAGAATAACTTGCGAATTTCACGTACGCATGAGCCTCGGTTGTTTGAGGGAGACCTTCTCTTTATTTCCGCAGCAGAAGGTAAGCGAGAGAGGGTATTCTCCACGGCAAGCTGGAAGCCTTATGTGTCAGGGGAGATATCAGAATTCTGTCTTCCCTGCGAGCATAATTATATGACCCGGCCCGAAATGCTGGCACAGGTCTGGGGATCTATATCTGCATGGCTGAGACTAGAAAGCTGAACGCAAGCCCATCTGCCTGGAGTTCCAGGACTTCTCGCACGGCAACCCATCTCGATGCGCTCCATAGCGGTAACCTGCTGACTCGTGCCGAAATCGACCAGCCCGACTTTCGTCCTGTGTCAGGAGTCCTGGAGTTCCTGCCCTCAAATAAGCGAAAAAAGCACCCGAGAAACCTGACCACCTTGGGAGCGCCACCATTCGCCTGTGGCGTCTCGCGCTGATAATCATGATTCGGCCTTTGATGCGCGAACTTGCGCCGGTGTCTATGGCTCTGTCAAGCGCTGTATCAGGAGGAGACGGCGCATGCCGAGCGTATACGGGGGTGTTGAACTGATGCTGTTCAGCAGTTGAACGTGCACTCCATTACGCAACTCCAGTCTCACAGCCCGCACGTCTACATCGCGGCGCTGTCCAGTCGGCCGTCGGCTACGTCTCCCCCGGCGCGCTTCTCCCCGCTTTTGCCGCGCCCCCTCCAGCCAGCATCCGGGGTGGCCCTCCGTTACGCCGCTAAGCATGCGGACCCGCCAAGCGGAAGGAACTCGAGGCCTATTCACGCTGGTTATGCTGTCCCTGATAATTCATGATATTGATGCTTGTGTGGCGACTTGACGCGCCAGTGCCGCGCCGCCGCCGGACAGCAGAAGCAACACCTAACCTGTCCGACGGCACCGAGTCCGGTCAGCGATGAGGAGCGGGCTGATGATCGCACGTGCCCACGGGCCGCACGCGTCCGGGTACGACCATCCACCCGCAAGTGCTGTCGCTGTCATAGGCATGGCCTGCCGCCTGCCACAGGCAGGCCACCCCTATGCGTTCTGGCGCCTGCTCCGTGAGGGCAGGGACGCGGTTGTTGAAGCGCCTGGCCACCGGTGGGAACTGGCGCGAGCCGTCGGCCATGAGCGCTGGTACGGCGGATTTCTCGACCAGGTCGACGGATTTGACGCAGGCTTTTTCGGGGTGTCGCCGCGCGAGGCCGTTGAAATGGATCCACAGCAGCGGTTGGTGCTCGAGCTGAGCTGGGAGGTTCTTGAAGACGCCAGGATCATCCCTGACCGGGTTCGCGGCTCCCGCGGCGGCGTATTCATCGGCGCCATCTGGGACGACTACGCCACAGTGCTGCGGCGGCGAGGGCTGGACAGTATCACCGCACACACTGTGACCGGGACACACCGCAGCATTATCGCTAACCGCGTTTCCTATGTCCTCGGGCTGCACGGCCCCAGCATGGCCGTTGACACCGGCCAGTCCTCCTCGCTGGTCGCAGTTCACCTCGCCTGCGAGAGCCTGCGGTCAGGCGAGTCGGAACTGGCGATCGCGGGTGGAGTAAACCTGAACCTGCTGGTAGAACCCACAGTGGGCACCGCCAGTTTCGGTGCGTTGTCCCCGACCGGCCGGTGTCACACCTTTGATGCCAGGGCTGACGGCTACGTCCGGGGTGAAGGGGCCGGCCTAGTCCTGCTGAAGCCACTGGCCCAGGCTCTGCGGGACGGCGACCCGATCCACTGCGTGGTGCTCGGCAGCGCGGTTAACAACGACGGCCGTACCGACGGCCTCACGGTGCCCAGTATCGCGCACCAGGCCGAGGTGATTCGTCTGGCGCACGCGGCGGCCGGCGTCGCTCCGGGCGAGTCGCAATATGTGGAGCTACATGGCGCCGGCACACGCGTCGGTGACCCGGTTGAAGCCGCGGCGCTCGGCGCGGTGTTCGCTGGGGACCGAGGCACCGGCACGCCACTGCGCGTCGGCTCTGCCAAGACGAACATCGGGCACCTCGAGGCGGCAGCTGGAATCGCGGGCTTGATCAAGGTCGCACTCAGCATCTGGCATCGGCAGCTCGTGCCGAGCCTGCACTTCGAGACACCGAATCCCCGTATCCCGCTCCACGACCTGCGGCTGCAGGTGCAGAGACACTTGGAGGACTGGCCGCGGCCTGACGACCGGCTGGTGGCAGGGGTTAGCGCCTTCGGTATGGGAGGTACGAACTGCCATGTGGTGCTGGCTCAGCCGTGGCCCGGCGACGCCAACGCCGCTAGCCCGATCACCGTGCGCCCGGTCGGTGCCGACCCAGCCGCTCGGCCCGCGGGTCCGCGGTTCGGTGATGGTCGCGCCTCGACTGCCTTGCCGTGGGTTGTGTCCGGCAAGAGCGCCCCCGCTCTGCGTGACCAGGCAAACCGTCTGCATGAGCATGTCCAGGGCGACCCCGCGGTGGACCTAGCCGACATCGGCTTCTCCCTGGCCACGACGCGCTCAGCCTTCCAGCACCGCGCAGTGGTGATCGCTGCAGACCGCGAAGAACTGCTTACGGGCCTGTCGGCACTGGCGCGCGGCAAGCCATCGGCTGCCACGAAAGTCGGACGGGTCAGACCGCCGGGTCCGCTAGCGATGATCTTCCCCGGCCAGGGGTCGCAGCGCCCGGGCATGGGACGAGACCTCTACCACTCCTTCGAGGTGTTCCGGCTTTCGGTGGATGAACTCTGTGCGGAGTTTGACCCGTTGTTGGACCGCCCTCTGATGCAGGTGATGTTCGCCGACGGCCGTACTCCGGCGGCGGCCGAACTAGACCGGACGCTGTACACTCAGCCCGCCTTGTTCACGTTCGAGGTCTCCCTGTACCGCCTGCTCGTTGCCTTCGGGATTCGCCCCGACTATCTAATTGGCCACTCTTTTGGTGAGCTCGCAGCTGCGCATGCCGCCGGAGTTCTGCCCCAAGCCGACGCCTGCGCCTTCGTCGCCAAACGCGGTGCGCTGATCGAGGCACTCCCTTCGGGCGGAGCAATGGTTGCGGTGGAAGGCTCGGAGGAGGAGGTCCTGCACGTCCTGACGCAGCGCGACGTCCTTGCAGAGATTGCAGCAGTCAACGGGCTCAACTCCACTATCGTGTCCGGTCCGGCCAACGCGGTTCTAGAACTGGCCCGACATTTCAAGGAGCGCGGGCGCAAGACTCACAGACTGCGGGTCAGCCAGGCCTTCCACTCCCGGCTCATGGACCCAGCGCTTGATGACCTGCGGGCTGTGGCCGCGAGCCTGAACTTCGCCGCGCCGATCGTGCCGATCGTCTCCGGCGTCACCGGTCGCCTGGTGGGCGCTGCCGAACTCGCCTCTGCTGACTACTGGGTCAGGCACGCCCGGCAGCCAGTCCAGTTCCTGGATGGTGTCCGCACCCTGCACGAGAACGGCGTCACCCGTTACCTGGAGATCGGCCCGGACGCCGTGCTCGTCCCGGCGATCCAGCAGAGCCTGCCCTCCGGCCTTCTACGTCCGCTCCTGGCTTCGGCGCAGCGCAAGAACCGGCCGGAGGAGGAGTCGCTGGCCCATTCGCTCGCCCAGCTGCATGTCGACGGTGCCGAGGTAAACTGGAGCGTCTTTTTCGCGGGTCGCGGGGCACGCACCGTCGCGCTGCCCACGTATGCCTTCCAACGCTCGCACTTCTGGCCGGAGACGGTGCAGCAGGCAGCGGACGTTCAGTCGGCCACCGGGGCGGGCGCGGCCATCACTGCGGCTGGCGATGCCGAGCTGCCCCGGGTCCGCGATGCCGGGCAGGTCACGGCCGAACGCCGCGCCAGGCCGACCGGCTCCCACGCCGCGCTCGACCTTGTCCGCGGGGAGATAGCCGCGGTGCTCGGGCACTCCTCGGCGCACGACATCGACGCCGAAGCAGCTTTTCGTGACCTGGGCTTCGACTCGGTTATGTCAGTCGAACTTCACGACCGGATCTCGCGAGCTACCGAGCTGACGGTGACGGCTGAGCCTGTTGCGATTGTGGCGATGTCGTGCCGTTATCCCGGAGGTGTGGAGTCGGCTGACGATTTGTGGGGGCTGGTCGTGTCGGGGGCGGATGCGGTGAGTGCGTTTCCGGCTGATCGCGGCTGGGACCTGGATGGCCTGTATGATCCGGATCCGGATCGGCCCGGGCACTGCTACGTGCGCCGTGGTGGCTTCCTTGTTGATGCTGACCGTTTCGACACTGGTTTCTTCGGTATAAGCCCGCGTGAGGCTGTGGCGATGGATCCGCAGCAGCGGTTGCTGCTTGAGGCGTCGTGGGAGGTTCTGGAGCGGGCTGGGATCGATCCCTCTGGGGTGCGGGGCAGTCAGACGGGTGTTTTCATCGGTGCGATGTCTCAGGAGTACGGGCCCCGCCTGAACGAGCCGGGCCAGGGTTCTGACGGTTATCTGCTGACCGGCAGTACGGTTAGCGTGGTCTCGGGCCGGGTGGCGTACGCTCTCGGGCTTAACGGCCCGGCCGTTACCTTGGATACGGCATGTTCCTCGTCGCTTGTGGCTCTGCATACGGCGGTGCAGTCGCTGCGGCAGGGCGAGTGTGAGATGGCGCTTGCGGGGGGCGTCACGGTGATGAGCTCGCCCGGCATTTTTGTTGAGTTCAGCCGTCAGCGCGGGCTGGCGCCGGACGGGCGGTGCAAGGCGTTCTCGGCTGAGGCGGACGGCACGGCCTGGGCTGAGGGCGTGGGTGTGCTGCTGCTGGAGCGGCTGGCGGATGCGCGGCGCCGCGGGCATCCGGTGCTGGCGGTGGTGCGGGGTTCGGCGGTGAATCAGGACGGTGCGAGTAATGGCCTGACCGCCCCGAGCGGCCAGGCGCAGGAGCGGGTGATCCGGCAGGCGCTGGCCAGTGCGCGGCTGCGGGCGGATGATGTTGACGCGGTTGAGGCGCACGGGACGGGAACGGAGCTGGGTGACCCGATCGAGGCGCAGGCGCTGCTGGCTACCTACGGCCAGGACCGTGATCCCGGGCGGCCGGTGTGGCTGGGCTCCCTGAAGTCCAACATCGGGCACGCGCAGGCAGCGGCGGGTGTCGGCGGGATCATCAAGATGGTGCTGGCACTGCAGCACCAGATGCTGCCCAAGACACTGCACGCCCAGCATCCCTCACCGCACGTGGACTGGTCAGCCGGCACGCTGCAGCTGCTGAACGAGCCGGTGCCGTGGGTAGCGGGGGACCGGCCGCGGCGGGCCGGGGTCTCGGCGTTCGGGATCAGCGGCACCAACGCCCACGTCATCATCGAGGAAGCCCCCGCCGACCAGCCAGCCGGCCCGGCCGGCCCGGCACCGGCGGCACCGGCGGTGCCGGAGCTGCCGGTGCCGGTGGTGGTGTCGGGGCGCAGTGCGGGGGCGCTGCGGGCGCAGGCGGGACGGCTGGGGGAATACCTGGCCGGGCATCCCGGGGCCGGGCTGGCGGATGTCGCGTA
>JBEKHI010000497.1:0-5494 GCA_050012355.1 Streptosporangiaceae bacterium | reverse complement strand
GCGGCACCGCCGACGACGCCAACTGGGCCTCCCAGGTCATGTGGGGCGAGAACGCGTGGGACATCATGTTGTCCGGCGGCACGCTGGATGGCGTACTCGGCGACCCGAGCGAGACGGACAACGTGTACCAGACCGGGTACTCGCGACTCGCGGGCACCGGGGTGCCGTTCCCGAGCTTCGGCGCCTACGACGGATACAGCGTCGCGCTGAACACCGCGTACGCGAGCGGCGCGCTCTACGGCAACGCGTACCGCGACCTGCCGATCACCAGCTACGCATGGCAGATCGCCTCCACCACCGGCGGCCCGAACGCCTGGTGGGAGGCCAACGGCAGCGCGCCCGATCCGAGCAACCCGTGGATCGGCAGCCACGCGGCCCCCGAGTTCGGCGCGGTCCCGTATGTCTGGCCGATGGCTGGCCAGACCCAGTCGCTGGTTCAGTCGCTCGTCGCCACCGGCCTGATCGCCAGCGGCGACGGCAGCACCGCCGGCGACTACCACACCGCGCTGTACATCGGGCGCGGCGTCCCCGACCAGTGGATCGCCGACGGCCAGACAATCGCCGTAAGCGGCATTACTTCCTCATATCAAAACGGCGTGAGATCGACCTACGGTGTCCGTATCTCCACCCGTGGGCATGTCGTGACGATCACCCTCGCCGGAAAACTCCCCAGCGACGACGTCCGCGTCCAGCTCCCGGTCTTCGCGGACGAGGGGGTGGCGAAGATCCTCGGCGGCCGGTACGACGCGGCCACGCACACGGTCTACCCGGCGGGCCGGTCGGTGTCGGTCGTGCTTGGCGATTCGGCGACGCCGACGGTAAGCGTTACGACGACCTCCACCGCGACCAGCACGAACTCACAGCCGTTGCTCGTCGACGGGGAAGCCACGCACACCACGGCCACCTTCAAGAACACTGGCGGCACGGCGTTGCGCAATGTGGCGGTGACCCTGGACGCGCCCTCCGGGTGGACGGTGGACGCCACCTCCGCGACGAGGTTCGCGACGGTCCCGCCCGGGCAGACGGTCACGTCGACCTGGGAAGTCACGCCGTCGGCGACGGCCGATGGCGGTTACGGCCTGATCGCGTCCGCGTCGTACCAGGCACCGGACGCGGCGTCCGGGACGACGAGCGCGGAGCAGTGGACCCGGGCTCAGCCGCCGTTCCCGCTGCCGACTGGGACGACGGACGTGGCGCTCAGCGGCACGGCGAGTGCCTCGTACACCTCGCCGTGGACGTCGGTGTCCGCGGTGAACGACGGGATCTACCCGCCGGAATCCAACGACACCGCCGACTCGTACTGGGGCACCTGGCCCGAGCAGGGGACGCAGTGGCTGCAGCTCAGCTGGACATCGGCTCGCGCGTTCAGCGGCGCGTCGGTGTACTTCTGGACCGATGGCAGCGGTGTCATGCCGCCAGCGTCCTGGACGATCCAGTACCTGACCTCCTCAGGCACCTGGGCGGACGTCACTAGCGCCAGTCCGTACGGGGTCGCGCTGAATCAGTTCAACACGGTCACGTTCGACCCGGTGAGTACGACGGAGCTGCGGGCGGTCTTCGACACCGGCTATACCGGCACCTGCACCGGGACCTGTAACGCGGTCGGCGTACTGCAGTGGGTTGCCGCCGGATCATAACAAAATCCCCGGTGGTGAGGCACTCCCTTCCTCACCACCGGGGCTTATGTCCCGCCAGCGTGCAACTCCCCTGACCCACCACCGGCGGAACCCCTGTCGGCCGGGGCGGGGCAAGCCGCCCCGGCCGGGGTCCTTACTTCGTGGCGGGGGGCTTGGCGGTCTGCCTGACCGTGAGCTTCCCGTTCTTCATCGTGCCCAGCCGCTGCGCGCGCCGGGCGACCTGGGAGTCGTGGGTCACCATGATCATCGTGAGCCCGCGCTCGCGCCACTGCTTCTCGAGCAGCCCGATGATCTCGTCCCTGGTGTCCTCGTCCAGGTTTCCCGTCGGCTCGTCAGCCAGCAGCACCTTCGGCTCCTTGACCAGCGCCCGGGCGATCGCGACGCGCTGCTGCTGACCACCGGACAGCTCGGACGGCAGGTGCTTGCCCCGGTCGCCGAGGCCTACCGAGGCCAGCGCCTCGGCGGCGCGGGACTGGCGGTCCGAACTGGAGATGCCGAGCGGGACCAGCGCGGTCTCCACGTTCTCCTGCGCGCTGAGCGTCGGGATCAGGTTAAAGCTCTGGAAGATGAACCCGATCTCCTGAGCGCGGACCTTGGTGACCTCCGTCTCGCGGAGCTTGGCCAGGTCTTTGCCGGCCAGATCGACCACACCGGAGGTGGGCCGGTCGAGGCCGCCGAGGATCTGCAGCAGCGTGGACTTCCCGTGGCCGGTCGGGCCCTGGATGGCCATCCACTCGCCATCGTCGATCGCGACATCCACTCCGCGCAGCGCGTGAACCTTCTCGCGACCCTTGGGGTAGTCCTTGGTGACGTCCTTGAGCGTGTACATATTCGTGTTCCTCCCTCGGGATCGCCGGTCAGCCGACCTTGGACAGAGCGTCCGCCGGGCGCAGCCGCGCCGCCCGCCAGCCGCCGACAGCTCCGGCGATGAGGCCGCCGGCGATCGCCAGCACGACAGCGGCGATGATCGCGCCGATCGTCACGCTCGCGATCAGGTGTACGGAGACGGTGCTCGCGGTGTCGGCCGCCCGGCCGCCACCGCCGAAGCCGCGACCACCGAATGCGCCGGCAGCCGCGGTCGGCGCGGTGGTGGTACCAGTCGGGTCGAGCGTCGCGGACAGCGAGCCGGAGAAGTGGTCGACCAGCTTGGCGCCGAGGAAGCCGAGACCGATGCCGACCACGCCGCCGAGGATGCCGGTGACGATGGACTCGCCCATGACCTGGCGGATGACCCGGCCTGACTTCCAGCCGAGCGCCTTGAGCGTGCCAAACTCACGGATCCGGCGGGTGACCGCGGACAGGGTGAGCAGGGCGGCCAGCAGGAACGCGGCGAGCAGAACGGCGATTGCCACCCACTTGCCCAGGCTGTTCACCAGGGTGGAGGCGCTGGACAGCGAACCGGTGACCTCGCTGGCGAGGCTGCTCTCGTCGGTGACGGTGGAGCCGGAAACCGTGTTCTTGATGTCGGCGGCGAGGGAGGTGATGTCGTTGTTGTTCGAGGCGGACACGTAGATCGTGTTGACCTCGTTCTTCATGCTCGCGAGGGTCTGCGCGACCTCCAGCGGGATGTAAATGTCGGTGTCGTTCGAGGAGTCCGAGGAGGTGGTCGAGACGATGCCGATCACTTTCAGGTTAGTGGTGGCGAGCGTGACCGTGGATCCGACGCTGAGCTTGTCGGAGGTCGCGTAGTCACTGCTGATCAGCGCGACATCGGAATCGGTGTCCGAGGCGGTGAAGGCCGAGCCCGAGGTGACCTTGAGCGAACTCAGCGGGCCGAGGGAACCGGTCAAGTCCACGCCATCGACCGTGGTCTGGGTGGGGGTGAATCCGCCGTTGAAACTCGGCGCGGTGGTGCCAGAGCCGCTAGGCGCCCCGCTGCCCCGGCCGCTGTCGCCGCTGCTGTTGTTGAAGTTAATAGCACCGATCGAGCCGGAGATCTTGGTGTCAGTCAGCACCAGACCGCCGACCGCTTCCGACACGTTCTTGAGCGACTTGACCTTGGTCACGTAGGTGTCGCTCAGCTCGCCATAGTCTGTGCTGCGAAGCCGGTTGACGTTGATGTTGGTAGCTCCGGCCTTCTTCTTGGTGGTCCCGGTGTGACCCCCGAAGTTGAAGGACCCGGGAGTGAAGGACCCGGCGGTCGGCGCCTTGGTAACCGTGATGTCAGTGCCCACGCCGTAGAGCGAGTGCAGCACGCTAGCCTGGGCATTCTTCACCCCCGCGGACGCCGCGGTCACGGTGATCACCAGGCCGATGCCCACCGCCAGACCAAGCGTGATGAAGATGGCCTGACGCATCCTTCGCCGCAGTTCGCGGCGGAGGTAGGTAAAGAACATCTGGACTCCTTGATACGCCGGGCCCCGCCGACCGCCTTGGTCGCGGAAGATTCCGGAGTTCATTAATGGCAACTAGTGGCGCGCGGTCTGACCAGGGCGAGCAGCTAGCCAGTCCAAGCCCAGATCACGCGCTGTGCCACATATTGGGGTATGTTCCTGAGCGATTGCTGAAGGACACCTTGGGAATGCCCATCAGCGCCATCGGCGCCTTGAAGCCCGCATTGGAACCGAAATCCGGCCGAGACAAACCCGTTACTATCTGAGTTTCTTCTCTAAATCGTAAGCGCCTGCGACAGCGAAAAGGAAACCCCGAATAAGGTTCCCAGCCACACGGCTGGGGCACCCGGGTCCCATGCGACGGGTGAGCATAATCAGCACCCCATGGATGGCCCATCGCTGGCTGTATAGCCCCAGCGATGGGCCATCCATGGGGTAGGCACAGTAAGCCACCCTGCCCGGCTGACCGATACGCGGCTTTTGTCGCGGCAAGTCGCTCCTGGGGAGACCTCGCGACGGCCCGCCAAGGACAAGCCGCAGACGCGCCGCGGGCTTCCGTTCCCTGGAACGTCATCTTGTCCCGGGTTAGTGCCCTCATCGCGCCCGTGTTATCCGGATAAATCCGGTCGGGCGCGGACACTAACCCGGGACAAGTGAACCGGAGGCACGCTCCGGCGGGCCTCGGGTCGCGGGCCGGGCGGGCGGCCGCGCGACTGCCCGCGGGCGGCGGGGTTAGCCTTCGCGCATGGCTCGTAGGCCTTGCTTTAGGGAGCCCATGGTGGCGATTACGGCGGACGGCTCGTAGCCGCAGTGGGCCATGCAGTTCGCGCAGCGCGGGTCCTTGCCGCGGCCGTACGAGTCCCAGTCGGTCTCGTCGATCAGTTCCTTATACGTCGAGACGTAGCCGTCGTTCATGAGATAGCACGGCTTCTGCCAGCCGAACAGGGAGTACGACGGGATTCCCCACGCCGTGCACTCGAACTCGACCTTTCCCTCGAGGAAATCGAGGAACAGCGCGGAGTGCATCAGCCGCCACTTCTTGCGGCGGCCCTCGGAAAACGCCTTGCGGAACAGTTCCCGCGTCTCGGTGACGCCTAGGAAGTGATCCTGGTCCGGTGCCTTCTCGTACGCGTAAGCCGGCGAGATCTGCATGTTGTCGATGCCGAGATCGTCGTTTAGGTAGTTGAGCACATCGATCACGGTCTGCGGCGTGTCGGTGTTAAAGAAGGTGGTGTTGGTGTTCACCTTGAACCCGCGCGACTTCGCCAGCTTGATAGCGGCCACGGCGTCGTCGAACACGCCATCCTTGCAGACCGACTCATCGTGCCGCTCCTTCAGCCCGTCGATATGCACGACCCAGGTGAAGTACGGTGACGGCTTGAACTTGTCGATCTTCTTAGGAAGCAGCAGCGCGTTCGTGCACAGGAACACGAACTTCTTCCGCTTGATCAGTTCCTCAACGATGACCTCGATCTGCGGGTGCATCAGCGGCTCGCCGCCGGCGATGGACACCATCGGCGCGCC
>JBEKHI010000496.1:0-7797 GCA_050012355.1 Streptosporangiaceae bacterium | reverse complement strand
GAGGTTTCGCCGTGCAGGATCTCAATCGACCACCATTCAGCCATTGAGGCGATCGTACGTCTTTGTCCGGCGATCCGGAATGACGGCGATCGGTCACTGCTCGGCTGGCGGGGTATGGATGAGCTTCTTGTTAACGAACTCGTCGATGCCCAGCGGCCCGAGCTCGCGGCCGACACCGGATCGCTTGGTGCCGCCAAACGGGAGTTCCGGGCCGCCGAGCTCGGCGGTGTTGATCCAGACCATGCCGACGTCAAGCTGGTCAGCGACCTCCGCAGCCAGCTTCTCGTCGCTGCTGAAGACGGCGCCGCCCAGCCCGAAGGCGCTGCTGTTGGCTAGCTCCACCGCCTCGTCGGCGTCGGCCACCGAGTAGACCACGGCGGCCGGCCCGAACAGCTCCTCCCGGTAGGCCCGCATCTCCGGGGTCACGCCGGACAGCACGGTCGGCTCCACGAACGCGCCCGGCCCGTCGACCCGGCGGCCTCCGAGGTGCACCGTCGCGCCCTTGCTGACCGCGTCGTCGATCTGCTCCATCAGGTTGCGTGCCGCCTGCTCAGAAGACAGCGGCCCGTAGTTCGTCGCCGGGTCGGTCGGATCCCCGGTCACGTAGCCGGACATCGCCGCGGTGAACTCGCGGATGAAGTCGTCGTAGACCGCGCTGGCCACGATCATTCGCTTGGACGCGTTGCAAGCCTGGCCGCCGTTCTCCATCCTGGCCGCCGCCGCCGTCTTGGCGACCTTCGGCAAGTCGGCGCCATCCAGCACGATGAACGGGTCCGAGCCGCCGAGCTCCAGCACGACCTTCTTCAGGTTCTGCCCGGCCGCGGCGGCCACCGCTGACCCGGCCCGCTCGCTGCCGGTCACCGATACCCCGGCGATACGCGGGTCGGCGATCATGCTGGCTATCTGCTCGTTGGTCGCGAAGATGTTGATATAAGCGTCCTCTGGCAGCCCGGCGTCGCGGAATATCTGCTGCATGGCCAGGGCTGACTCCGGGCACTGCGGCGCGTGCTTGAGGATGATGGTGTTGCCGATCATCAGGTTCGGCGCGGCGAACCGGGCGACCTGGTAGTACGGGTAGTTCCACGGCATGATGCCGAGCAGCGCCCCGATCGGGGTCTTGCGCACCCAGGCCGTGCCCGGCAGCTTCGTGGCCAGCGGCTGGTCCTTGAGCAGCTCCGCCCCGTTGTCGGCGTAGTACTGGTAGATGGCGGAGGCGAACCGTAGCTCCCCCTTGGCCGCCTTAGTGATCTTGCCCATCTCCCGGGTGATGATCGCGGCCAGTTCGTCGGTGCGGTCGCGGTACAGCTGGGAGACCCGGCGAAGGATCTCGGCGCGCTCTTCCAGAGAGGTACGCCGCCACGAGGTGTAGCCCCGCGCGGATCGCTCCAGCACGTCGCTGATCTCGGCGTCGGTTGCCGTGGGGTACTCGCCTTCCACCTTGCCGGTGGCGGGGTTCACTACCTGGTACATCATCGAGTCTGCCTCCATCGCAACATCCGGGTTAGTCCATTACACGCCAGGTCGGCACGATACGGGAACAGCACCCCACCACAAAGAGGTCGACGAAGTTCAGCCTGGCCGACCCACGGGCGCTCCGACTGCTCCCGGTGCTGGCGGGTACCGGCCTGCCGATGCGGTTCACCGTCAAGGAAACGGAGATAACTCAATAATCCATATGCAACTATATTAATTTCCGCCAGTCAGTCATATGTCAGCGAATTATCCGTTGACACTAAGGCAATCATCGCCGTTTTCATTTCAGAGATCACAGAGCCGTGTCATGATGGACAGAGTGAGGGGCACACGGTCAATTAGGCGCGTACTAACAATATGGGGAATTACAGCGCTCGTCATTATCGTCGTCCTGATGGCGGGTTCCATCGCCCACCTATTCAACCTGGCCAGGGCCACTGAACTATGCGGGATTCTCGGATTCTTCGTCACGCTAATCGACCGCCTGATCGCGCTCACCCGGCCCAAGCCGGATCCCGAGATCTCCAGAAATCTGGATAAAGCCGCCGAAGAACTGGCCGACGCGGTGCGCGATCAATGGCGGACCGAGGAAAAGCTCCGGCGCGTGCAGGACCCGGACCCGTTGCCGGTCCAGTGGCGAGTCGGCGATCCGCTGATCACCGATCACCGCGCGAATATCACGCGGCGCCGTGGCTCAGGCTGGATCCCAGACCTCGATGGCGTCCTCAGCGAGGCCGTCGACGTCTTCTCCCGGGTGCCGTCCGGACGGTTGGTCGTAGTCGGCGCGCCGGGGGCGGGCAAGAGCGTGTTCACGCTGCGGTTCACGCTCGATCTGCTGGAACGACGTCAGCCACGCGACCCGGTGCCGGTCATCTTCCCACTCCATTCATGGCAACCGCTCACCGAATCTCTGCACAGCTGGATGACGGGACAGTTGGCCACGAGCTACCCGGCGCTACGGGCCGCCGGGCCATCCGGCCGCACTGTCGCGAGCGAACTTATCCGCGGCCAGCGAGTGCTCCCGGTGCTGGACGGGCTCGACGAGGTCGCAATTGAACTGCGCGGCGACGCCATGCGGCAGCTGAACATGACATTGGATGCTGATGCTCGGATCATCCTGACTTGCCGGACTACCGACTATGAGGAGATCGTGGCCGCCTCAGACGTGTTCACCTCCGCCGCCGTGATCGAACTCCAGCCGCTTACGCTGGATGATCTCAAGGCCTACCTGCCCCGCACTACCAGAAAGCTCCCAGGAAGCCGCCCAACTACCCACGGCACCAAATGGGATCCGGTCCTCGCCCGCCTAGAGACACAGCCCGCCGACTCGCAGAGCGCGACCATACTCCAGGTGCTGTCCATACCGCTGATGACATCGCTGGCGCGGGCCATCTACAGTGATACCCGCGCCGACCCGGCTTCGATGTTCAGCGAGCGGTTTTCCAGTCCGGCTGATCTCGAAGCGCACCTGCTGGCTTCATTCGTCCCGGCCGCTTTCACCGCTACCCCGGTCACCGACGGCAGCCCACGACGCGTCAACTGGGACGCGCACAGCGCGGAACGCTGGCTAGGCTTCCTCGCCAGGCACCTCGACAGCATGGCCACGAGGGACCTGCAGTGGTGGCGGCTGGAGGATGCGATGCCTCGTCCGCTTCGCTGGCTAGCATCTGGCGTCGTCATCTGGCTCGGGACCGCAGCCGTCGCCGTCGAGCTAGGTTGTGTCGGCAGATGGACGGCATGGGCTGGAATCGCATCTTGCGGCGCGGCCGGATTTATGTCCGGCCTAGCCGCGGGCACCGCGAGACTGCCGTCTGAACCAGCGAAGGGGCGCTACCTGAGATCACTGTCGCGCCGGCTGCGGTACGTCGCCGTCGCGGCGGTCATCGACGCCGCGCTTTTCGCCACTGCCGTTATCTTGCGGCTAATCGGACCCACCATCAGTGACTTGCAGGTCGTTTACGGCACCGCGCTGTTCAACATAAGTCTTTACGCCGAAGCGCTCATGCTCGGCTTGGCCGCCGGGACAATACTCGGCGCTGCGGCCATTGCCAGGAGACCCGCACCGCTGACAACACCGCTCGGCATAAGAAGGCGGTTCCCCACTCTCCTGCGACGGCTGGGCTACGCGATCGGACACGGCCTGATACACGGCCTCATCGCCGCCGCGGTCTTCGGGGTGGCAGCGTCGCTGCCAGCGGGCATCGCGGTCGGGCTCAGCGACGCGGCCAGCCGTCGGCTTCCGCCGGGCGCCAGCACTTCCGCTCAGCTTCCGGCGGGAGCCAAGTACAGCGACCTCGACGGACTCAGATACGTCCGGCTCCGGAACGGCTCAGGGTACATCGAACCACTGCGCAAAATTATCCTTTACTTCCCGCTCTCAAATTCACCAATATTCAAGGGCTCCGTACTTGCTTCGCCGCAGATCTGCAGCGGTATGTCCGGCGTGAAGTGCGAGGCTCACGCCTTCTCGAGAGTCAAGTTCTTTACTCAAGTAAGCACTTGGGAATGGAACTCGCAAGGGTATGTACCGGGCCCTATATATGCTCAGCTGCCAAATAGCCACACCTACTATGTTGCATTTGGATATCCGGACCTTTCGGCGCGCGCAGAAACCTGGCTCGCTGCGGACATGACTCCGATCCAGGGATTCACCCAAGTAGCCTTTTCCTGGATGTCCGCATGCCTAGCCGTGGGGATCATCGGAGGGCTGATCGGCGGGCTCTATCTGTGGCTTGACCTGCCTGCCGACACCACTCGAGCGGTCAGCCCGATCTCGACACTCAGAACTGACAGGAACGCAGCGATACTACGTGCAGGCGTTGTGTCGTCTCTCACCGCACTGCTCTACATGGCTCCCCGCGCCGTCATCCCCGTGCCAAACGCGGCCGACATCTGGCGGAGTCTCCCGGTTTGCCTGGCGCTGGGCTTGCTGGCTGGCAGTTTCACGTCCTGGCTTCGCCTGCAGGTAGCCCGTATCTGGCTAGCCGCCAAGGGCGACCTTCCCTGGCGCGTCGTCTCCTTCCTCGCCGAGGCGCATCGAGCAGGCGTACTCCGGCAGGCAGGGGCGGCCTACCAGTTCCGCCACATCCGCCTCCAAGAACAATTCGTAGCCCGTTCGGCCGCTGCCAGAGATGATTGATCTAGATCGTTGATCGGTATTTCCTGGCTGGCGGGAGGGCCGTGCGGCGGCATGCTGTGGGGGTGCGTGGCTGCCGCTTCTTGATGGAGACTTGTCCGGGTGCCTGCTCAGGTGTGGCCGTTCTCGCTGGGCACGGTCCGCGCTTGCCGGAGCCCGGCCGTTCCGGCGTCGCCTAGCGTGGCCGTGAAGTCCTGCTCGGTCTGGGAGTACCGGCTCTCTGCCTGCTGGTGTACCTCCGGGCCGTGGTCGGTGAGCGCGATGATGTTGCGTCGCCGGTCTTGTTCCGGGGGCCTGCGGGCGACGATTGCCTGGCGTTCGAGCGCGACCATCGAGGTGCGGCCGGCGCCGAGCACGGCCGCGGCTTGCTGCTGTGATGACGCTTCCCCGCTTGCGATGACCTGGAGCGCGCCGAGGTCGCGCACGGTTATCCCGATGTCGGTGAGAGCGGCCTGCGTCCGGTGCTCCAGCGCGGGGTGCGGGTGCTTGAGGAGATAGCCGGGCACGTCGTCACGCGCGGACTCGGCCCGCTGCTTCAGGACCCGGCCTCGGCACCCCCGGTAATGCCAGTAGACTGACTGTCAGTCCTGCTGATGATTTGTCATGCTGACGAATGGAACGTGATGATTCTCGTCACTGGAGGGTCCGGGTTCATCGGCTCCCGCACCGTCCGCGCGCTGCACGGCCTCGGCGAGCCGAGCGTCGTGCTGCAGCGCCGCAGCGGCCAGACCCGTTCTTCGCCGCGCCCGGCCCCTGGACCTGTCCGCCCTGCTCATCCCGCCGCACCTCGGCGACGGGCTCGACCTGTGCTACGTCAAGGACACCGGCCGCGCGATAGCCCTGATCCAGCTCGCCGGGCATCTCCAGCACCGCACCTACAACATCGCGTCCGGGCGGGTGACCACGAACGCCGAGGTGATCGCAGCCATCCGCCAAGCCGTGCCCGAGGCCGCACCCGGCCTCCCGGCCGGCGCCGGCCGGCCAGGCGCCGCTCTTGACATCACCCGGCTCCGCCACGACACCGGGTTCGAGCCGGAGTACGGCACCGTCCGCGCAGCCGCCAGCTACATCGCCTGGCTCAAGGCGGGCAACCAACGCTGACCCGCACCAGCGGCAGCCCCGCCGCCACATCGCCGGCACCAGCCCGGCGCGGCCAGAACGGGCGGACACCGGCTTCGCCAGATCGCGGGCGCGGCCGCCCGTCGCGAACAAGGGCGGTCGCTGCGCGCGATCAAGCCACACATCCCGACCCCCGAGCCCGTCATGACCGCCGGCCTGGACACCCTCCTGACCGCACTCCACGCCGAACTGACCGACCGGATCATCCGCCGTCACCGCGAAACGCTCCGACCTGTCCGGGCACCCCGGCTACGGGTACTGCCCGAGCCATTCCCGCTGCTACCGGAGCGCCAAGCTGCTGATCATCTGCACCCGCGACGGCACCGTCACCGGGGTCCAGCCTCGCGAACCCGAAACTGCACGGCGAGCAGGACCACGCCCGGCAAACCCCGGAACGCCAGCCCGCGAACCGCCCCGCGCCCGGCACCCCCGTCGTCACCGGCAACGGCCTGCCCGGACACGGCACCGAGGAGTTCTTCGCCGGCGACAGCCTGGGACTGACCCTGATCCGCCCCGCCCGCAAGGACGAGAAGCAGCCGCGCCCGTTCCCGAACTGGCACCGCCAGCGGGCCGAGGACGTCATCTGGACCCTGAAGAACCAGCGCGGCCGCATCACTCTAGGCCCGCATCATCCAGCGGCTCCTCGCCCTCAACGCCTGCATCTGGCACAACTGGCAGATCGGCGCCCCCGTCAAGCGATCCCTGATCGCCTACGACCACGTGTGACCTGCCCGCACTTCCCGATCAACGATCTGGCCGGGGATCTCCTTGGGCACGCGGGCGATGAGCTGGCGGAGCAGGCCGGTGATGCGCTCCGGTGCCTCTTCGGCCATGAAGTGCCCCGAGTCGATCGTGTGATGGACCAGATCCGGTGCCCAAGCACCCCAGATCGCGACGGCGTCATAGCCGAGGGCCGCGCCCCAGTCCTGCTGAACTACGGTCAACGGCATGGTCAGGACACGTCCAGCGGCGCGGTCCGCCTGGTCGTGCTCGATATCGATGCCCGCGCTGGCCCGGTAGTCCGCCACGATGGAGGGCACCGCCTCGCGGGAGGCTCGCAGGTACTCGGCCCGCACGTCGTCCGGAATGGCATCGGGTCGCCGGGCCCAAGCGTCGAGGAAGTGCCCGAAGAAGGCGTCGGCACTGGCGCCGATCAGCTGTTCCGGCAGGCCCGGCGGCTGGGCCATCAGGTACAGATGGAAGGCCACCGCCGCGTTGGCGCCGTGCAGGACGCTCCACATGTCAAGCGTGGGGAGGACGTCCAGGGCGGCGAGGTGACTGACCGAACCCGGGTGGTCCAGCCCGGCCCTGATCGCGACCAGCGCGCCCCGGTCGTGCCCGGCCAGGGCGAACCGGTCGTATCCAAGGGTCTTGGCGAGCGGCACGATGTCGGCGGCCATGATCCGCTTTGAGTATGTACCGACTGGTTTGTCGCTCGCGCCGTAGCCGCGCAGGTCCGGGCAGATCACGGTGTGCTCGGCGGCCAGATCAGCGGCGACATGCCGCCACATCAGGTGCGTTTGCGGGAATCCGTGCAGCAGCACGACCGGGCTGCCCGATCCGCCGATAGCCGTGTGCAGGGCCACGCCGTCGGCGACGAGGACGCGTTCGTAGCGGAATCCGGGGATGGTCAGGTTCATGGCTTCACTGTCACCTACCGTGATCAGCATCTGATCAGCGCCGTAGCATGGCCGGGTGATGTTCGGGGTACTTGGCCCAGTCGCCGCCTGGGGCGCCGACGGCGCGGCGCTGGACCTCAAGGGTCCCCGGCACCGGGCTGTGCTGGCGAGGCTCGCCGTCGCGCGCGGCCGGATCGTCCCGCTCAGCGTACTGATCGAGGACCTGTGGGAGACACCCCCGGCCGGCGCGGCCGGGGCGATCCGGACCTTTGTCGGCGCGTTGCGCCGCGGGATCGAGCCGGGCAGATCATCGCGGACCGGGTTCCAGATCCTGGTCACGCAGGGCCCGGGGTACGCGCTGCGGCGAGACGAGATCGGCGGCGAGATCGTGACCCTCGCGAGCCAGCATGGGCTGGTTAACTTCGAGATCCTCGGACGGCTGATCAGGCT
>JBEKHI010000495.1:0-5533 GCA_050012355.1 Streptosporangiaceae bacterium | reverse complement strand
TATAACAACACCTACTCCTACCACATGACGGTCCGTAATGGCCTTATCGTGGCCACACGGGAGTACGCTGACCCGCGGCTTTCGGATCTGGCATTTCGTGGCGGTAGCCGCATGAACTTTGCCGTCAGCCCCTGAGCCTCATCGCGCAGGCGACCTACACAGCTCCCAAAGTACCGTCAGCAGTACCTCGCCCGGACCTAGAGCCCGGTGCGAAACCCGGACCGCTTCTTGGTGGGGTGGCGACGCGCCGCCCCACCAAGAAGTTCCATCTTGACAGAGCCGAAAAGCTCCCCTCACGGGAACCGCGGGAGCTGGCCGACGTATTGCAGCCGTCATCGGATCGGCGGGACGGTCAGCCGCGCCTTCCGCCGTCCTCTGGTGCTCGTTGCGGTCCCAAAAGCGCCTCACGCTCCTGGAAGTAGGACTTCGACAGCTGGGTGCCCAGCGCAGTGAGCTGCATTGGCAACAGCGACGCCCGCGAGATCTGGACTGCGTGCCACATCTCCTTGGACATGATCTCGTAGACGCCCTCCGTTCCGCGGAGTGGGTGATCGAACAGCATGTCGTCGAGGAGCCCCCAGTTCTCGGTGACCCACGACCGGCCGCTTGACACGTTGGCCGCCTCGATCAGCGCCGACTCCTCGATCCCGTGCGCGCGTGCGAATCGGGCCGCCTCCACCGCAACGAGGTGATTCATATGCAGCATTACGTTGTTGGCGATCTTGAGCAGGGACCCGGCACCGAGCGGGCCCGCATGGATGACCTTCGCGCAGTACGTCGAGAGCAGCGGACGCAGCGCCGCGACCACTGACGGCTCGCCGCCGGCTAGTGCCGTCAGCGTTCCGTTGTCGGCGGCCGGACGTGAGCCGCTCACCGGGACGTCCGCGACGTGCACTCCGGCGGAGACCAGCTGCGCAGCGATATCCTGCGCGGTCTGCGGCAGCACGCTGCTGTGGATCACCAGGGTCGAGCCGGGCCGGAGCGTCAGCTCTGCAACGACATCGCGCACCTGGTCGTCATCGACGACGCAGACGCACAGGATGTCGCTGGCCGCGGCCACGGCGCGGACGTCGGGAGCCCCGCTGGCCCCGGCGGTCACCAGGTCCGCGACTGCGTCCGGTCGACGGTCGAAGACGGTGAGCGGGAAGCCGGACGACGCGATGCGACGCGCGATGCGGCCGCCCATGTCGCCTAGCCCGACGAAGCCCACCCGCCGGGTCGCCGCCACGGAGTCACCCGTGCTGGTAGTCGGTTCCGCCTTGGTCGTCATGGGCTTCCTCAAGTTGTGCGGTGGATAGCGCGGTCGCGCGGTCTGGTCAGGCCTTGCTCTCGATGCCTTCCGGTGCGGCCTTCGCCACCGGCTCGGACACCGTCGAGCCGAGGTATGCGTCGATCACGGCCGCTGAGGCCATGACCTCCTGCGGGGGACCCGCGGCCAGCGTGCGGCCGGACTCGAGGACCGTCACAGTGTCACTGATCGACATCACCATGTCGATCTTGTGTTCCACGAGAAGCACGCCGATGTTCCACTCGTCAGCCACCCGCCGGATCAGCCTGGCGAACTCAGCCGCCTCGTGGTCGGTCAGGCCGGCCGCGGGTTCGTCGAAGAGCAGAACCGACGGAGCCGCGGCGATCGCCCGGGCGATCGCGACCGTCTTGCGCTGACCGAAGGAGATGCTGTCCGGTCGCTTGTCGATGATTCCGGCCAGTCCGAAGTCCTCGACCGCCTCGACCGCGGCGGCGGAAAGCTTGGGCCGCCCGGGCCAGACCATGTCAGTCACGTAGCGGTAGAGCCGCTGTTTCTCGCACGCGACGACCAGGTTCTCCAGAATGGTCAGGTCATTGAACAGTTCGAGGGACTGGAAGCTGCGCGCGATACCCGCCTTGGCCCGGGAGCGGGCGCTGAGCTGAGATATCTCTCGAGTGCCGAGCCGAACGCTGCCGGTGGACTTCACGAAGCCGGTGACAGCGTCGATGAGCGTGGTCTTGCCCGCGCCGTTGGGCCCGATGAGACCGTGCACCTTGCCCGGCTCAACGACCAGATCGACGTCGCTGACCGCTTTGATACCGCCGAACGACACGGACAGGCCCTGCACGGTCAACGTCGCTGGCGTCACGCGCACAGCGGTGTCGCTCGCGCGCAGCGGGTCGTAGCGGCGTCGCCTGGGCCAGGGGATCCGTGGCAGGAAGCGCGACAGCTTCTCGGCCTGCGACATTATGATCCGGCGGTTGAACTCAAACAGTCCATCCGGTCCCTGGATGAGTACGAGGATCAAGCCGATGCCGCCGATAAGCGGCAGGTAGAGGTTGACCGAGCTCCAGCCCGACAGCAACTGGCTCACGATCCCGCCGGCGAGCATCGTGGAGCCGAGCAGGGCGCCGCCCACCATCCCGACGCCGCCCGCCACGGTCATGGCCACGACCAGGAGACTGGCGTAGACCGAGAAATCGTCGGTCGTCCCGTTGAAGAGGACGGTCGGCTGCGCGAACGCGAAAAGCACCCCCCCGATGCCCGCGATCCCGGCCGCGATGACGAAGGCGTAAGCCTTGAGCGCGGAAGTCTGTATACCGAGCGAGGCAGCGGCCCGCTCGTTGGACCGCAGGGCGATGAGCCGTCTCCCGGTGCCCCCGCGGCGAAGGTTCGCGATGCCGATACATATCAGGAACAAGACGGTCAGCGACACGAACGCGTACCGGTTGGCCGAGAATATCGGGCTGATGCTCCACCCGAAGATCGACTGGTTGGAGACCACGATGCCTTCCCCGCCTCCGGTGTAGCTCGGGTTGGTCAGCACGACAGCGACCAGGCCGGAGCCGAGCCCCAGGGTCGCGACCCCGAGGGTGACCCCGCGCGTGCGAAGGGCCGGGATACCCACCAGCAGGCCGGCGCACATGCCCGCGACCGCGCCGATCAGCAGCGAGACCAGGAAGGGCGTGTGACCGGCCAGCCTGGCCGCCACCAGCGCCGCGACGCCGGCTATCACGGACTGCGCCAGCGAGAGCTGACCGGCGTAGCCGGTGATGACCACGACCGATAGGCAGATGATCGCTAGCGAGAGCGTGCCGATGAAGGCCAGGCCCCAGTCCAGATTCGACGCCAGCGTCAGATAGGCGCCGATGCCGTACAGGACCAGCACGACACCCCAGCGGATCCGGCCGCTGCCCACTGCGGGCAGCCGGTCCAGTACATAGCTGCGCAGCGGTAGCACCTGGCCGCGGACCAGCAGTACGACCACCACGACGATGAACGGTGCCGCGCTGTCCCAGCCGGGCTGGGACACGTAACGGCCGATGAGCGACTCGGCCATCCCGATGACTATGGCCACCACGAACGTAATCGGGAACGAGGAGAACCCGCCGAGCAGCGCCGCCGCCATCGCGGGCAGCACCAGCAAGACGAGCTGGGTCGGGTCGAGGAACAAGATCGGCGCGATCAAAATGCCGCCCAGGCCGGCGATGACTCCGCCGAGGGCCCAGTTCACGCTGGCGACGATATCGGGCGAGTGGCCGAGCGCCGCGGCGATGCGCTGCTTCTCGGCGACGGCCGTAGTCACCCGCCCGAACGAGGTAACCCGGTAGGCGACGGTAAGCACAATCGTAATGACCAGGCTGATGAGCAAGATCGCCAGCACGTTCGCGCCGATGCCCAGCTGGTTCGAGAACACGTGCACGGTCGACATGGGGACGATCGACTTGACCGCGAGCGGCTCATACCCAAAGATCAGGTACGCGGCGGCCTGCAGCGCAATCGTGACGGCGAGGGTGGCTGTCACCCGCGTCAGCGTGGACGAACGCTGCAGGTGCCGCAGCACCACCAGGTGGATGAGCGCGCCCAACAAGCCCGAGAAGGCCAGGGCGATTACCGTCCCGGCCACGAGCGGCATGTTGAGCTTGCTGGTACACACATAGAAGGCGTAGGCGCCGGCCATCATGATGGCACCCTGCGAAAAGTTGAGCAGACCCGAGCCACGATAGACCAGGACGAGGCCCTGGGCGAGCATGGCGAAGACGCCGCCCGTTCCAAGGCCCAAAAGCATGAACCGGAGGATCTCCATCTCGGTGTTCCTTCACAATTTTCTCGCGCCCGCCAGGGGACCGAGCCGGATCTGTCTAAGTCTGATATCGGATATCGCAGTCACAGTAACCCTCTGAGAGGGAAATGACCAGACCGCGTATTGCGGAGTGACAGGCGGACGTGGCGCGACCGCTCGCGGTACGGCCATGAGTGGTCATGGCCGTACCGCGAGACGTAGAGCGGCAGCCGACCGGTCAGCTGTGGCTGCTGGTCAGAATCGTGAACGGGTTGATCAGCTGGTGCGGATCAGCCACGATCACGCCGTTCTGAACCCTGCCGATCGCGACAGTCGGGTTGTAAATCTGCGGAGCGAACTTCAGGTACGTCCGTTGGGGCACGACCTGGTACGGCCCGATGAGGCCGAGGTTCACCGGGCTGGACAGCGACTTGAACGCCTTCAGCACGGCGGACGGGGCGAAGGACGTCGCGTGCGCCATCACGGTCGCGAAGAGCTTGATGGCGGCGTACATCTGCTCGCTGTCCTCGTCCAGGAGCGCTTGCGGCTGGTACTTCTTCATGACCGCTTCGAACGCTGCGACGGCCGGGTTGGAGGTATCGGAGACGAGGGCCAGCTGGCTGCTGACCATGACGCCGTTGGCATGAGCCCCGAGGGCCTGGATGATCGGCGGCGTCACGACCGCGGCGACCGTCGCGATCGAGCCGCTGTAACCCGTCTGCCGCAGGGAAAGAACCTCTTTCGGAATGTAGGTGGGAGAGGACATGATCACCACGCCGTCGACTCCGGCGGATTCCACCTTCGCGGCACCTGAGGCGAAGGTCGGGTCCGCACTGGGGTCGACTTGAACGAACGCCGCTGGCTTCATGCCGGCGCTCTTCAGGGCGTCTGCACAAAGACCCAGGATGTAGTCGGCCCCCGACTCATTCGAGCCAAACAACGCGATCTTCTTCGCACCCGACTTGACCAGCGCGGCGACCGCGCCGTACGCGTAGCCCGGATTGCCGCTCCCGAGCGCGAAGACCCCCGGAGTAGTGAAGTCGAACGGCGACAGCCCCTGCGTGCCGACCACCGGAATACCGTTGGCGACCGCGAATTTTATGCCAGCTCCACTCTGATCGTTGATCAGGTTAGGGTCGATGATCGCGCTTACCTTCGCGACGGTGAGCTCCCGCATGCAGGAAATCTCGCCGTTGGCGGTGAACTGCGTGTCGCAGAACATGTCCTGCACCTTGTGGCCGTTAATGCCCCCAGCGGCGTTGATCGCGTCGGTGGTCGCCTCCATCGCCGACTTCACCTCGGGGAACGCCTGGATCGTGCTATCGATGGGCACGGCGAAACCCAGCGTGATACGAGCCGCGCCCGAACGCGACGACAAACTGCTCGCTGAATTGGAGCTGCCACCTGAGCTGCCGCAGGCACTGACCGCGGCTAGCACTAGCAATGTGGCCGCAGAGACCTGGACGCTCTTCAACGCCGACATCCGCATGACTCTCCCCTTC
>JBEKHI010000494.1:0-5554 GCA_050012355.1 Streptosporangiaceae bacterium | reverse complement strand
TGTCCGCCTGCTCTCAGCCGGGCGCCGAGCTGACGATCGCCAACGGCGACAGCGAACTGATCCGCGCCCGCGCCAGCCTGCTCGGGCCAAGGATCGAGTGGGTGCATGACGAACCAGCCGAGTGGACGCAGCCGCTTGGTCTGCTCGGCACGCACAACCGGCGCAACGCGCTCATCGCCCGCCGCTGCCTGGCGGCGCTCGGGTTCCACCCCGATGACGACGAGCTGCGCAAAGCGGCTGAGGGCTACCCCGGCCTGCCGAGCAGGCTCACGAACATCGGGACCATCGAGGGCGTCACGTTCGTCGACGACAGCCTGTCGACCAATGTGCTGCCTACATTGGCCGCGCTCGAGGCGTTCCCCGGCCGCCGGGTGGCGCTGATCGCCGGCGGCCAGGACCGCGGCATCGACTACGAGCCGCTCGCCGCCGGGATCGTGACCCGCGACGCGCCCACCCTGGTGCTGACCGTCGGCGACAGCGGCCGGAGGATCCGCGCCGCCTTCGAGCAGGTAGCCCTCGGTAACACATCCGCCGCCTGGCGCTCCGGCGGCTCCGGCGTACTCGACTGCCCGGACCTGGACTACGCGGTACAGTCCGGCTTCGCCTGGGCTCGCCCGGCCGGAGTGGTGCTGCTATCCCCGGCCGCTCCCAGCTTCGGCCAGTTTCGCGACTACCGCGACCGAGGCGACGCCTTCGCCCGCGCCATGCAGCGCCTAAGCACCTCCGAGTGATCGCGGCCCCGAGTCATTCGCGGTGCTGCTGGTACTAGTGGTGCTCGTGATCGCTGCGGCCGGGGACGCGGCTTTGCTGGTGAATGCTGCACCACCCAGCAAAGAGGCTTGTTAGTGCAGCACCAACCAGAATCGGTCAGCCACCGATCCGCCGCTACTGACGGATATAAGGGATATGTCCGGCGCGGGCGCGGGCGCGGGCGCGGGCGCGCGCAGCCGTCACTCCACCCGGATGCCTAGGTGGCGGGCGAGGTAGGGGGCCAGCGAGACCAGCTGGACGCTGTCGATTGTCGCGCCGCGCAGGGAATCGAAGCCCGCGGTGATGTCCAGGTCCGCTCCCCGCAGGTCCACGCTGGAGCAGGTCACCTTGGTGAAGTCGGCACCGTCTAGCTGTGACCCGCCGAACCGGACCCGGGTGAGCTTCGCGGACCCGAAGTCGGTGGCCCGCATCATGCAGTCCTCGAACAGCACGTCGGTGAGCGTGGCGTCGCGCAGGTTGACCGAGTCCAGCTTGCAGTGCGAGAACTTCACCCGGCGCAGCGCCGAACTGAACGCTTGCACCCCCGCCAGCACGCAACCGGTGAACGTGACCCCGGTCCAGCCGGTCTCCGAAAGGTCGACGCTGACCAGCCGCGTTTCGGCAAAGACCGTGTCGGCGAACCGGGCGCGACGGAGTTTCGCGTCCTCGATTGCCACCCGGGTGAGCTGGCAGTCCGCGAACCGGGCACCACCCGCCGTTATGTCGCTAAAGGCTTCATCAGCGAACGTCTCGGCCTCGTAATCGCCTTCAGGTTCCAGCCGGGAGCCCATCAGCCACCTACAATCTCAGTTCATGACAGACTTCAACGCCTCGGTCATCGAGGAATTCCGCGCGAACCACGGCAAGGTGGGCGGCAACTTCGAGAACGCGACGCTGCTGCTCTTGCACCATACCGGTGCGAAGAGCGGCAAGGAGCGAGTGACCCCGCTGGGCTACCAGAAGGTGGGCGAGACCTACGCGATCTTCGGATCCAAAGCCGGCGCGCCGGTCCATCCCGACTGGTTCCGCAACGTGGTCGCCCATCCGGACGTCACCATCGAGGTCGGCGACGAGACGATCGCGGCGCGGGCGCGCGTCGCGGAGCCGACGGAACGCGACGTGATCTACGCCCGCCAGGTGGAGCGAGCGCCGCAGTTCGGTGAATACGTACAGAAAGCCGCGCCGCGCATCATCCCGGTCGTTATCCTCGAACCCGTGGCATAGCGCCACGGAGGAGGAACCCCGTGCCCGAGGTAAATACTGCCTACGGGCGAGTGCGCGGACAAGAGCAGGCGGGGATCCACATATTCCGCGGCTTGCCTTACGCGCGCCCGCCGGTCGGTGAGCTGCGTTTCGCCGCGCCCGCGCCACCGGAACGCTGGGACGGGGTGCGCGACGCCGTGGCCTTCGGCCCGGCGGCGCCGCAGGCCGCGTTCGCCGGGAGGCCGGCCGCCGCGTCGGCCGGCGACGACTGGCTAACCCTCAACATATGGACGCCAGCTGTCCATAACGACGGTCTGCCGGTCTTCACGTGGATCCACGGCGGCGCCTACCGCAGCGGTTCCTCCAGTCAGCCGGGCTACGACGGCACCGCTCTCGCCCAGCACGGCATGGTGGTCGTGACCTGCAATTACCGGCTCGGCGTGGAGGGCTTCGCGCAGCTCGCCGACGCGCCGGCCAACCGCGGGCTGCTCGATGTGGTCGCGGCGCTGCGCTGGATCGCGGAGAACGTGCGGGCGTTCGGCGGCGACCCGGCCAACGTCACCGTGGCTGGCGAGTCGGCCGGCGCGGGCCTGGTCGCCGCGCTGCTCGCGATGCCGTCGGCGGACGGCTTGTTCAGCCACGCCATCGTGAGCAGCCTGCCGGGCACGTTCCTGTCCACGGAACTCGCGGCCGACGTCGCCAGCGAGATCGGCGCCGAGGCGGGGGTCGGCCCGGCCGAACGGCAAACGTTCGCGAAGCTGCCCCCGAGCGAGCTGTCGGCCGCCGGAGACGCGGTAGGCGCCCGGATGAGCTCGTTTTCCCGGTGGGGCCAGCTGGCCCTCTGCGACACCATGTACTCCCCGGTGGTGGACGGGGAGGTGCTGCCGCGCGCCCCGTGGCGCGCGGTGATGGATGGCGCGTCGCGGGGCGTCCGGCTGCTCATCGGCCATACTCGCGACGAGTACCGGATCTTCCTGGCGATGTCCGGGAGGCTGGACAAGATAACGGAGCAGGACACCTCGGCGCTGCTCGAGGCGTTCGCTCCGTCACCGTCCAAGTACCGTTTCGCGTACCCGTCGCTGTCGGCGGCGGACCTGTACGAGCGGCTGTACTCGGACTGGCTGTTCCGGATGCCGACCCTGCACCTCGCGCAGGCGCACGCGGTCGGCGGCGGCACGGCGTACCTCTACGAGCTCACGTGTCCCGCGCCCGCGGCGCCCGAGCTGGGCTCATGTCACTCGCTTGACGTGCCGATGGTGTTCGGCGTGTCGGACCCTAATGGGATATCCGGCCAGATCATCGGCCAGACCCCGGGAGAATCGTTTACCGCGCTGAGCGACCTGATGCGTTCGGAGTGGGCGTCGTTCGCCGCGACTGGTTCGCCCGGATGGGAGCCGTACACCGCGGCGCACCGGACCGCCCGGGTGTACGGCGACCCGGCGTCGGCTGGTCCGTACCCCGAGCACACCTCCATGCACCTGTGGGAACGGCACGTCTTCGAAGCACTCCCGCTGCTCCCGGACTTATATTCGAGATTCCCCTCGTGACACGCCGCCTGGGCTGCAGGCGCGGTGCGTGGCGCGGAGTTACCGTTGAACATGGGGGGCGAGGGTATGGCGGGGGAGGAGTTCATCGGGCGGCGGCCCATCATGGCCGCGTTCGCCGCGCAGGCCGCTGAGCAGGCGGCCGGGCGCGGGAGCACGCCGCTGGTCGTGCTGACCGGGGTCTCCGGTATCGGCAAGTCGATGCTCGCCGCGCAACTGCTCGCCAAGCTGCCGCCGAAAACCGTCGTCGTCCGGCTCGACTGGGACTACGGGCCGCCCGAGGACAGGCTCGGCTTCGCGCAGCGGATCGCGCAGGCGATCGATGACCAGTGCGGCGCCGCCACCGCGTTCCGGCGGGCCCAGCACACCCGGATGGCGGCGCTGAGCGCGCTCGACCAGCACCGCGCGAGGCATCCGCTGCGGTGGCGGGAGGCCGAGGACGCCAGCACGGTGCGCGGCATCGGCGACCTCGCGCGCGGCGCGCTGCCCGCGGGGCCGATCGCGGACGCCGCCGGAGAGTTCGCCCAGGCACTGGCCATCGCGGCGGAACGCAGGTTCGCTGGCTGGCTGCACTCCAGGAATCTCGTCGACGATGAGGCGTACGCGGCGCTCGCCGACCCGGCGGGCTATCTCGCCCGGGCGCTCACCGCGGACCTGCGGCGGATGGCGGCCAAGCGCTTGCTGGTGATCTGGCAGGACAGCTGCGAGCACGTGCGCGAGCAGCTGGACTACCTGACCGCGGAGCTCGTCGCGCCGCTGCGCGGCCACCGGGTGCTGTGGCTGGTCGGCGGGCAATGGCTGGGACCCGGCAGCCCGGCCGACCCGGTGCCCCGGTGGTCGCGGCCGGTCGCGGACGCGGTGCTGCTCGCCGAGCTGCGGCCGTTCACCGACGCCGAGCTGGCCGAGCTGGCCGCCGATGACCGCATCACCGCGGGCTGGCTGCGCGAGGAGACGTTCGGAATCCCGCTGCTGGCCGCGATCGCGCTGCGGCGCGGCGACTGGCCGTCCGGCTACCTGCTGCACGTCTTCACCGACCGGCTGCTCGGGCGGCTGGCCGAGTCCGATCTGCTCTACCTGTCGGTGCTCGCGATGACCGGTGGCCACCCCGGACACCCGGTGGTGTCCGCCATCTGCGCCGACCTCGGCCTCCATACCCCTAGGCTTCCGATGCTCCGCGCGGGAGAACTGGACCCGCTGATCGCCGCCTACCTGCGGGACCGGCTGCTGCGCGACGACGCGTTCGCGGCGATGAGGTCCCGCGTCGCGCGCCGTTACCTGGACCACGCGCGCGAGCGCTGGCGCGCCGCCGCCCGCGAGCACCCCGACTTCGCCACGCGGTTGCGGGCCGAGCCGGTGCTGAACGCGGCGACGGACTACTGCGCGGCCAGTTTCTGGTGGACGTTCGGCGACGGCTGCCGGGAAACCATCCAGCTCTGGGCCGAGACGCTCGCCTCCGGTGACGAGCGCGCGGCGACGCGGCTGCTCGCCGCCGCGACCCAGTTCACCGCCGCGGTGCCCGCGGATCTGCCCGAGCGCCGGCTGCTCCGCCTGGCCGCCGCCGTCTCCCCAAGCCCAGTACCACGACAAGCCGGCCATAACGACGCGGCGCTGGTCAGCCAGGCACGCGAACTCGTCACCGGGCTCGGCTATCCGGACAGCGTTGTCTTCGCGCTCGACGTGTACTTCGCGAACCTGGCGTTGCTGCGCGGCGTCGGGGACGCCGGAACACCCGCGCTGCTGCGGCGGCACGCCGCGCTACCGGAACTCCCGCGCGAGGGACTGCGGTGCGCGCTGGGCATGCTGAGCGCTCGTTATGGGTACAAGGTGCTGTCGGCCGGGCGGCTGACCACCGAACTGGCGCGCGCCGCGGCACCGTCGTTCCGCGCCGCCGCCGAGTTGGTGCCCCGCGACGACAGCCTGCAACGGGACGTGGCGAAGGTACTGTTCTGCGCCGGGGATGAGACGGCGGCCGCGGTGGCGGCGCTCCGTGCGATAGCGCTCGCGCCGCGCGATCCGGACATCGTGCTGCCCGCGATGGACGTGCTATGGAAGCTCGG
>JBEKHI010000493.1:0-5554 GCA_050012355.1 Streptosporangiaceae bacterium | reverse complement strand
GCCGGCCACCCGACGCACTCGCCCAGCACCAGCCCCTCGACTAGCTCGGCCACGCACGCCGCGCCAAGCCGTCAGCCGGATACCCTCACCTCCGGTGAGCCCACTCGCTCGCCCGACTGGGCACCGACCCCCAACGGCACGCCCGCGCCGGACGCTCGCAACCCGCCGAGCACCGCCAGCCCGCATAACGGGATGGGGGGATCTGGCTCCCGAGGGGGCGGGTTCGATACCGGCGGCTCGGGCTCTGGTGATTCCGGTTCGAGCGGCTCAAGCTCTGACGGCTCAGGCGGGGGCGGGAACTCCGGCGGGGGCCGCTGAATTTTCCTCGTGAGTGCTGCACTACCCGCACTCTTAGCTGGTCGGTGCCACACCGACCAGCTAAGAGATGGTCACCCATCTAGGCCGGCGGCGATCTTGGCGCAGGCATCGCCGAGGGCGGCTGCCTCATCCGGGGTCAGCCGGCCGAAGACCAGGGCGCGCACCGCGTCCACATGTCCGGGGGCGGCGGCCTCGATGGCGGCGCGCCCGGACGGGGTGAGCACGATGAAGGCGCCCCGCTTGTCGCTCTGGCACTGCTCGCGGATGACGAACTCCCGGTTTTCCATCCGGGCGATCTGATGAGATAGGCGGCTTTGCTCCCAGTTGAGCGACTTGCCCAGCTCGAACGGGCGCATCCGCCCGCCGGGAGCCTCGCTGAGCTGGACCAGCACGCCGTACTCGGCGATCGACAAACCCGACGCCGCCTGGAGTTGCCGGTTGAGCTGCGCAGGCAGCATTGACTCCACGGACAGGTAAGCACGCCAGATCCGTTGCTGTTCCTCGGTGAGCCATTGCTCGCTCACGGTCACCCCCTCCTCGTCGGCCTCGCGACCCCCGTTTTAATCTCTTACCAGAGTACCGGAATGAATGACGTGTCATCTATGCTGGAGCTACATGACACGTCATTCACAAGACTCACGGAGGGCTTTATGACTACCCCAACCACAACGCAGGACCTGAACCAGCTCAGCGGGACCTTCAACATCGACCCGGCCCACAGCCGGATCGGCTTCGTCGCGCGGCACGCGATGGTGACCAAGGTCCGCGGCGCGTTCAACGACTTCACCGGGCAGTTCGTGATTGACGGCGCCGAACCGGACAAGTCGAGCGCGACCGTCACGATCAAGGCGGCGAGCATCGACACCCGCAACGAGCAGCGCGACGGCCACCTGCGCAGCAACGACTTCCTCGCGATGGACGAGTACCCGGAGATCACCTTCGTGTCCACCTCGGCGAGCAAGACCGGCGACGAGAGCTTCGACCTGGCCGGCGACCTCACGGTGCGCGGCGTCAGCAAGCCGGTGACGATCCCGTTCACCTTCGAGGGGGCGGCCACCGACCCGTTCGGCAACTTCCGCGCGGGTTTTGAGGGCTCGGTCGTCATCAACCGCAAGGAGTGGGGCGTCAACTGGAACGCGCCGATGGAGGCCGGCGGCGTGCTGGTCAGCGAGAAGGTCACGCTCGAGTTCGAGATCTCCGCGATCCGCGAAGCATAGTCCCGGGATCCGCGAGCGCCTGACCACAGATTGTGGATAACGGCTGTGAATGGCGGTGGATTACCTGTGGTTAGCGGTGGATAACACGCCGGGCTGGTCCGGTTTACTCCGTGCCTGCCCGGCGCCCCGCAGGTTTTCCACAGCTGGCCCCGGCAATGGGTGATGGCGGTCCATGGCGCGGCCCGGTGCGGGCCGTAGCGGGGGAATCGGCGGGATGCCCTGTCGCCGGGGACCTGACCACATGGCGGGCACCGCGTCGACCGCGTCCGCGATCGCGTAGGCGGCGCGTTCGTAGTTCACTCGCCAGCCGGTGAAGTCCGGCCACGCGGACGCCGCGTCGCGCTCGATCGGGAAGTTCACTTCCTTCAGCCGCGCCACCGCGTCGAGAAACTCGTCGTAGGTCAGCTGGGTTTGCGTTCCGTTCGACACTTCGTCAGGGATATCGAACCCCATCGCCTGGGCGACCCGGTTCAGGCACTGAAACCCGCTGCGCAGGCACAGCCTGGCCTGCACGGCGGGTGCCTGGGACGGTGACAGCGCCAAGATCATGGCCGCTGAGTCGAGCACGGCAAGCAACGCGGTCACCCAGGAGGACCGGGCCCGGGGCGAGCGGAACCAGACCAGCGGCAGGTAGGTGGTGTGACTCTCGGCCACGTCGGCGGCCCACCGCTCCCACTGGGTGTAGAGGCCCGGGAGTGTGTCTATTGTGGACACGGGTCCAAGCGCGTATTGCGTCCGGGCGAGCAGTTCAGGTCCCCAGGCCGGGATGCCGGCCCGCGCGGACAGCAGCGCCACCTCGGTCTCGCGGCGGTTGAACGCCGAATACAGAGTCGGTAGGTAACCAACCTGTAGCGCGACGATCACCAGACCGGAAATCGCCGCGATAAACACCAGAACGGCCGGCACCGAGCCACCCGGTTCCGCGAAACCCAGGGTGAAGATGGAAGATCCGGCGTCGGTGAACGCCCGGGTTATCCCCAGGGACGAGAACGGCCACAGCAGCAGCGTGAAACCGGCGAGCACCAGCAGCAGCCAGCTGGCGAGCTGGGCCATCAGGACAGCCGCCGCCTGAGTGGACAGCACCCGGTCCAGCCGCTCGAAGTCCGTCATCCGGCTCGTGACCAGCCGATACACGCTCAGCACGCCCACGTCGACCCAGCGCGTCAGCCGCCCGCGGACCGAACGTGACACGACCAGCGTCCCGACGAGGCTGATCCAGGTGGCCACCACGACCAGGCCGCCAAACACCGCTGCCAGAACCCGTAGCGCGAGCGGCACGGCCATCGTAAGCTTCTCCAGGACTTGTTCGGGCGTTCCGGGAATACCGGTGACGCAACGGTGCTATATATCCGGTGTATCAAGGGGGAAGGGCTTGGATGATGCAAGAGAACTATTGTTTCAAATGTGGATGTTACACGCGCATCGAGGAGCATTCGAAGCTCTGTGACGCGTGCTATGAGGACTGGCGGGCCACTCAATCCCCGGTGCCTGGCACCCATTGATCTCTGTTGAAAACTCTGTGGATAACCGTGGATAACTTGTGGGTAGCCTGTGGGTGAGGCAGGTGAGCGCTGGTGAGTTCGTACCCGAGGATCCGCTCGGTGGTGCTGGACACCACCGTGCCCCGGGCGCTCGCGGAGTTCTACCGGGAGCTGCTCGGGCTGAGCTACCGTCCCGGTGACGAGCCGCCGCCGCGCGGCGCCCCCGACCCGCGGGGCAACGACTGGCTGGTCCTGCGCGGTGATGGCATCAATCTCGCGTTTCAGTATGTTGACGAGCTCCCTCCAGCTACCTGGCCGGAGGGACCCGTTCCGCAGCAACTGCACCTGGACACCTCCGTCCCCACCGTCGCAGAACTAGATATCCAGAACGAGCGTGCGCTATCCCTCGGCGCCCGCCTGCTCCTCGACCGGTCGGACGATCAGGAAGAGCCGCTGCGGGTCTACGCGGATCTTTCCGGCCATCCGTTCTGCATCCTCGTCGCGCCGGATTCAGCGGCCGGCTGACCGGGCGGAACCCGCGGTCCCCGCGCCAGCGCGAGGGTGACCGCCAACCCGGCCAGCATCGGGACCCACCAGCTCCACGGACCGTGCCAGCCCACCTGGGCGACCAGCGTAACCGTCGTGGCGGCGAGTCCGGTCAGCCAGAACCGGCCGCCCTCCACCGTCGCGGCGAGGAGCGCCACTGCCAGGGCGGGCCACAGGTAATAGGCCGCCATAACCGGTTCGAACACCGACCGCAGCGCCAGCGCCACCGCTAGCCACCACAACAAGTCCGGCGGTCCGTTTCCCCGGTACCGCAGGTAGAGCCCGATGCCGCAGGCGGCGGCGATCGCGATAAGCCGGGCCGGGCCGGTCGCCACCGAGCCGTCGGCCATCCGCGGCGCGATCGATGTCCACAGGGTCGGGTGGTTCAGCGCGGGGAAGTTGGGCTGGTGGGCTATCGCCTGGAAGGTCGCTCCCCAGTTGGCGGCCGCCGCCACGCCGAGCAAGACCGCGGGGGGCAGAGCCGCGCGGGCCAGGAATCCCGGCATCCGCCGCCACTCGGTGCCCGCCAGCAGGACCGGCACTCCGAGCAGCACCAGTGGCTGCACCGCGATGGCGGCTCCGGTGAGCCATGCTGCCCGCCCCAGCGCGCGGTGCCGGCCCTCGGGCGGAGCCAGATAGACGGCCGCGAACGCGTACAGGAACAGGCCCACCGCGAAGGCGTCCTCCGGGTGCCCCCAGCGGACCGTCACGCCCCACAGCGCGACCGCCTCCGTCATGGCTAGAAACAAGCGGCGCCGGGGAGTTACCGAGCGCCGTTCCGCGATGTAATCAGCGGCGAACAGCGGTACGGCGGCGACGGCTATCTCGTACGGCCCGGCCAGTAGCCAGGCGGCGGGATGGGCGGTGACGGCCCAGCTGGAGCCGAGCGAGATTCCGCACAGCTCCAGCAGCCCGGCGAGCGGGACGAGGATCACCGCCGTACCCGGAAGGCTGATCAGCTCGGTGGGCTGGGTGTACAGTCCGGCCAGGTCACCGTGGAGCAGCCGCTGGGCGGCGACGAGCGTTGTCCACAGGTCATCGGGTACCGACCAGTGCCGGGTGCCGATCAGCGCGGGTCCCCACCACAGGGTGGACGCCATCTCGAACAAGATGAGCCCCGCGGTCGCGAGCAGCGGGTACCGGCGCCTTCGCACCCCCGTCACCTCCCCGTTTACCGGACATTACGGTACTCCAGGCGTGACCTGGTACCGCCCGGGGAAGAACGTATCTCGCGGATGGTGTCAACGAGGAGTCAGCATGGGCAACCTGGCCCGTCGCGACCAGCGCGCGTACGTGTTTCCTGACCTCATGGACATGCTCGACATGCCGTTCTGGGGATGGCGGCAGGTCACCAACGAGGGGTCGGATCGTCGTCCCCACACGCCACGGGCTGAGGACTATGTGGAGAACGGCAGCTACGTGGTCCGGATGGAGCTGCCGGGAATCGATCCCGACCAGGATGTGGATATCACCGTCGACGGGGACACGCTCCAGATCACCGCGCGGCGCGAGCCGGAAAAGAAGGACGGACGGCGTACCGAGTTCAGGTACGGGGTGTTCAGCCGGAACATCCAGCTGCCGCCGGGCGTGATCGCCAAGGACATCAACGCCTCCTATGACAAGGGCATCCTGACGATCACCATGCCGCTGCCGGACGGCAAGACCGTCGCCGCGCAGAAGATCCCGGTCCAGGCCACCGGATTGTAGGTTGACTGCATCCGCTAAATGGCGAAATATCGGGGCAATGGATACGCGTACCCGGCGCGCGCTCCGCGCTGCCCGCACGCTCGTCATCTCTAGTGCTGCCTGCACGCTCGTCATGACCGGTGTGTCGCTGGCGGGTACCGTATCCGCCAGCGGTCCGTCCGCGCTAGCCGCCACGAGCCACCCGAATCCTGTTCCGGCCACGACGCGGACCTTCACCGCCGCCGAGCAGCGCAGCACCGCCGGCTACTGGACGACGGCCCGGATGCGAGCCGCGACCCCGCTCGC
>JBEKHI010000492.1:0-5613 GCA_050012355.1 Streptosporangiaceae bacterium | reverse complement strand
CCGGGCTGCGTCCCGAGCACTACGAGGTGTTCGACTGTGCGATGGGCGAGCGGGCGATCGCGCCGATGGGCCACGTTCGAATGATGGCCGCGGTCCAGCCGCATCTGTCCGGCGCGATCAGCAAGACGGTCAACATGCCGGAGTCCGCCACCATCGAGGACATCGAGAAGATCTACTTCGAGGGCTGGAAGCTCGGCCTCAAGGCGCTGGCCATCTACCGCGACAACTGCAAGGTCGGCCAGCCGCTGTCGATTGCTAAGAAGGAGCCCGCCGCTCAGGCAGCGCCGGTGCCGGCCCCGCAGCCTGCTGAGCCGCACGAGCACCGCCCGGCCCGCAGGCGGCTGCCCCGGCAGCGCTCCGCCACGGTGACGAAGTTCTCCGTCGCGGGCGCCGAGGGGTACATGACCGCCTCCAGCTACCCCGACGACGGCGTGGGGGAGGTGTTCCTCAAGCTCGGCAAGCAGGGTTCCACCCTGGCGGGCGTGATGGACGCCTTCTCGATAGCGATCAGTGTCGGCCTGCAGTTCGGCATCCCGCTCGAGTCGTATGTCCAGAAGTTCACGAACATGCGTTTCGAGCCCGCGGGCATGACCGACGACCCGGACATCCGGATCGCCAGCTCGATGATGGACTACATCTTCCGCCGCCTCGCCCTGGATCACCTGTCCTACGACCAGCGCTCCGAGCTCGGCATCCTGTCGGCCGCCGAACGCGAGGCACAGGCGAACGGCCAGTACCCGGCTGAGGTAGCGGTCGACCCGACCGACCTCGCCCAGTCGGCGCCCGTTGAGCCGGCCATAACGGCGAATCCCATCCCCGCCGCTCCCGCCCCAGCCCCCGCGCCGCAACCGCCCGCGCCGCACTCATCGATGGACCTGCTGGAATCTCACCAGGGCCGCACCGCGGACGCTCCGCTCTGCCTGACCTGCGGCACCAAGATGCGTCCGGCCGGCAGTTGCTACGTCTGCGAAGGCTGCGGCTCCACCAGCGGCTGCAGCTGATTAAGTGACGCGGCCCCGCCGACCGTGGGGTCCCGTTCCTGGTCAGTGCGGCCCTGCCCACACTCTTTGCGGGGCAGCGCCGCACTGACCAGCAAAGACGCTGGCTGAGGTTTAGCAGGTCGACTGGAATGCCGCCGTTATGGGCCAGCGAGAGAACTCCGTCAGCAGGTGCCGAGCGGCCTCTGAACGCGTGCCCGCCGTTGCGAAGCACGCGAAGGTAAACGGCGGTCGCCTTCTTGCTGGCCGGGAACCAGTGCCGCTGCCCTGCAGCCGTGCAGGGACGAAGAACCCGTCCCTGCAACTGCCTGAGTGCTCGTAAGCGGTCTTATCTGGCAGCGCATGAGTTCTCTTCTGGGTATGGGACGTTAAGGTCCAGTATTGCGCCACGTCTCCGAGCAGGAGTGGCTGCTCATCGCCGGCCTGGACTCAATCGCGGAGATCCGTCTGTACGACACCTGGCGCAAGCGTGTGGGCTCCACGTGACTGTGCTGGAACCTGCCTGCCGCCACTCGTAGCAGTCGCGCAGGCCGACTGTGGCCACGGGGTTCATAGGAACGTGAACCGACGTTGTTGCCGCTAGTGTTGATCGCATGAGGCATCAGCGGCTGAGGTCTGTCGTCGTGGACGGGTTCACGTCGATTCGTTCCGCTGAGCTTGCGCTCAATGACATAAACGTGCTGGTCGGTGCCAACGGCGCGGGCAAGAGCAACCTAATCCGGGCCCTGGGGGTACTTGGCCGGATCGTGGACGGTGAGCTCGGCCTCTACGTAGGGCTGTCCGGTGGCGCGAGCGCGCTCCTGCACGCCGATCCGGCGCAGCCTCGCCGGATTCGCCTGGAGGTGGAGTCCGATGCAGGGGGGTACTCGGCTGAGCTCATCCCTGCGGCTGGGGACACGCTTATCTTCTCAAACGAGGCCTTCTCAAAGTTGGGCTGGGACAGCTTGCAGGCTCTTGGCCGTGGTCACCGGGAGTCAGAGCTGGCAGGACCCACGACGCTGTTCAACGCCGATGCGACCTCGGTCATCGAGACGCTGCGCGGTTGCCGGGTGTTCCACTTCCACGACACCAGCCGCGACGCCCCGGTCAAGCAGCAGGCGTACACCGCAGACAACCGGTCTCTGCACTCGGACGCCGGGAACCTCGTGGCGGTCCTGTTGCGCCTGCGGGACGGCGACCCTGGACGCTACCAACGAATCCTCCGCACGATCAAGCAGGTCGCGCCGTTCTTCCGCGACTTCGTCCTAGAGCCAGAGTTGGCGCCGGACAGGGTGCGGCTGCGGTGGCAGCAAGAGGGCAGCGATGTCGTTCTCCCCGCTGACGCGCTGTCGGACGGCACGCTCCGGTTCATCTGCCTGGCCACACTGCTTGGCCAGCCTGAACTTCCCGGCCTCACCATCCTGGACGAGCCGGAACTCGGGCTGCACCCGTTCGCGATCGTGCAACTGGCCGGGATGCTGCGCGCTGCCAGCCAGGGGAGCCAGGTACTGCTGGCCACTCAGTCGGTCACTCTGATGAACCAGTTCGAGCTGGGGGACCTCGTCATCGTGGAGCGCCGTGACGGTGCCTCGGTCTTCGAGCGCCCCGATCCGGAGCGTCTCAGCGAGTGGCTGGAGGAGTACTCGCTGAGCGAGCTGTGGGAGAAGAACCTCCTGGGCGGGCGGCCCCGGCCGGAACGCGGTTGACGGTGCGCCACCTCCACATTCTCTGCGAGGGCCAGACAGAGGAAATACTGGCGGGCGATGTCCTAAATTCCCACCTTGCCGGCGCGGACGCCTATGTCACCTGGTCGGTCCTCACGACCAAGCGCGCCGTCGGCGCCCCCGCGTTCAAGGGCGGCGTCTCCACGTGGCCGAAGGTGGAGCGCGAGCTGCGGCTGCTTCTTCGTGACAGCTCGACCACGGTGCTTACCACGCTGCTTGACTACTACGCGTTCCCGGCGGAGGCGCCGGGGATGGCAGACCGCCCTCACGGAACACCGCACGACCGCGTCCGGCACGTCGAGACGGCCCTGGCCAAGGCGGTCGGTGACGCACGCTTCGTCCCGCATGAGACCGAGACCTGGGTGCTCGCCGACTGCAATCGGCTCGGGGAGGTGATGGGAGACCTGGGGCCGGCGGCGGAACTCGCGCAGGTGGTACGGCTGGAATCGGGTCCCGAACTGGTCAACGACGGCGTGGACACGGCTCCGTCGAAGCGGATCCTTAGTGCCTACCCGCAGTACGCGAAGACTATCGACGGCCCGCTGGTCATCGCTGAGACTGGCCTCGACACGATCCGGAACACTTGCCCGCACGCCGACGCCTGGCTCCGCGAGGTTGAGGCGCGGATGTCACGCTCGGTTACGGGGTGACCGGGGAATACTGCACCTTCGAATAAGTGCACTGCCCCAGTATTCCGCCCGCTCGTTCCTGGTGGGTGCGGCCCTACCCAGCAAAGAGTGCGGGTAATGCAGCACCCGCCAGAACGGGACCGTCGGTCTGACCCCGGAGACGCGTTACTCCTGCGGTAACTGAGGGTCAATGCGCCCAGCGGGGACAGTGCACCGCAGTGGGGGAGTGCACTCGCTGGCGGCGGCCTGAAGGGTGGCCCCGCCCAGTTCGTGATACGCCTCGAACTCAGCGGCGTCGTACAACTGGTCTAGCGTGCTGTCGCACGGGTAGGTCGAATGATCCTTGGCGTAGGCAAGGACGTCCCAGGGCGCGCCGGTCCACCAGCCGAGTTTGCACACCCAGATGTCTCCCTGCTCGGGCAGCCCATGGTCCCCGGACGGCCTGCTGAACGTCCCGTATGCCCACGGGCGGACCACCTGTCCGGCGGCCAACCCGGCGCCGCCATCGACCATCGTGGTGGGATTGAGGGTGATGTCCACTCCGGCGTCGCTCCTGGCCAAGGCCATCGATCCACCGAGGGTGAACCATGTGTCGGCCTTGTCACCGGAAGCGTCGAGCACCACGATGTGCTGTGCACCACGGCGCAGCGCCTCGACCAGGCCGAGGTTGTCGTAGTGGCCTCCGTCGGTCACGTACATCCAAGTGTCCCGGTAGCTCAGGTGGCCGACGGCCTCCGCCCACAGCAGACCGATGGTGGGCTGCATCAGCCGGTACCAGACTTCCCCGGCTAGTTTCTTGTCGAGCCTGAGCTGGAGTACGTGAGCCCAGAGCCTGGCCTCACGGTCAAAGTTCAGGTCCGCCCCACGGTCCCAGAGCGGGTGCGGTGACAGGTACCAGAGCAGCAGGAGGAGCGGCCGCCGCGACCACCACCGGTCGGATTCGCCCTGCGCTTGCTGATCGATCCGGCTACGGGCTTCCCGAACCAGAGCCGGGTGCGGCAGCCACACACCGAGGCGGACGTTGGTCGCGGTGAGCAGGATCCGGTAAGCCTGCCGCGTCGCCGAGCCCATCAACGGTGAGATCGCCGCCCCGCTGATCGCCGAGATGTCAAACAAGGTGGTCCGGCGCTCACCGACCAAAGCCTCGTAATCGGAGGTAAGGGCCTGGGCGTCAGCCTCGCCCTCGGCACCGGTTTCACGGCGCAAGGTGACGTAGTCCGGGTCGAAGCTGACACAGAAACCGCCACTCCCCGGCGGGACCTCGCGGTCCGCGTTGATATTCGCGGTGCCGCATATCACCAGGCCGGGCTCTCCCGCGTCGCCCGCGTCGCCCCGAAGCTGGGAGAGGCGGGTCGCGGCGGCCTCGGCGAACAACTGGCGTGCCCGCACTGGGTTCCGTGCCTGCGCGGCCCGTCTGGTCACGGCGAACGCGCTAGCCAGCCGCCACCGGTAGACATCATGCAGCGACATGCGGTTGACGTTCACGGCGGCGCGGCCGAACACCATCACCGCCAGCGCGATGATCACCGGTAGCAGCTGACCGGCGGTGAACCCGGCGCGGGCGCCGTCGCTCATCCACAACAGGGCGAGCACCGCGCCGCCAAGGACGATCACCGCACTGGCCAGCCACGGCATCAATTGCTGGCGCAGCCAGCCCGCGAGCGTGGTGAGCGCGCCTGACTGCCCGGACGCGGCGTTCGCCTGGCCGCTGAGCGCGTTCCACTTGGCGAGCCCGGCTTGGCAGAACCGGGCAACGGCCGCCACCGCGGCGATCAGGCCGGCCAGCGCCGGGATCGACCAGGACGGCCGTCCGCCGAAGCCGATGAAGTGCGCTAGGGAGCCGAACGATCCGGTGCTGCGCGTCAGCCACGAGATCAGCGGCGGAGCCGCGAGCGTCGCCAGTGCTACGCCCACCGTCAGAACGGCCGCCCAGCTCACGACCTGCGCTCGATTGGCGCTGCGGTCAGGATTGTCGGGTTTCAGCCACGCCCACAACGGCGCCGGAGCGCTCTGGCGGCGGCACCGCGGTTCGAGCGTCAGCCACCAGAACGCGAACAGGATCAGCATGACACCGGCGCAGATTTCCGACGGGAGCCACCGTGCCATCTCGGTATCCGTCGCCGTCATTGCGTCCCGCCCCGACGGGACCAGCACGCCTTGCCATCGCAGCAGCCAGCCCCAGGCGTGCGCGAACGCGTACAGCGGAGCAGCCACGAGGATAAACGTGGCGATCGCGCCGAGGAGAAGGGAGAGGATGCCGACGAGCACCGTCGCGCCGTTGGG
>JBEKHI010000491.1:0-10975 GCA_050012355.1 Streptosporangiaceae bacterium | reverse complement strand
AAGTGCGTGCGAGCCAGCGCGGGCAGCCTGTTTCACCTGCCGGTCGTCGCTGGCACCCGGCTGAGCGAGACCGCGGACGCGCTGCGCGCCGCCGGACTCCGCGTGATAGCGGCCGACGGCCGCGCCGGGCGCCGCCTTGACGACCCCGAGGTAGGAAAGCTGCTGTCGAGCCCGGTGGCATGGCTGTTCGGCAACGAGGCCTGGGGTCTGCCGCCCGAGCTGGTGGCCCTCGCCGACGACAGCGTCGCGGTCCCGATCTACGGCAAGGCCGAGTCGCTGAACCTCGCCGCGGCCGCGGCCGTGTGCCTCTACACCACCGCCACCGCGCAGCGCGCGGGCGTCTGACATCTTCCCGGTTTTCTGGGCTTTCCAGGCCGAAGCGCTCCCGCAACCTGCGCAATTGCGTAAAGCGGGCACTCCCGGACACAGGACGTAACCTGGCCAACGGTCGGTTAAGTGACGTTCGTGGCATAGGGTATTTGCGCTACAACATAGAGAAATCCCGCGCGCAGGGCTGTCATAAAGGCGGTCTTCCGCGCTAGAGTCTGATCACATTCCGTCACCCGTGTCGCGAGACTCAACGACCGGCACGGGTCATGCCGGACGGAGGCATTGCCCCAGTGGATGACATCACCGAGAAACGGGGAGAGCTCGCGGCCCCGGGTAACAGGCTGCTGGCAGACGAGCTGCCAGACGGCCTGGTGGTCGCGGACGACGCCGGACGGGTGATCATCTTCAACCGGGCCGCCTCCCGGCTCACCGGGATCCCCGCCGAAGAGGCGCTCGGCAAGCTCGCCAGCGATGTGCTTCCGTTTCGCGACAGTGACGGCCGTGACTGGTGGATGTTCGTCGACCCGTACCACGGGCTCAGCACCAGGACCCGGCACCCGGAACGCTCGCTCTTCCTCGGTGATGGCACCGAGTTGCTGGTCTCGGCCGGGTATGTCCGCGAACGCGGCGGCCTGGTCCGGCGGCTCATTATCAGCCTGCGCGGCGCGCAGCAGCGAGCGAGGCTGGAACGCAGCCGCGCCGAGCTGGTCTCCACCGTGGCCCACGAGCTGCGCTCCCCGCTGACTAGCGTCAAGGGTTTCACCGCGACCCTGCTGGCCAAATGGCACCGTTTCACAGACGACCAGAAGGTGGTCATGCTGGAGACGATCAACGCCGACGCGGACCGGGTGACCAGGTTGATCACCGAGCTGCTGGATGTGTCCAGGATCGAGTCGGGCCGGATGGAGGTCAGCCGCCAGCTGGTCGACATCCCGGACCGGACTCGCAAGCTGCTCGCCGGGCGGGTTGCCTCTGGGGAGGCTGAGGACAAGTTCCGGCTACGGGCCGCGCTCGATCTGCCCGAGACCTGGCTGGACGCGGACAAGGTCGACCAGATCCTCGGCAATCTCGTCGAAAACGCGGTCCGGCATGGGGCTGGTATCGTAACTATCGTGGTGGAAGACGCTTCTGATGGCGACGGTCCGGCTATCGCCGTATCCGTGCTTGACCAGGGCGAGGGCATCTCGCCTGAGCTGGCCTCGCGCGTCTTCCGTCAGTTCTGGCGAGGCAAGCGGCGCGGGGGCACCGGCCTCGGCTTGTACATCGTGAAGGGCCTGGTAGAGGCTCAGGGCGGTACCATCACTGTTGGCCGCGCCCCCGGTGGCGGGGCTGAGTTCCGATTTATCCTGCCCGCTGGGGCGCCCGCGGCCTGATGGCCGGACGCGTGCCCTGGCGGGCCGCGTGAGATAGCCGCCCATTCTTTTAGCAAGCAGAGCGGCGGAGCTCTGACCACCCAGGAAGCAGGATTTTCTGATGTCCGCAAACTACGATCCGGTGCAGGTCGCCGCGCTCGGACCTGAGGCGATAGATCAGGCCACCCGGCACGCGCTCGCCGCCATCGCCGACGCCGGCACGCTGGACGAACTCAAGCAGGCGCGCACCCAGGTCGCCGGTGACCGCGCGCCGCTCACCGTGGCCGGCGCGGAGATCGGGGCGCTGCCGCCGGAGGCCCGCGCGGACGCCGGGCGGCGGGTCGGCACGGCCCGTGCCCAGATCAAGCAGGCGCTGACCGACCGGCAGGCTCAGCTCGAGGCCGACCGCGATCGCCTGGTGCTCGAGCAGGAGACGGTCGACGTCACGCTTCCTGGCAGCGCCGCGCTGCCGGGTGCGATGCACCCCGTGACCGCGACGGGTAACCGGCTCGCGGACGTGTTCGTCGCGATGGGGTACGAGGTGGCCGAGGGGCCGGAGGTAGAGGCGGCCTGGTACAACTTCGACGCCCTGAACATCCCGCCGGACCATCCGGCGCGGGAGATGCAGGACACGCTGTTCGTTGACCCGCCGGAGTCCGGCCTGGTGCTGCGCACCCACACCTCCCCGGTGCAGATCCGGTCGCTGCTGTCCCGCCCGCTGCCGCTGTACGTGGTGAGCCCGGGCAAGGTGTACCGGAACGAGGCGGTCGACGCGACCCACTTGCCGGTGTTCCACCAGATCGAGGGCCTGGCGGTTGACGAGGGCCTCACCATGGCGGACCTGCGCGGCGCCATCCAGGCGTTCGTCGACGCGATGTTCGGCGCCGGACTGCGAACCCGGCTGCGGCCGGACTACTTCCCGTTCACCGAGCCGTCCGCCGACGTGTCGATGGAATGCCACGTCTGCCGGGGCGCGTCGGTGAAACCCGGCGCCGATCCGTGCCGCACCTGCCGGTCCCAGGGCTGGATCGAGATCGCGGGCTGCGGAATGGTCAACCCGCGGGTCCTGGTGGCCTGCGGCATCGACCCGGACAGGTACAGCGGCTTCGCGTTCGGCCTCGGCATCGAGCGGGCGCTCATGGTCGGCCACGGGATCAGCGACATCCGCGACACAGTGGAGGGTGACGTGCGGTTCAGCCGGGCCTTCGGGACGGAGATCTAGACATGCGAGTACCCCTGTCCTGGCTGCGCGAGTACGCCGCCATCCCGGAATCCGTCGACATCAACGATGTCGCGACGCGGCTCACCGCCGCGGGCCTTGAGGTCGAGACCGCCGAGCTTGTAGGCCACGACATCCGCGGCGTTGTCGTCGGCAAGGTGCTGTCCATCGAGGAACTCCCCGGGTTCAAGAAGCCGATCAGGTACTGCAAGGTCGCGGTGCGCGCCGACCAGACCACTGACGCCGCCGCCGGTGTCATCTGCGGCGCTACCAACTTCGCGGTGGGCGACAAGATCGTGCTCGCGCAGCCGGGTGCGATGCTGCCCGGCGGGTTCGAGATCGGCGCGCGCAAGACCTACGGGTACGTGTCCGAGGGCATGATCTGCTCGGTGAAGGAACTCGGCATCGGCGACGATCACTCCGGCATCCTGATACTCGACGATGACGCGCCGCTCGGCGAGGACTTCACCCGGTACCCCGGGATCAGGGACGAGGTACTGGAGATCGCGGTCAACCCGGACCGGGGCTACGCGGTGTCCATTCGTGGCATCGCGCGAGAACTGGCCTCCGCCTACAACGTGCCGTTCAAGGACCCGGCCAGCACGAACCTCCCGGGACCTGACGTGCTCGGCGCGCCGCTGGACGCCGTCGGCGACCAAGTCTGGCCGGCTCGCATCGCCGACCCGACCGCCTGCGACCGGTTCGTGCTGCGCGAGATCCACGGCTTCGACCCGCACACGGCCACACCGCTGTGGATGCGAGTGCGACTGGCCCGCAGCGGCGTTCGCAGCGTGTCGCTGGCGGTGGACGTGACGAACTACCTCATGCTCGAGCTGGGGCAGCCGCTGCACGCCTTCGACCGCACCAAGCTGACCGGCGAGATCGTCGTCCGGCGGGCGCTGCCGGGTGAGACTCTCGAGACGCTGGACCACGTCACGCGCACGCTCGATCCGGCCGACATCCTGATCACCGACCAGTCAGGACCCATATCCATGGCCGGAACGATGGGCGGCCTGTCCACCGAGATCGATGACGATTCCACGGACGTCGTGATCGAGGGGGCGCACTTCGACGCGGTCGGCATCGCCAAGGAATCCCGGCGGCTCAAACTGCACTCCGAGGCGTCCTACCGCTTCGAGCGCGGCGTGGACCGCGAGCTGCCGATCCCCGCGACGGCGAAGGCCATCGCGCTGCTGCGGCTGCTCGGTGGTGGCCAGATCGTGCCCGGCTGCACGCACACGCAGGAGCCGCACATGCAGACCACGATCACGATGGCCGCCAACTACCCGGATCAGGTGGCCGGTGTCGTGTACGGCCGGGACACGGTCGTCCGCCGGCTGCGTGAGGTCGGCTGCGAGGTCGTCGAGGCCGCCGTGCCGCAAACCCCGACGATCGCTCCGTGGCGCCGGGACGCCGCGCCCCGCCCGGAGCAGGAGTACCTCGTCCCGGTGCTGCACGTCACCCCGCCGAGCTGGCGGTCGGACCTGACCGACCCCGCCGACCTCACCGAGGAGGTCATCCGGCTCGAGGGGTACGAGAACATCCCGGCCCGGATGCCGCGCGCCTTGGCCGGTCATGGGCTGACGCTGCGTCAGCGGCTGCGCCGCGACGTCAGCCGCACCCTGGCCGAGACCGGGTACGTGGAGGTCGAGTCCGAGGTGTTCGGAGCGCTGCGGGACGCCGATGACCTGGGGCTGCCGCCCGAGGACATGCGGCGGCCGGCGGTTCGCGTCGCCAACCCGCTGTCCGACGATCAGCCGCTGCTGCGCACGACGGTGCTGCCTGGCCTGTTCCGGGTGCTGCTGCGCAACATCGGGCGCGGTTTCCCCGACACCGCGCTGTTCGAGACCGGCATCGTGTTCCGGCCGCGGCCGGGCGGTTCTTCGTCGGCTCCGGTCTTGCCGACCGACCGGGGACCGTCCGTCGCGGAGCTCGCCAGCATCGACGCCGCGCTGCCCGCCCAGCCCACCGTGGTCGGCGCCGTCGCGGCGGGCAACCGGGACCTGCCCGGCTGGCAGGGACCGGGACGCCCCTGGACCTGGTCCGACATCATCGAGTCCGCGCGGGCCGTGGGCGAGGCGGCCGATGTCAAGATCGAGGTGCAGGCCGCCAGGGAGGCACCCTGGCACCCCGGCCGGTGCGCCGCGCTGATCGTGAAGCTGGACGACGACCGCCAGTGGGTCGCCGGGTACGCGGGGGAACTGCATCCCCGGGTTCTTCAGGCATTCGGCCTGCCGCCGCGGACGGTGGCCTTCGAACTCGACCTGCAGGTTGTGTACGCGGCGGCCGAGGGTGCCGGACCGGTTCAGGGGCCGGAACTGGCGGCGTATCCGCTGGCCACCCAGGACGTGTCGCTGGTCGTCGCCGAGGAGGTGCCAGCCGCCGCGGTGGAGGCCGCGTTGCGGGCCGGGGCGGGTCCGCTGCTGGAGGACCTGCGGCTGTTCGACGTGTACAGCGGTTCCCAGGTGGGCGAGGGGCGCAAGTCGCTCGCGTACGCGCTCCGCTTCCGCGCTCCCGATCGGACGCTGACGGCGGCCGAGGCCTCCGAAGCCCGCGACGCCGCCGTCGCCGAAGCGGCCCGCCAGGTCGGCGCGGTCGTTCGCAGCTAAGCCGTTTCCTGGTGGGTGCTGCATTAACCAGACTCTTACCTGGTAAGCCCCCTTATGTTGCGAAAGTAGGCAACTAGGCGTCATAGTGTGGTTACCGTAAAGATGGCAAGGCGCGGTTGGGGAGGGCGAGATAACAGAAGACGCGGCGGCCCGGGGGGGCACCAGGGAGCAGGCCGTGAAAACGACGTTTCGTGATGTGTTCTCGGTCGCCGAGTTCCGGGCCCTGTGGCTGGCGCAGCTGCTGTCTGTCGCCGGTGACCAGCTCGCGCGAGTCGCCCTCACCGTCTTGGTCTACGACCGGACCCACTCGGCTTTCCTCGCCGCGCTCACGTTCGTGACGAGTGTCGTGCCGGTCTTCATCGGGGGCGTGACGCTCGCCTGGCTGGCCGACCGGTACCCGCGTCGTAGCGTCATGATCGCCTGTGATCTGGCCCGCTGCGTTCTCGTCCTGCTGATGGCGATCGGCGGGGTACCGCTGGCGGCCCTCGTCGTGCTGCTGTTCGTGGTGACCCTGATCGGCGCCCCGTTCAGCTCGGCCCGCGCGGCCATCTACCCCGACGTGCTGGACGGGGACCGGTACGTGATGGGAACGGCGATAACGCTCACCACGAACCAGTTCGCTCAGGTCATCGGGTTCGCCGCCGGTGGTGCGATCGTCGGTTTTCTCGGCATCAGGACGTCGCTGGTGATCGATGCTGCCACGTACGCGGTCTCGGCGCTGCTGGTGCGGATCTGGGTCAGCTTCCGGCCGGCCGCGAACGCCGGCGCCAGCGCTGGCAGGATAGGCGGCCTGAGTAACCCGCTGCCGGCTATCCGGCTGGTGTTCGGTACGCCCGCTCTCCGGATACCGATGCTTTTCGGCCTGCTGATGGCGTTCCACGACTCACCGGAGGGCGTGGCCACTCCGCTGGCCGCCGCGCTCGGGGGCGGTGCGGCGACGGTCGGCCTGCTGCTCGCCGCCCAGACCTTCGGATCATCGGCGGGTGCGCTCATATTCGGGCGGTTGGTGCCCGCGGCCTGGCAACGCCGGCTGACCGGGCCGCTGGCCATCGCGGCCTGTGCCGCTCTCTGCCTGTTCGCCTTGTCGCCGCGCTTGCCGGGGGCGCTCGCGATTCTTGGCGTTTCCGGATTGCTCACGTGCTTTCAGCTATCGGCCAACGCGTCCTTCGTCAGGGCAGTGCCGCAGGAACAGCGGAGCCAGGCGTTCGGACTGGCGCAAGGCAGTATCAGTCTTGGGCAAGGGATCATGATGCTCATCGCGGGTGCCGCGGCGCAGGCCTTCGCTCCAGCACACGTGATCGCGGCTTGCGGCGCCGTCGGCGCGGTCGCGGCGGGCCTGATCGCCTTGTCTCAGCTGGGCGATAGCCGCCGTTCCACTGCTTGGCGCGCGCCAGTGGCGCGAGAGGACTAAGACCAGCTACCGGTGCGCATGACCGCGCTCCTTCCGCAACGAGATCCGCAGAACTGTACATGCCATTAGCTCCAGCTACCAGTACGCATCTGGAACCTCCTCTGGTCGCTTCGCTCCATAGGAGAATTTTGTACTAGAAAACTATCGTTTGGTACGGCGGATAGCGCAGGTTGCTGTGCGTTACCAGCGGCCGGCAATCGATTAGTGATCGTGTTGTAGCTATCCGTGCTTTGGTCCGCAAAGGGTTTGAAAATGCGGCGTGGTGCTCCAAAGCGTGATAGAAAACTAACTCAGGGCACCCAAGGCAACGATGCTACTGCTCGTGTCGGCTGTGCCTGTGGCGCGGGCAGGGCGCGTTGGGCACTCCCAGGGAGAGGCGACGATGGATTCACGCCGCAGAGGCGTCAAGGCCTGGACGTTGTGGGAGCTGCCGCCCTGGCTCGCCGCGTTCGTTGTGACCATCGTCATAATCAATGTCGTTGCCTTCGGCGTCGCTCTCAGTTTCCTGCGGTTTAATCTCCACGACGTCGAGCTATTCTGCGCACTCTTGGTATGTAGCGCGGCGACGGTCGAGCTCACCCGGCGGGCGGGAGAGAACCTCGGATTCGTCAAGGATGTGCACGCTGTCTGGGAGCTACCCGTCGCGGTGCTGCTTCCCTTCGCGTATGTGCCGATAGCCCCCGCTATCCGGTTCGCCATGACGCAGTGGCGCGTCCGGCGCGTCCCCACCTACCGGCGGGTGTTCAGCGCCTCGGCCATCAGCCTGAGTTACTTCGCCGTCGGACTCGTGTTCCGCGGGCTCGAGCACCTCACGGATACGAGTGCGGGTACGCCCCTGCACCATCCCTTCGCCTGGATGCTCATGGTCGCCGTCTGCGGCGTCGTGCAGTGGGCCGTGAACCAGGCCCTCGTCCTCACCGCCGTCAAGGGATCGAGCCCGGACGTCAAGCTGCGTGAGGTCCAGTTCGCGCGCGAGCCGATGTTCAATGACCTGACGGAGCTGTGTGTCGCCGTCGTCGTGACGTTCAGCGTTGCCGCCAGCCTGATCGCTCTGGTCTTCGCCTTCCCCTTCGTCAGCCTGCTCCAGCGGTCGCTGCGGCATGGCCAGTTGCTGACCGAATCGCGGCTGGACTCCAAGACGGGACTGCTCAACGCCGCGACCTGGGAACGCGAGGCCAGCGCGGAGGCCGGCCGGGCGGTGCGAACCAGGTCGTCGATGGCGGTGATGCTGCTCGACCTCGACCACTTCAAGCTGGTCAACGACACCTACGGTCACCTGGTCGGGGACCAGGCCTTGCGGCAGGTGGCGGGAGCGGTGACGGAAGCGCTGCGCGAGTACGACCTCGCGGGACGGTTCGGCGGCGAAGAGTTCTCGGTGCTGCTGCCGCAGACCCGGGCAGTGGACGCACTCCGGATCGCGGAGCGGCTGCGGGCGCACATCGCGGGCCTGCGCATCCTGCAGACGAACGAGACGGGAACAGTGACGGTTACCGTCTCCATCGGGGTGGCGGCGCTGGACGCCGGTTCGCACCGGGAACTGCCCGACCTGATGGCCATGGCCGACGCGGCGCTGTACCGGGCGAAGTCCTGCGGCCGGGATCAGGTGCAGATGATCAGCACGACCCGCGGGCTGTCCGCGGTCCGGCCATCGGATCAGCTGGACGTGGTGGCGCCCGAGGCGGGCACGTCGAGTTCCGCCAGGATCTCGGAATTCCCGGTGTGGCACTCCGAGGCGTCGCCGGTGCTGAGGACCTTAGGAGTCGGGTACCCCTGGCAGGTCCAGCCGTCGACCGTGAGCGGCGCGCCGCCGCCGTTGCCCTTGAGCTCGCCCTTCTTGATGGCGGTCGCGTAATCCTGTTCGACGGCCATCGCCGTTGAGCAGTCGACGTTCCCCTTGGCGACCTGGATGATCACTGGCACGTCGGCGCCGGTGCGAGTGTTGCCGCAGGAAACACTGGGACTAGAGCTGGCGGAAGCGTGCGTGCTCGTTGATGAACAACCCGTCGCCAGGCAGGCCGCCGCGACGGCCAGTGCCGCCCAAGCTGAAACGCGCCGCACAGTAAGAGTCCCTTTCCACGCGTACCAGCCGGATTCAGGTACCTACCCTACGCGAGCGGAGCGCAGCCCGCGTACCCCAGCGGTGGGCCATCGATAGCGCCATATGCCCAGCGGTGGGCCCTCGCTGGCCAAGGCCTCTAAGCATCGACGGCCGAGGCCGCGGAACCCTGGTTGCATAATCATGCGATACGATGCATAATGATCCAGAACCTAGGAGGAAGGAAACGCATGGGCGCGCGAGTCGCGGTAGCCGGAGCGAGTGGATACGCGGGAGGTGAGCTGCTCCGACTGCTGGCCGATCACCCGGATCTGGAGATAACGACCGTTACCGCCGAATCTAGCGCGGGCCAGCCGGTCACCGCGCTGCATCCGAACCTGACCGGTGCGCTCGACGGCATCAGATTCGAACCCACCGACCCGCGAACCCTCAAAGACGCGGACCTGATCTTTCTCGCGCTCCCGCACGGCGCCTCGGCCGAACTGGCGAAAGAGCTGCCGGACGACGCGAAGATCATCGACCTCGGCGCGGACTTCCGCCTGAAAAGCCAAGAACAATGGGAACGCTTCTACCAGAGCCCCCACGCAGGCACCTGGACCTACGGCCTCCCCGAGCTCCCCGGAGCACGGGAAGCCATCCAAAGCACCACAAGAGTCGCCGCCCCCGGCTGTTATCCCACCGCCTCGATCCTCGCGCTCGCGCCCCTCACCCAAACCGGCCTGGTGGAAAACGAAGACATCGTCATCGTCGCCTCTTCCGGCACCTCAGGTGCCGGGAGAGGACTGAAGCCGAACCTGCTCGGCAGCGAGATCATGGGCAGCACCGCCGCCTACTCGGTGGGCGGCACGCACCGGCACACCCCCGAGATCGAGCAGGGCATTAACGCCACCGTGAGCTTCACTCCCGTGCTGGCTCCGATGCCCCGCGGCATCCTCGCCACCTGCACCGCCCGCCTGAAGCCAGGGACCAGCGAGCAAGACCTCCGGGAAGCCTTCAAAAGATACGAAGACGAACCCTTCGTGCACCTGCTGCCAGCAGGCCAGTGGCCAGTCACCAAGGCGACGGCCGGTTCCAACGCCGCTCACCTCCAGGTGACCGCCGATACCCATGCCGGACGCGCCATCGTCGTGTCCGCTATCGACAACCTAGGTAAGGGGGCGGCCGGGCAGGCCGTCCAGATCGCCAACCTCATGCTCGGCCTGCCCGAAACCAAAGGCCTCACCACCCACGGAGTAACCCCATGAGCGTCACCGCCCCGCAAGGCTTCCGCGCCGCGGGCGTCGTAGCCGGCCTCAAGACGACAGCAGAACGCGACGTCGCCGTCGTGATCAACGACGGCCCGTCCCGCGCCGCGGCAGCCGTCTTCACGACAAACCGGATCCAGGCCGCCCCGGTCAAATGGAGCCGGCAGGTCATCAACGGCCAGCGAGTAAAAGCCGTCGTGCTGAACTCCGGTGGCGCCAACGCCTGCACCGGCCCGGCGGGCTTCCAGGACACGCACGCCACCGCGGAACGACTCGCGAGCGCTATAAGCGACTCCGCCGCCGAGATCGTGGTCTGCTCCACCGGGCTTATCGGCGAGCGGCTCCCGATGGACAAGCTGCTGCCCGCCGTGGACGAGGCGGTCAAGGACGCGAACCGGAGCGGCGGCGTCCATGCCGCCGACGCGATCCGCACCACCGACACCGTGGTGAAGATCGCCTTCAGAAGAGACGATGGCTACAGCATCGGCGGGATGGCCAAGGGCGCCGGGATGCTCGCCCCCGCGCTGGCGACCATGCTCTGCGTGCTGACCACCGACGCCGACCTCACCGCCGACGAACTCCACGCAGCTCTGAAACAGGCCACAAGCAAGACCTTCGACCGGCTGGACACCGACGGCTGCATGTCCACCAACGACACGGTGCTCCTGATGGCCAGCGGCGCCGCGAAGGCCAAGCCCGACCTCAACAGCTTCACCGCGACGCTCACCGACCTCTGCCAAGACCTCGCGCGCCA
>JBEKHI010000490.1:0-5649 GCA_050012355.1 Streptosporangiaceae bacterium | reverse complement strand
AAGCGGCGGACACCACCGAGCCCTCGGCGTCGTCGGTCGATGTCGACTCGCCCAGCCTGATCGTCGCCTGGTACTCCTTCACCGTCAGCGCCAGGTGACCAAGCAACCGGGTAGCCTTCTCCACCCCGACGACTAGGACCCCGGTGGCCATCGGGTCAAGCGTCCCGGCATGGCCGACCCGGCGGGTGCCGGCCAGCCGCCGGACCCGGGCGACCACGTCGTGGGAGGTCAGACCGCCCGGTTTGTCGACGATTACGATGCCGCTAGGACTCGTCATCGTCGGGCTTCACACGGTACGGGTCCGGGTCACCAGCGGGCTGCGCGCCCTCCCGGGCGCGGCGGAGCTCCTCATCGGCGCGCTTCGCCTGCTCGACTAGGTCGTCGATGCGCGCCGCGTTGCCGGGAACCGCGTCCGGCACGAATTCCAGCGACGGGGTGTGGCGCAGGCCGAGCTGGCGGCCGACTTCGGTACGGATAATGCCAGTCGCCGAGCGGAGCGCGCGAGCCGTTTCCTCTCGCTCATCGTCCGACCCGTACACCGTGTAGAAGACCGTGGCCTCGCGCAGGTCGTTGGTCAGCTTCGCCTCGGTCACCGTAACGAACCCGAGCCGCGGGTCCTTGATCCGCCGCTCGAGCATCTCCGCGACCAGCACGGCGATACGGTCGGCGAGTCTTCCCGCACGGGATGCGTCGACCATGACGGTTCACTCCTCATCGTTGAACAGCCGCTGCCTAGCCGACAGCAGCTCGATTTCCGGTCGCGCCGCCACCAGGCGCTCGCAGTCGGCGAGCACGGAAACGGCGTTCGAAGCGGTCGACGAGACCACCGCCACACCGATCTCGGCCCGGCGGTGCAGGTCCAGGTGCCCGGTCTCCGCGACCGCGACGCCAGGAAACGCCCGGTGCAACGCCGCGACGAGCGGCCGGACGACGGCCCGCTTTTGCTTAAGCGAGCGAACGTCGCCCAACCGCACGTCCAGCGTCAGAGCTGCTACGTACGCGGCTTCTCCCGCATCTCGTAGGTCTCGATGACATCCTCGACCTTGACGTCGTTGTAGCTGAGCCCGATACCGCACTCGAAGCCCTCGCGGACCTCGGTCACGTCGTCCTTGAACCGGCGCAGCGACTCGACGGTCAGGTTCTCGGAGATGACCACGCCGTCCCGGATCAGCCGCGCCTTGCTGTTGCGGTTGATCGTGCCGGACCGGACGATCGAGCCAGCGACGTTGCCCACCTTCGGCACCCGGAAGACCTCGCGGACCTCCGCCGTACCGAGCTGGACCTCCTCGAACTCGGGCTTGAGCATGCCCTTGAGCGCCGCTTCGACTTCCTCGATCGCTTGGTAAATGATCGAGTAGTAGCGGATGTCGACGCCCTCGCGCTGCGCCAGCTCGCCCGCCCGGCCAGCAGGCCGGACGTTGAAGCCGATGACCACCGCGTCCGAGGCGATTGCCAGGTTCACGTCGTCCTGGGTGATCGCGCCGACGCCACGGCCAATGACCCGCAGCTCGACCTCCTCGCCCACGTCGATCTTGAGCAGCGCGTCCTCGAGTGCCTCGACGGAACCGGACACGTCGCCCTTGATGATCAAGCGCAGCTCTTCGCGCTCGCCGGCCTTCAGCGCCGACTCCAGGTCCTCCAGCGTCACGCGGCGGCGGCGCTGGGCGAACTGAGCGGTCCGCTCCCTGGCCTCACGGCGTTCGGCGATCTGGCGGGCAAGCCGGTCGTCGGAGACGACGAGCAGGTTGTCGCCAGCGTCCGGTACCGCGGTCAGGCCAAGCACCTGCACCGGGCGCGATGGCGGAGCCTCGGCAACCGTGGCGCCGTTCTCGTCCATCATCGCCCGCACGCGGCCGTACGCATCGCCAGCCACGATCGAGTCGCCGACGTGCAGCGTGCCGCGCTGCACCAGCACGGTCGCCACCGGGCCGCGGCCCTTGTCGAGCTGGGCCTCGATCGCGACGCCCTGGGCCGGCTGGTCCGGGTTGGCCCGCAGGTCCAGCTCGGCGTCCGCGGTCAGCACGATCGCCTCGAGGAGGCTGTCGATCCCGATGCCCTTGGTCGCGGACACGTCCACGAACTGGGTCTGACCGCCGAATTCCTCAGCCACCAGGCCGTACTCGGTGAGCTGCGCCCGGACCCTCGACGGGTCGGCGCCCTCCTTGTCGATCTTGTTCACCGCGACGACGATGGGCACACCCGCTGCCTGCGCGTGGTTGAGCGCCTCAGTGGTCTGCGGCTTCACGCCATCGTCGGCAGCCACGACCAAAACGACGAGGTCGGTTGTCTCGGCACCACGGGCTCGCATGGCGGTGAACGCCTCGTGACCCGGTGTGTCGATGAACGTGATCTTGCGTTCGTCGCCGTCGACCTCGGTCTGGACCTGGTACGCACCGATGTGCTGGGTGATGCCGCCGGCCTCGCGGGCGACCACGTTGGTCCGCCGGATGGCGTCCAGCAGCTTGGTCTTGCCGTGGTCGACGTGACCCATGACCGTGACGACCGGCGGGCGAGCCTGCAGGTCCTCTTCGGAACCCTCGTCCTCGCCGAACTCAAGGTCGAAGGACTCCAGGAGTTCGCGGTCCTCTTCCTCCGGCGAGACGACCTGAACGTGGTAGTTCAGCTCGGCACCGAGGAGCTGGAGGGTCTCGTCGTTGACCGACTGAGTGGCCGTGACCATCTCACCGAGCTGGAACAGCCACTGCACCAGGCCGGCCGGGTTCGCGCCGATCTTGTCCGCGAAGTCGGACAGCGAGGCGCCGCGGCTGAGCCGGATGGTCTGGCCGTTCCCGCGCGGGACCGCCACACCGCCGACCGCCGGCGCCTGCATGTTGTCGAACTCTTGACGCCGCTGCTTCTTGGACTTGCGGCCCCGAGACGGCCTGCCGCCAGGACGGCCGAACGCGCCGGCCGTACCGCCGCCACGACCGCGGCCACCTGGCCTGGTCGGGGCTCCGGCACCGGGACCGCCACCGCCCGGACGCGGACCGTTGCCGCCGCCACCGCCACCGCCGGGACGCGGACCGCCAGTACCCTGCGGGCGACCGCCGCCACCACCACCGGGACGCGGACCACCAGTACCCTGCGGCCGACCACCAGGGCCGCCCTGCGAACGGCCACCTGGACCGCCCGCCGGGCGCCCGGCTGGGGCTGGCCTGGACGGCATGTTCATCGGGCTCGGGCGCGGACCACCAGGACGCGGACCACCGGGACGGGGACCACCGTCACTCGCGGGCGCGCCGGGTGCTCCGGTGCGGCCAGGACCACGACCGCCCGGACGGGCGGCACCTGGGCCGGACGCTCCTGGCTGCCCAGGACGCGGACCGCCAGACTGGCGCTGGGCACCGGGCGCTGCCGGACGCGGAGCGCCGGGACCGGCCGGGGCCGCTGGGGCCGCGCCCATGCCGGTCGCGGTCGAGCTGAATGGGTTGTTGCCTGGACGCGGGCCCGCCGGGCGGGACGAACCCCGCTGACCTGGGCCGCTAGGACGCGGACCACTGGGGCGGGGACCCGGACGCTGCTGTCCCTGGCCCTGACCACCCTGCTGCCCCTGACCTTGCTGGCTCTGCTGACCTTGCTGGCCCTGACCCTGGCCTTGTCCCTGACCGGGACGCTGGCCGCTAGGACGCGGACCCGCTGGACGGGGAGTGGACGGAGCGGCCGGAGCCGATTCCGATGCCGCCGGAGCCGCCGGAGCCGATGCCGCCGGAGCGGCAGGGGCCGGTGAAGCGGCAGGCGCGGACGGCACTGCCTCGGTCTCCGGAGCCGCCGGGGCGGTCTGGGATCCGGGAGAACTGAAAGTGCCGCTGCCACCGGGGCCGGGAACCGGACGCGGCGGTTGCGGTACCGGACGCGGACCTGGCTTGGGCACTGCCCTTGACTCCGGTGCCTGCGCGGCTGGTGATGCTGCTTGCGCGGCCGACGCCGCCGATGCGCTCGGCACAACGCTACGGGGCGGCTGCGGACGGGCCGGCGCAGCGCCACCCGATCCGCCGTTGGCAGATCCGCCAGACCGCGAACCCGCTCCATTACCCGCGCCCTTCGGCGATTCCGCCGCGAGCGCCTCTTTGAGCCGCCGAACAACTGGTGCCTCGACTGTCGAGGACGCCGAACGTACGAACTCGCCCATCTCTTGAAGCTTGGTCATCACGACCTTGCTCTCGACTCCGAACTCCTTCGCGAGTTCGTAAACCCGGACCTTCGCCACTATGCTCCTCTGCTCGGTCCGGTCATCCCGGACCATCTACCGGATCATCAGCCGACCCGGAGCATGGCGTTCCGGGGCGGCGTCAGCTCACGCTGCTCATTGCCGTGTGCTCATCGAGCGCTCATCGCTTCTCGACCTGCTTTCCGTACAGGTTCTTCCTCATGTGTCCCGTTCCGCCGTCAGTTATGTTATGCCCGAGGCGCCTTCCGCTCGAACGGGCCCCTACCCATCGGAATCCGACAAGTAGGCACTCAACGTCGCGGTACCGAGCGGGGCCGGTGCGCGGAGCGCACGCGGAAACGCCCGACGCCGCTGAGCCAATTCGAAGCACGCTAGGCCTGGGTGCAGGTATGCGCCCCGGCCAGGCAGCCGCGCTCGGGGGTCGGGCACAATTTCGTTTCCGACCGCTACCAGGCGAAGCAGGCTGGACTTGTCGCCACGTTCTCGGCAGCCAATGCACGTACGAACGGGCGGCTGCTGGGATCGGGCGGTCATTCCACTGTCTACTCTACCCGCCGCGAACGTCCGCGGAAAATGCCCACGGCGCCAACGGCGGCGACAATGCTTACTCGGCTGGCTCAGCCGGGTCAGCTGACGCTGGCTCGGCTGCCCCAGGCGACGCTGCTGCCTCAGGCGGCACAGGCGATTCTGGCGGCTCAGGCGGCTGGGCGTCGGAACGGATGTCGATCCGCCACCCGGTCAGCCTGGCGGCCAGCCGCGCGTTCTGCCCTTCCTTGCCGATCGCCAGGGATAGCTGGTAATCGGGCACGGTTACCCGGGCCTCGCGCGCGCCCAGGTCCATCACCTCGACGTTGGTGACCCGGGCCGGGGACAGCGCGTTCGCGACGAAGCTCGCTGGGTCGTCTGAGTAGTCGACGATGTCGATCTTCTCCCCGCGCAACTCGGCCATCACGTTGCGGACCCGGCTGCCCATCGGCCCGATGCACGCGCCCTTGCCGTTCACGCCGGCTTTGTTGGACCGCACCGCGATCTTGCTCCGGTGCCCGGCCTCGCGAGCGATCGCCACGATGTCCACGTCGCCGCTAGCGATCTCGGGCACCTCAAGTGCGAAAAGCTTGCGTACCAGGTCAGGGTGCGTGCGGGACAGCGTGACCGAGGGTCCGCGGTGCCCCTTACGTACCTTCCACACGTAGCAGCGGATCCGCTCGCCGTGCAGGTAATGCTCGCCGGGCACCTGCTCGGCCGACGGTAGCGCCGCCTCGATCTTGCCGAGGTCGACGAGCACCGTCCGCGGGTCCTTGCCCTGCTGGATCACGCCAGCCACGATGTCGCCTTCACGCCCGGCGTACTCGCCGAACGTGACCTCGTCCTCGACGTCCCGCAACCGTTGCAGGATCACCTGCCGGGCAGTCGTCGCCGCGATACGTCCGAAACCCGCTGGCGTATCGTCATACTCCCGTGCTGTCGCGAGGTCGCCTTCT
>JBEKHI010000489.1:0-5658 GCA_050012355.1 Streptosporangiaceae bacterium | reverse complement strand
CATACGCTCAGCCCAGCGATGCACATGCCAGCCAGATCCTGACCGGACCGGCGTTGGGTCATTCACCCTCCTCCGCAAGCGATGAACCTCTGCGATGCACTCGTGGCCTTACGCTCACAGTCCAAGATGGCTACGTCGTGTAACGACACGCGGACAGTTTTCTGCCGGTGCCGGCCCCGCAAAATTCAGGTGACAACTTCTTGCGCGCGGAGTTACGCTCCGCAAAGTGCCTCCCCAACCTCTCCTCGCCAGGTCCCAGCCTGCCCGTCCCGTATCAGCGTTGTGGCGGCTACGGGGTTATCTACGTCCCTACCGCGTCCAGCTCATCGTCATGCTGGTCGCCGCAGCCCTATCCACCGGCGCCGAGATCGTCGTGCCGCTGCTCACCAAAGCGGTCATCGACGGCGCCATCGATCACCACGATAAGAGCCTGCTGATCCCGCTCGGCGTGGCGGCGATCGCGCTCGGCGCCGCCGCCGCCATACTCGGCATCATCCGGCGCTGGGTGCAGGGCAACTCGGTCGCGGAGATGGAGAAGACCATCCGCGACGACCTGTACGCGCACCTGCAGAGCCTGGAGCCCGGCTTCCACGATCAGTGGCAGTCCGGCCAGCTGCTCTCCCGGGCGACCAGCGACCTGTCGTCCATCCGCCGGTTCGCCGGCTTCGGCGTCGTGTTCCTGATCATCTCGATCATGACCTTCTTCGCGGTGATCGCGCTGCTCATCGACCTGAACTGGTGGCTCGGCTTGATCACCGGTTTCGCGTTCGCGCCGGTGCTCGTCTTCTGCACGCGCTTCGAGCGCCGGTACAAGGTGCTCGCCCGGCGAGTGCAGGATCAGCAGGGCGACCTGGCCACCATCATCGAGGAAGCCGCGGTGGGTGTCCGGGTGATCAAGGCACTCGGCCGCCGCCGCGAGTCGGCCGCCATCCACGACGAGCAGGCCGGGAAGATCCGGGTAACCGAGGTGTCCAAGGCGCAGCTGCTCGGCAAGTTCTGGGCGGTACTCGACCTGGTGCCGAACGCGGTGATCGGCCTCATCCTGGTCCTCGGCGCGATCGCCGTCCAGCACCACTCGCTGACCCTGGGCGGGCTGGTCGCCTTCATCACCCTGGCCCTGCAGCTAGTGTGGCCGGTCGAGACCCTCGGCTACATCCTCGCTTCCGGTGAGGAAGCCTCGACCGCGGCCCAGCGCGTGCTAGAGATCCTCGACACCGCGCCGTCGATCGCCTCCTCGGGCGCCGAGCACCAGGAGCGCGGCGGCTCGCTGGTGTTCGAGCACGTCGCGTTCAGCTATCCGGGCAGCCCGCAGCCCGTGCTCCGTGACGTGACGCTGGAGCTGGAACCGGGCGAGACGCTCGTGCTGACCGGATCGACCGGCTGCGGCAAGACCACGTTGCTGCAGCTCGTGCCCAGGCTCGCGGACGTCACCTCGGGCCGGATAGCGGTGGACGGCGCCGACGTGCGGGAGATGCCGCTCGACGAGCTCCGTTCCGCGGTGGGCTGCGCGTTCGAGGAGGCGACCTTGTTCTCCGCGAGCGTGCGGGAAAACGTCACGTTCGGCGCGCCGGATGCCACCGACGAGGAAATCGAGGCCGCGCTGTCCGCCGCGCAGGCCAGGTTCGCCTACGAGCTGCCCTGGGGGCTCGACACCAGGATCGGCGAGCAGGGCATGGCACTTTCCGGCGGGCAGCGCCAGCGGGTGGCGCTCGCCCGGGCGATCCTGTCGCGGCCGTCGGTGCTGGTGCTCGACGACCCGCTGTCCGCGCTCGACGTGCACACCGAGGAAAAGGTGACCCACGCGCTGCGCGGCATCCTGCACGGGGTCACCGCGCTGCTGGTCGCCCACCGGCCATCCACCGTGGCGCTCGGCGACCGGGTCGCGCTGCTCGAGGACGGCGTGATCACCGCCGTGGGAACCCACCACGATCTGCTGCGCTCCCGGCCCCACTACGCGGCGCTGATGACGATGGAAGAGGAGGTAAGCGCATGACCGCGCCGACGCCCCCGGCCGCGTGGCGGGGCATCGCCACCGAGGAAGTCGACCAGGTCAGCGCCGGTCTCGCTGCGCTGCTGCGGCAGCGCAGCCGCCGGCTCCAGTCGGATCTGCTGCGCCCGTACCGGACGGGCCTGATCGTGATCGGAGTGGCCATCACGGTCGCCTCGCTGGCCGCGCTCGCCGGTCCCTGGCTGGTCGGCATCGCGATCGACAACGGAATCCCCCCGCTGGTGCATAACGCTGACCCAGGACCACTGCTGTGGATCGCGGTCGAGTTGATGGTCACGGTGCTCGTACAGGCCATCACGACGCGGATCTTCGTCGCGAAAACCGGCGAGGTCGGCCAAGCCATCGTGTTTGACCTGCGGCGACGGTTGTACCGGCACTGTCTCGCGCTGCCGGTGGCGTTCCACGAGAAGTACACCTCCGGACGGGTGATCTCCCGGCAGACCTCGGATATCGAGGCGATCTCCGCGCTGTTCGAGGAGGGCCTTGACTCGCTGATCTCGGCGGCGTTGACGCTGCTGCTGGTCGGCACCGGCATGCTGCTGCTGGACTGGCAGCTGGCTCTCGTGGTGCTGGCCGGCTTCATCCCGCTCGGCTGGGTGACGAACTGGTTCCGGCGGAAGTCGGCGCTGGCGTACCGGCGCATCCGGGAGACGAACGCCCTGCTGATCGTGCACTTCGTGGAGACCTTCGGCGGGATCAGGGCGGTCCAGGCGTTCCGCCGGGAAGGCAGGAACGAGGAGATCTTCGACGAGCTCACCGAGGATTACGCGGGGGCCAGCCGCTGGGCGTCACGGCTGATCGCGATTTACGGCCCGTCGATCGCGATGACCGGCAACGTCATCATCGGCGTGGTGCTGTTCTATGGCGGCCTGCTGGTCATCGACGGAAACATCAAGGTCGGCGTGCTCGCCACCTTCCTGCTGTACCTGCAGCGGTTCTTCGACCCGCTGCAGGACGTGGCACAGTTCTACAACTCCTTCCAGGGCGCGGCGTCGGCACTGGAGAAGATCTCCGGCGTGCTGGAAGAGGATCCGTCGGTGGCCGAGCCGCCGTCACCGGTAGCCCTGCCCGCCACCGAAGACGGGCTCACCGGCCGCCGGGTGCGGTTCGACGCGGTCCGGTTCGGCTACCGGGAGTCGGTGGTGCTGCCGGATCTGCGGCTAGACATACCGGCCGCTCAGACGGTCGCCCTGGTCGGCGAGACCGGCGCGGGCAAGACCACGATCGCCCGGCTGATGGCCCGGTTCTACGATCCGCTGGACGGACGGGTGCTGCTGGACGAGACCGACCTGCGTGACCTGTCCGACTCGGAGCTGCGCGGTGAGGTCGTGCTGATCACCCAGGAGAACTTCCTGTTCGACGGGTCGGTGGCCGACAACATCCGGCTCGGCCGCCCGGCGGCCTCCGATTCCGAGGTCGAGCAGGCGGCCAGGGCGATCGGCGCCCACGCCTTCATCGCCGCGCTGCCGTCCGGGTACCAGACCAAGGTGGGCAAGCGCGGCGGCCGGCTGTCGGCCGGGCAGCGCCAGCTCATCTCATTCGCCCGGGCCTTCCTGGCGGCTCCCGGCGTGCTGGTGCTCGACGAGGCCACCGCGCTGCTGGACATCCCGAGCGAGCGCCTCGTGCAGTCCGCGCTACGGACCGTGCTCGCCGGGCGGACCGCGGTGATCATCGCCCACCGGCTGTCCACCGTCGCGATCGCCGACCGGGTGCTGGTGCTGCGGGCCGGCGAGATCATCGAGGACGGCTCCCCCGCCGACCTGCTCGGCGGCGGCGGCGAATATGCCGCGCTGCACGAGAGCTGGGCCGCCAGCCTCGCGTAGCGCGCCGCGGCCCCGAGCGGTACCCCGCCCGGGGCCGGCGCGCGGGAATCGCGTACCCTACGGATGCACCCGTTCAGCGATCGTCGAAAGGCAGCGCGACCATGCTCACGCACAAGGCCACCCCCGAAGCCCAGGAAAGGTATGAGGTGGACGTGGCCCTGGCCGGGAAGTTCGACGAGCTGATGGCGGCGGTGGATTCCGCTAACCAGGAGCTCCGTGCCACCGAGGCCCGCCGCGCCGACGTCACCGAACTGCACCGCGCGGCCATGGCGCTGGACACCGCCCTCACCAACGCCGTGTACTCGGCCTACGCCGCCCAGCGGGCCGCGATCGGCGCCCTCGGCTACGACGACCGGATCTTCGCCCGCAAGGCCAAGGCCAAGCCGGAGATCCACCGGCTCACCGCCGAGGCGGAGCGGCTGCTCACGCTCCGGGAGAACCACCGGCTGAACCACATTCCCGAAGTTCCGCGTCAGCCAGCGGTCTGACCGCCGCCTGAGCATCGCCAACCGGTGCGCCATCGTCCGGTTGGCTAGCATCCCGCCGCTGCACGATGACGAACCAGGTCAAGCCGATGATCGTCATCATGAGGGCGATGAAGAAGTTGAGTCGCAGCCCGAGGAAATGAGCCGACGAGTCGATCCGTATCGTCTCCTCGAAGATCCGGTACCCGGAGTATCCCGCCACGTAGAGCGCGAAGAGGCCCTGTCGCTTGATCCGCCGGTGGTGGCCGAGCCAGACAAGTACCGCCGCCCAGGCCAGGTCGAAGATCATCTCGTACAGGAACGAGGGCTGAAAGGTGCTGTACTTGAGGTCAGCGGCGGGTATCCCGGAGTTGATCCGGGCGGCCTGGCTGATCTCCACCGCCCACGGCAGCGTGCTCGGTTTGCCGAACAGTTCCTGGTTGAAGTAGTTGCCGATCCGGCCGATCGCCTGGGCGACGAGCAAAGCGGGTGCCGCCGCGTTCATGAACAAGCCGACGTCGGCACCGGCCCGGCGCACCCGCCACACTCCCACGGCGGCGCCGGCGGCTATCCCGCCCCAGACCCCGAGCCCGCCCTTCCAGATGGCCAGTGGTCCCCACCAGGTATGCGGCGTGATATCAAACGGAGTGGTTAGGTCGAAATAGATCCGGGCGCCGATGATCCCCACCGGCACCACCCACACCACGATGTCAGACACGAGCTGGCGGTCACCGCCCACCGCCTCCCACCGGCGGGCGGTAATGTACACCGCCAGCGCGATCCCAACCACGTACATCAACCCGTAGACATGGATGAACAACGGCCCGAGATGCACGCCGCTGAACGGCGGGCTAGGAATGAACGCGAGCGGCCGGTGCACACCGTTGCCGAGGATTTGAGATCTAGATATCATGATATCACTATGACAGATTCCCAGACCGCCGGTGAAGGCAGGACCCCGACCAAGAACATGGTGCTGCGCCTCGACCCCGCTCTGGCCGAGCGGTTGGCGGCCGTCGCCGAGGTGGAGGGCCGATCGGTGTCCGATGTCGCGCGTGAGGCGATCGCCGAACTCGTCGAGACGCGACGCCGTGACAAGCGGTTCCGGCGGATGCTCGAGGACAACGTGGCCCGGCATCAGCGCCTGCTCGACCTGCTCCGAGACGACGAATCATGACCGGCCTCGATGTCGCCGACCTCGTCGTCATCGCCGGAGAGGTCCTCGGCATCGGAACCGACGCCGCGCTCGTCCAGATCGACATCGAGGCCGCGCGAGCCGCGCTAATCGCGGCCGCACCTCCACCAGGGACCGGCCGGCACGCCACCGCGATGGCCGCGGCCGGGCTGATCCGGGCGCTGCTCG
>JBEKHI010000488.1:0-5675 GCA_050012355.1 Streptosporangiaceae bacterium | reverse complement strand
GTCGCTGATCAGGGAGCGGGCGGCGCCCCGGCAGATCATGGTGAACTCGGCTGGCCGGCGTTTTGTCGGCGAGGCGAGTCCGTACAACGACGTGGGTAAGGCCATGCACCGGCGCGATGACGGCGGTTGCCCGAACGACCCCGCGTACCTGATCTTCGACGCCGGCTTCCTCGCCCGGTATCCGCTGCCGGGTATCTCTCCAGACCAACCAGTGCCGGGGTGGGTGGCCCGTTCCGAGTCGGTCCGCGGGCTGGCCGAGCGGATCGGCGTGGACCCGGACGGGCTGTCGCGCACCGTCGACGCGTGGAACTCGGCGTGCGCCGCCGGGCGCGATGATCTGTTCCGCCGCGGCGAGAGCCCCTACGACCGGTACGCCGGAGATCCCTCGGTGACGCCGAATCCGTGCCTTGGGCCGGTCGATACGCCGCCGTTCTACTCGGTCCGGGTGCTGGCCGGGACGATCGGCACCAAGGGCGGACCCGTCACCTCTGCGTCCGGCGAGGTACTGACTCAGTCCGGCGATCCGGTGCCCGGGCTGTACGCGGCCGGGAACGCCGCCGCGTTCTGGACCGGGGACGCCTATCCCGCTCCGGGCGCGACCCTCGGCATCGCGATGACCTTCGGCTACCTAGCCGGCCGCCACGCGGGTTCGCGATAGAACGCATCTCACACCGACCCTGCGTACGCGAGCCAGACCCGCCCAGTACTATGAGTTGTAGTGCTCGGCCTCATCCGGGCCGGAAGGTGGGGTCGATACCAGGTGAGCTTGCTTAACGTGACGCGTCCCGACGCGGGGCAAGTCCCAGTCGCCGTACCCAGCCTGGGACGGACGGCCAGGGCGACCGTGATCGTGAAGGCGTACGTCGCACTCACCAAGCCGCGGATCGTCGAACTGCTGCTGATCACCGCGGTGCCCACGCTGTTTCTCGCGTACCACGGGCTGCCCTCGCTGCTTGTCACCACGGTCGTGGTGCTCGGCGGCGCGCTGGCGGCCGGCAGCGCGAACGCGCTCAACTGCTACATCGACCGGGACATCGACGAGGTGATGCGCCGGACCAGGGGCCGTCCCCTGGTGAAGGCCACCGTCTCGCCGCGGGCGGCGCTGATCTTCGGCCTCGTCATCGGGGTGATCTCGGTCGTCGCGTTCGCGGTGGTCACCAACCTGCTCGCCGCGGCGCTGACCTTGGGCGCGATCGTTTACTACGTCGTCGTCTACACGCTGCTGCTGAAGCGGCGCACCTCACAGTCCACGCTGTGGGGCGGCGTCTGCGGCTCGGCACCAGTGCTGATCGCCTGGGCCGCCGCCACCGGCACGCTGTCCCTGGCCGCGGTGCTGCTGTTCCTCGTCGTGTTCTTCTGGCAACCGCCGCACTTCTGGGCGCTGGCCATCAAGTACAAGGACGACTACCGGCGCGCGGGCATCCCGATGCTCCCGGTGGTCGCCACCGGCAAGCGAGTGCTCGCCGAGACCGTGGTGCACAGCTGGCTCATGGTGGCCGCCTCGGTCGCGTTGTGGCCGGTGGCCATGGGACCGGTGTACGGGGTGAGCGCGGTGCTGCTCGGCGCGGCTTTCCTGTACGAGGTGCACAGCCTGTACGCCCGGGCCCGCCGGGACGGCGAGATCCGCACGATGCGGCTGTTCCACGGCTCGATCATCTACCTGACCCTGCTCTTCCTTGCCGTCGGCGTGGACTCACTAATTCACTGACGTAGGCTGGCGAAGCGTGATCCTGATAATGGGCGGCATCGCCGGGAGCGGCAAGACAACCGTGGGTGCGCTGGTCGCCGGGTCTAGGCACTGGCGGTTCGCCGACGCGGACGCGTTTCACTCCGAGGCCAACATCCGCAAGATGCGGGCCGGGCTGCCGCTGACCGACGCCGACCGGGCCCCCTGGCTGGCGGCCATCGGCGCGTGGATGGACGAGCGGATCGCGGCCGGTGAGTCCGCGGTGGTGGCCTGCTCCGCGCTCAGGCGCGCCTACCGGGACCAGTTGCTGGCCGGGCGGCCGGAGGCACGCATCGTGTTCCTCGAGGCCAGCCCCGAGGAACTTCATGACCGGCTCGCCACCAGGCCCGGGCACTTCTTCCCCGCCAAGCTGCTGGAGAGCCAGCTCGCCGCGTTCGAGCCCCCGGCTCCCGATGAGCGCGTGCTGGTCGTGCAGACGTCACCGGACCCGAACATCACGGCCGAGCGGGTTCTGGAAGCGCTTCAGCCGGGCAACGGCACTGGTCGCTGCGTCGGCTGACTCCGATCCTGGTGGGTGTGACACCAACCATGAAAGAGTGCGGGTAATGCAGCACCAACCAGGAAAGAAAGGAGACCTATGAAGCTGCATCTGGACCTGCATGACATCTACAACCACGGCGGGGAGATCGACAAGGCGCTCGAGGACATCATCCACCAGGCCGTCGCCAAGAAGGCTTCATCGGTGGAGATCATCCCGGGCAAGGGGTCTGGCCAGCTCAAGAAGCACGTGCTGCGTTTCCTTGAGCGCAAGGACATCAAGCCGCTGTACCATCGCGTGGAAAAGGACTCCAAGAACTTCGGGCGGATATTCGTACATTTCCGGGAGTCCGGGGGTCGCCCCCCGGGTAAGCACAGTCGACACTAGCGCGAACCTGCTTCCCTGACGCATGTGTCGGGGATCGGCAAATGCCGCTGGATAGGACGATAAAGTTCAGGGAATGCATACGTGACATAGAGCCTGACTCACCCCAAACTAGGGAGGCATGACTCCCATGGGAACTCATCGTCCGGCGCGCCAGATCCTGCTGGTCACGGCAGCCGGGATCTCGATAGCGGGGCTGGCCGCCTGCTCCAGTTCATCGAATTCTCCCCCCGCGACGCCGTCCCCGACCGCGTCGGCAACCACGTCTGCCCCCGCGTCATCGACCGGCGGGAGCGCGGCCGCGGTAAGCGAGATCACCGCGAACTGGGAGGGGTTCTTCAGCGGCTCGACCGCGGCGGCCAAGAAGATCACCCTGCTGCAGAACGGCCAGGCTTTCAGCTCGGTCATCGACGGCCAAGCGGGCTCGGCGATGTCCAAGTCGACAACGGCCAAAGTCCTGTCAGTGACGCCCAATTCAACGGGCACCCAGGCCTCCGTTAAGTACACCATCCTGTTCGGCGGCACGCCGGCCCTGAGCAACCAGACCGGCACCGCGATAAACGAGAGCGGGACGTGGAAGGTCGGGGACGCGACGTTCTGCCAGCTGCTGGCGCTGGAAAATAACGGGAAAGCGCCATCGGTGTGCAGTTCGGCGGGCTGAGTACCCAGCGCTTCGCGCTCCGCCGTCCCCGGAACACCCCCGGGCACGGCGGCCGGCGCCTCGCGCTGCTGACGCTATGCACGCTGGTCTTCCTGACCTTCCTCGACAACACGGTGGTCAGCGTCGCGCTGGGCAGCGTGCAGACCGACCTGAAGGCGGGAGTCAGCGACCTGCAGTGGGTCGTGGGCGGATACTCGCTAAGCTTCGCCAGCCTCATGCTGGCCTGCGGGATGATCGGCGACGAACTCGGCCGGAAGATCGTCATGCTGACCGGCGCCGGCGTGTTCTGCGCCGGATCGGTGGTGTGCGCGCTCGCGCCGGACACCGGGACGCTGATCGCGGGCCGGGTCATCATGGGGATGGGGGCGGCGGCGAGCGAGCCAGGAACGCTCTCGATGCTGCGGCACATCTTCGCCGGGGAACGTGAGCGCGCCCGTGCGGTCGGGGTCTGGGCTGCGACCACCGGGCTGGCACTGGCGCTCGGGCCGGTGATCGGCGGCGCCATCACCGGGGCCTGGAACTGGCGGGGCATCTTCTGGTTCAACCTGTTCTTCGGGCTCGCCGCGCTGATCACCGCGATCATCGTGCTGCCGGAAAGCTCCGACCCCCAGGCCGCGCGGGTGGACACCGCCGGCACGTTCCTCGGCGGCGGGGCGCTCGCGTTGCTGGTGTTCGCGGTCATCCACGCGGAGACGGCGGGCTTCGGTTCGCCGCTGGTGATCGCGTTCCTGTGCCTGGCGGTGCTGCTCGCCGCAGTCTTCATCTGGTGGGAGCTGCGCTCGCCGAATCCGCTGCTCAACCCGAGGTACTTCCGCATCCCTGGCTTCGGGGTCGCGAACATCGTCGCGTTCTGCACCTACTTCGCGACGTTCGCCATTTTCTTCTTCACCGCGCTGTACCTCAACGAGGTGACCAATGCCTCCGGGTACCGGATCGCCGCGGTGTTCGCTCCGATGACAGTGCTGATGATCGCGGCGTCGCTGCTGTCCGGGATATGGACCGGGCGGGCGGGGCCGCGGTGGCCGGTCACCACCGGGTGCGCGCTATTCACCGCCGGGCTGCTGCTGGCCGGCCCGTTCGTGCGTCCGCATCCGGACTACGTCCCGCTGGCGATCGCGCTCGCCATCGCGGGCATCGGCATCGGCATCACGATCGTCCCGATCACCTCCAGCGTGCTGTCCGCCGTCCCAGCGGAGCGGTCAGGGATGGCGGCGTCGTCCACCAACACCAGCCGGGAAATCGGCGCGGTCACCGGCGTCGCGGTGCTCGGCGCCCTCGTGTACGGCCAGCTGACCGCCAACCTCACCCACCGGTTCATCCAGCTCGGGGTGCCGCTCGCGTTCCGCGGGCTGGTGCTCAACGCGCTGGAAACCGGTCAGATCCCGCAGAACACGTCTCAGTACAACAGTTTCGGCGCGCTCGTCCAAGAGGTGATCAGCGCCGCGTACTCATCGTTCGGCGACGGACTGCACGCCGCGCTCTACCTCTCCGCGGCCCTCGTTTTCGCCGCCGGAGCCCTCGCCGCGGTGACATTGCGCAGGTAGCCATCCGGAGAATCTTGCGTTTTAACAGCGATTCCACGGATGTTTTGCGCAACGCTTAACCGACATTTGTCTCGTTTAAGACATTGATCTTGACATTTCTTTGCGCTTGGACGATCCAGTAAGTGGGACTGCAATGGCGCATGGCCACACGCGGATTACCGAGAGTGGTCCCTGAAGGAGCGTGGTCCGGTCCCAGCCACGCACCACTCAGCACGCCATGGGCACGCCCGGCACACAACCCGCGCCGGGTCCGGAGTCTCGTGGCGTGCGCACCTAGCGCCACAAGCGCGGGAGGAGATGCTGCCGTGCGCTGCTACGTTCCTAGAACCGGAACAATCCTTTTCATCATCGTGATCGGAGCGATCGTGCTCCACGGCCCCGTCGGGCACGCGGCCGCGACCCTCGGTATTGTTACCGCGATCCTCGCGGCCATCGCGCTCGTCGCCGGCATCGCTACCGGTACCACGGTGGCCGCCCGCGCTCGCCAGCGGCGGCGGGCCGCCGACGGCGGGTGCGTCACCTGCCAGTTCAAGTGCCAGCAGGCACTCACCCGCCGCGGCTTCCGCGCCGCCGAGCGACGGCCACTGCTCGTCGGCTTCTACACCATGGAACGCGCTAAGCCGCAGTGGCCGCTCGAACCAATGCCACTGTCAGCCACGGGGGGCGGGGACGCTCAGACCGCCGTCGTCCCGGAGACTCCCGTCCTGGAGGACGTTGCCGTCGCTGAGGCCCTGGTTGTCCCGGAGGACATCCTGGTCCCTGGGACCAGCGTCTCGGGGGCCGCGGAGGACCACGACCGAGCGCGGACCGACGGTGATCTCGTCCCCACCTGATAGCGGAGTACCGGGCACCGAGGACGAC
>JBEKHI010000487.1:0-5693 GCA_050012355.1 Streptosporangiaceae bacterium | reverse complement strand
GGTCGACCTCGCCGACGCTGACGGCACCGTGGTCGCCCGCGGCGTGGTCAGCTATGACGCCGCCGAGATCCCCGGGCTGATGGGCCGGTCAACCCGGTGGCTCGCCAGCCGCCTCGGCCCGGAGTACGAGCGCGAAGTCGTGCACCGCGACGACCTGGTTATCCTCTTAGCTCGCGCCTTGTCAGGCCGCGAGCCGCGCCCACGCGCCCGGTGGGTTGTCATCGACCGGTAGCCAGCACATCGGCTGGACATCGCACGGACGTACCCGCACCGGCCCCCGTGCCTCGCCGGGGAACCGGCCGTCGGAGTCCGGCCACACCACCTGAAGCATCGGCGGTCGCACGATGCCGTGGCAGATGTCGGAGAAGGTGAACAGGGAGGTCTCGCGCCAGCTGACGTGGATCCTGCACAGCTTCAGCGGGCGCGCGCCGAGATCATCGATGATGTCACCGGGTGCGGGCATCCACCCGTCGGCCATCCGGTTGCCGAGCTCGTCGAAGATCGTCCGGGCGAGGTCCGGCGGCACGCCGAAGATCGCCAGGTCCGCGCCGCGATGCGTGATCCACATCCCGACGCTGTAGGACCACGGGGGAGTGGCTTCCTCGCGGCCGACCACGACGGTCGTCCACCCAGCCATCTCGATATCACGGGTGATGGCGGCCATCCCGGCGTGCAGTTCGTCATAACCGAACTGTCCGGCGTCTGTGACAGCCTTGCGGCTTCGCCTGGGGAACAGCGGAAGTCTCATGTCTGCACCATAACTAGGGGGTCTGACATTCTGCGTTGCCCCAGGATCTAACCCCGCTTCTGGCATACAGAAAACGTTTTCCAACGTACCTAGGAGGTCCAAAGGCCGCTGGAGATCCAAAGCGGGGGGCGGGGTGACCAACGCGCGGGGTCTGCGGAGGGCAATCTCGCGGGTGGCCCTGGGGAAGTGGGTCCACTGCTACTGATGGTACTGCCGGGGTGGAGCGACCGCCCGCCGGAGGGCCCCCGTTCCTCGTCGGTGCTGCATTACCCGGCAAAGAGTCTGGGTAACGCAGCACTCACCAGCAAAAACGGGCGGGCGGGCGGGCCAGGAAACGGGCGTGCTTGCGGAGCTAGTCGGCCAGCGGGCCAGCAAAAACTACTCGTCGTCGTTGCCGCCGTTGGTGCGACCGCCGCCGCCGAAGCGGTCGAACAGGCCGGAGCCTGCGCGTGAGGCGGTGTCCGCGAAGCCGCGCAACAGGCCGGCTAGCGGGTCCTCGGACCGGTTCCAGGTGTCCTGGTAGGACTTCGCCGCGTTGCGGATCTCCTCGCCGATCGAGGCCGAAGAGTCGGTGTCCCGCCGCGGGTAGTCGCCGCCGAGGATCCGCTCGTAGTCACCGGAGACCGCCCAGTGGTCAAGCTCGGCGAAGCGAACCACGGCCTGCGGGTGGGTGGCACCCTGGAGCTGGGCGAGCTTCAGCAGACTGTCCCGCAGATCGGGGACCGCGTCGTACTCGTGCGCCTGCTCGCGGAACGCGTCGGGGTTGAGCTCGGACAGCTGCGCGCCGCCGGCGATCTTCATCAGCGCGCGCCGCGCCGCGTCCGCGTCCTGGCAGGCCAGCAGGCCGGCCCGGTCGCAGGACAGCTCCGACTTGCGGAACCATTCCTCGAGGCCGAACACGATGGCCTTGATCCCGATGTACCCGATCGGCATCCACGCGAGGCGCGCCGCCAGGTTGATGAGGTACATCAGCATCGTGCGGTAGACGGCGTGGCCGGATAGCACGTGACCCAGCTCGTGCCCGATCACGAAGCGCAGTTCCTCTTCGTCGTGCAGGTTGATTAGACCCGTCGTTATGACGATAAAAGGACGGTCCTTGCCGAGCGCCATCGCGTTGACGACCGGCGTTTGCTGGACGAAGACCTCGGGCACGTCCGGGAGGTCCAGGATGTAGGAGCCGTCACGGACCAGCGAATAGATGTTCGGGAACTGTACCTCGGACACCCGGACGCCATTCGCCAGGTATGACAGCCGCAGGGCCCGCTCGTTGAACAGGCCGAAGAGCTTGCGTAGCAAGACATCGAATCCGCTGAGCTTGCGCAGCGCCACCAGCGCTGAGCGGTCCGCGGGATGCTCATAAGCGCGGGAGCTGATGCCAGTGAGCCGGACCCGCGCACGATCAGGCACTGATGAAGTCATGCTCGTACGCTATCCCAATTCAAGATATGTCGCAACGGCCGAGCTATCCTCTACACGGGAGCCCTGATGAAGGAGAGGCTTTTGGCTAACGGCTCGATAGCTGGTGGAGGACGCCGGATCGGCGTGATGGGCGGCACCTTCGACCCAGTCCACAATGGGCACCTCGTCGCTGGGAGCGAGGTGGCCCATCGTTTCGCGCTGGACGAGGTGATCTTCGTCCCGACCGGGGAGCCCTACCAGAAGAACCGCCGGCGGGTCTCGCCGCCCGAGGACCGGTACCTGATGACGGTCATCGCGACCGCGTCGAACCCGCGGTTCAGCGTCAGCCGGGCGGACATCGACCGGCCGGGCCCGACGTACACGATCGACACCCTCCGGGACATAAACAAGGCCCACCCGGACGCCGACCTGTACTTCATCACCGGAGCGGACGCGCTAGCCATGCTGATGACGTGGCACGACGTGGATGAACTGTTCTCCCTCGCGCATTTCGTAGGCTGTACAAGGCCGGGTCACCGGCTGACCGGCGCCGGGCTACCGGACGGGAAGGTCTCTCTGGTGGAGATCCCGGCGCTCGCGATCAGCTCGACTGAATGCCGTGCCAGGGTCGCCGCGGGGGAACCGGTCTGGTACCTCGTTCCCGACGGCGTGGTCCAGTACATCGCGAAACGCGGTCTTTACGCCCGCGTGTGAGAGGGTAGAAGAGTGACAGCTAGCCCGAGAGCCCTTGAGCTCGTCGAGATCGCCGCGCTAGCCGCGGCGGACAAACTCGCCAAGGACATCGTCGCCTACGACGTCAGCGAGCAACTCGTGATCACAGACGCGTTCGTCATCTGCACGGGCGCCAACGACCGCCAGGTGCGCGCGATCGTCGACGAGATCGAGATCAAGCTGAAAGAGGCGGACGCCTCGCTGGTCCGGCGTGAGGGCGAACGAGAAGGCCGCTGGGTGCTGCTCGACTACCTGGACATCGTGGTGCATGTCCAGCACGACGAGGAACGCTCGTACTACATGCTTGAGCGGATCTGGAAGGACTGCCCGGTCATCGCCCTGCCCGCCGCCGTGGGGGAGGGCCGTTGAGGCTTGTGCTGCTTCGGCACGGCCAGACGATCTGGAACGCTGAGCACCGTTTCCAGGGCCAGAGCGACATCCCGCTCGACGAGACCGGAGAGGCGCAGGCGGAGCGTTCCGCGCGGCTACTCGCGGCGTTGAGCCCCGACCTGATCGTCAGTTCCGACCTGGTCCGCGCGATGTCGACGGCGGCGCCGTTGGCCGCGCTCACCGGGTTGACCGTCACCCTCGACAAGGGGCTGCGCGAGCGGTTCGGCGGTGCCTGGGAGGGCCTCACCGACACCGAGATCGACGAGCGCTACCCACGTGAGCGAGCGACCTGGGACCCGCCCGGCGGTGAGCTGACCATGGCCGTCGCGGACCGTGTGCACGCCGCACTTCGCCGCGTCGCAGACACCCTTGACCAAAACGGCGGTGACCTAGCCGTAGTCGTCAGCCATGGCGCCGCCCTGCGGCTAGGCATGGAACGGATGCTCGGCCTCCCCGACGAGCACTTCGGCGTCCTAGGCCCGCTGTCCAACTGCTCCTGGTCCGTCCTCGCCCAGCGCGGCCCCCGCTGGCGGATCCTCGAGCACAACGCCGGCACCCTCCCCGAACCAGTCCTAGGCGACGACCGCTAGCTTTCCGGCGTAAGTGGCCGCAGGCCGCGCGGCTTTTCCCTGGTGGGTGCTGCGCTACCCGCACGCTGAGCCGAAAGTCCCCTGCCTCAGCCACCGCCGCGGCAGCGTCTTTCCTGGTCAGTGCGGTGCTGCCCGTACTCTTTGCTGGGCAGCGCCGCACTGACCATTAGGAAGAGTGCGGGCAGCGCCGCACTCACCAACAAAACCTGCGTCGTCCCAGGGAGATGGCTGCGGTGGCGTGAAAGCGGGGCGCAGCTGCGGGGGTGGTGCGGGCCCGGGATCCGCTGCCGCCTGGCGACCCAGGGTGAGTGCTGGTGCTGGTGGTGCCCATGAGGCGGTAAAGCCGCCGACCTGGGTGTGCCGTTCCTGGTCTGTGCGGCGCTGCCCACACTCTAATGGGGGCAGCGCCGCACAGACCAGGAACGTTCCGCTGGTGCTCCACCAGCCATAATCACCGGCCTCGGATACTGGAGCGTTGCCTTAACCCTGGCGGCAATCGGCACCCTTATGGCGAAATAGCAGGCGTGGGGAATTTGGGATAGCTGTGCAAGGTGCGGTCGTGTACTAGTTCCATGGCTAGTGTGCCGCGCCTGAAGTTAGCGTGAAGACGCCACGCTTCGTTGGTACGCGCGCTATGCCTAGGCGTCCGGGCACCGATCGGGTTGGCGTCGGGATTCGTACTCTCCAGGAAGCAGCTATGGCGACGCGTCCGGCGCTACCCGTTCTGACCGAGATTGGTTCCCTGTCCATGGCAGGGACGTCACATGCCTAGAGCTACACCGCCAGGACCAAGGTGTCCTCGGAGACCACCAGCAGCGCTACCGAGAAGTACACCGTCGATGAGTCGGGAGCCTGACCGGCTCACGTGGCAGATAGACGCTGCGGAGCACCCACATTGCAGGAATCTGCCCGGATGGTTCTAGAAAACCTGCAGGTCAGAAGGTTAGAGTGCGGTCGGCAGATCTGCGGGATGATTTTCGCCAATCTCACTGCTTGGCGGCCGATGTGAGTTTTATGCTGATTTCTCGGACGAGGGATGGTATTCGGCGCAATAATTCGCTGCTGGCGAGGTGAAAGACCCGGTTGCGGAGCAGCCGGAAAGCGGTGAAGGCCCGCCTGTCGCGAGGAGGAAGAACCCCGGTCATGAGAGCTGAACTTACTGATGCTGCGCGCGTGTCGGCCAGCCAGGCGATTACTGCGGTACGCGCGCCGTTGATGTCGCGGCGTTTCCAGCGGGCAGTGGCGTTGGCGTCCGCACCGGTGAAGGTGAATGTGGGGGCGGGTACCGTGCGGCTGGCCGCTGGATCAACACGGATGTGCTGTGGCGGTCGGAGATGTACCTGGACCTGCTGAAACCGTGGCCGGTGCCGGACGGGAGCGTCGACCGGATTTACGGGGATAACGTCATCGAGCATTTCTCGCTGGAGGGGGTGCGGGCGGTGCTGCGGAACTGCTGCCGGGCGCTGCGGCCGGGCGGGGCGATCCGGCTGGCGACTCCTGACCTGGAGCGCACGGCCCGGGCGTACCTGGAAGATCCCGGCCTGACGGCGGCTCACCTGGACCGGCACCGGCGGCATGGTTACCCGGCTGAGCATCCGGCGGACATGCTGCGGGTGACCTACGCCTACCACGGTCATCATCAGGGCTACATTTTCGACTGGGCGTCGCTGTCGGTGGAGCTGTCCGCGGCCGGCTTCAGCGATGTCTCCCGCCACGACGCGGGCGCCAGCGACGATGAGCTGTTCCGTGGCCTGGAGACACGGGCCGAGCCGACGGAGGCGGCCACCGAGCTGATTGTCGAGGCACGAAACTAGCCGCCTTACGCGGTCCCTGGG
>JBEKHI010000486.1:0-5698 GCA_050012355.1 Streptosporangiaceae bacterium | reverse complement strand
GGCGCCACCTCACGGGCCGCGTCGTCGCCGGTCAGCCCGTGGGTATGCGCGAACGCGTGCAGCCCGCGCACCGCGACCACCGCGCGCCCGGCGGAGCTGACCGCCAGCGGCGGATGCTCGTCGTCCCCGGTGCGCAGCGCGATGATAAATCCCGAAATATCGGTCTCGCGGACGTCGCTAAGCGTCGACGTGCCGCGCGCCGCCAACCAGCCGGCGTAGCGGCGCAGGTCCCGCTCGTAGGATTCGACGGTGTTGCCCGCCAGCCCCCGTTCCACGCTGAGGTGCTGGAGGTACTCCCGCACGGCAGCTGACAACCCCGTGGATGTCCCATCGCTGGGGTTATCCTGCCATCGATGTCCCATCGCTGGGGTCGTCATCCGTTTAACCGGCCAAGCCCGCGTGGGCAGCGAGGATGCCGGCGACCGCCACTCCGTTGTGGATGTCACCGGACAAGACAGCGCCGACGGCGTCCCGCATCGGGACCCAGCGCACCTCTATCGTCGCTTCTTCGTCGATCGGCTCGTACTCCCGGTCGGCGAGCTGGGTGATGCCGCGGGCCAGGAACACCCGGATTCGCTCGGTGCTGAACCCGGGTGACGAGTAGTACTCGACCAGCGTGTGCCATTCGGCCGCTGCGTAGCCGGTCTCCTCGCGCAGCTCACGCTGCGCCGCCGCGACGTGGGATTCACCGTCCTGGTCGAGCAGCCCGGCCGGGAGTTCCCACAGCAGGCCACCGACTGGATGCCGGTACTGCCGGATCATCAGCACCCGGTTCGCGTCGTCCAGCGCGAGGATGGCGACGGCACCGGGGTGGGTCACTACCAGTCGTTTTGCTATCTGATCACCTGGCATACGGACCTCATCGGCCCGTACGGTGATCAGCCAGTCGTTCAGCTCCTCAGTTGAGGAGACGACTGGCCACTGCTCCGGCGTGTCGGTGAGCGTCATGCTCGCCGCGCTAGTGCGGCGGCGATCAGCCCGCTGAACAGCGGATGCGGCCTCGTCGGACGGGACAGGAACTCCGGATGCGCCTGGGTGGCGACGAAGAACGGGTGCACGTCGCGCGGCAGCTCGATGAACTCCACCAGCCTGCTGTCCGGCGACAGACCGGAGAACACCAGGCCAGCGGACTCCAGCTGCTCGCGGTAGAAATTGTTGACTTCGTAGCGGTGCCGGTGACGTTCGGACACGACCGGCTCCGCGTACAGGTCGCGGACGATGGTGCCGTCCCCGAGCTCGGCCGGATACAGGCCGAGCCGCATGGTGCCGCCCATGTCGCGCTCGCCGCTGATCACGTCCTCCTGATCGGCCATCGTCGCGATCACCGGGTCGGGCGTGATCGGGTCGAACTCGGCGCTATTGGCCTTGGCCAGCCCGGCGAGGTCCCGTGCCACCTCGATCACCATGCACTGCAGTCCGAGGCACAGCCCGAGCACCGGGATGCCGTTGCTCCGCGCGTAACGGATCGCGCCGATCTTGCCCTCGATACCGCGCACGCCGAAGCCGCCGGGGATCAGCACCCCGTCCACGCCGGCGAGCTGGCGGGCAGCGCCGTCCGCGGTCTCGCAGTCGTCGCTGGGCACCCAGCGGATGTTCACCCGGGTGTCGTTGGCGAACCCGCCCGCGCGCAGCGCCTCGGCCGGGCTCAGGTACGCGTCCGGCAGGTCCACGTACTTGCCGACGAGGGCGATGGTGACCTCGTGGGCGGGCTGGTGGACGACACGCAGCAGGTCGTCCCATTCATGCCAGTCGACGTCGTGCGACAGCAGGCCCAGCCGGTGCGTGACATAGGCGTCCAGACCCTCGGCGTGCAGCACCTTCGGGATATCGTAGATGGACGGCGCGTCCGGGGCGGAGACCACCGCTTCCTCGTCCACGTCGCACATCAGCGAGATCTTGCGCTTGAGGTTCTCGCTGATCGGCCGGTCCGAGCGGGCGACGATCGCGTCCGGCTGAATACCGATGGACCGCAGCGCGGCGACGCTGTGCTGGGTCGGCTTAGTCTTCAGCTCGCCGGACGGACCGATGTACGGCAGCAGGCTCACATGCAGGAAAAACGTCCGGTCCCGACCTATCTCGTGCCGGATCTGCCGGATGGACTCCAGGAACGGCTGTGACTCGATGTCGCCGACCGTGCCGCCAACTTCGGTGATAACAACGTCGACGTCGGCGTCGTCCATGTCCAGGATGCGGGATTTGATCTCGTTGGTGATGTGCGGGATGACCTGGACGGTGTCTCCCAGGTAGTCACCCCGGCGTTCCTTGGCGATGACCGCCGAGTACACCTGCCCGGTGGTGACGTTGGCCTTGCCGGACAGCCGGGTGTCGAGGAACCGTTCGTAGTGCCCGACGTCCAGGTCGGTCTCGGCCCCGTCGTCGGTCACGAAGACCTCGCCGTGCTGGAAGGGGTTCATCGTGCCCGGATCGACGTTCAGGTACGGGTCGAGCTTTTGCATCTGGACCCGTAGCCCGCGCATCTTGAGCAGACGGCCGAGGCTGGATGCGGTTAGGCCCTTGCCGAGGCTTGAGGCCACACCGCCAGTGACGAAGAGGTGTTTGGTGCGTGTATCTGATGCGCCCAAGAAGGGACTCCCGTGGGTGGTCGTATCGATGCGGTAAAACCCGCAGGTCCACGGGCCACCAGAATAACAGGCCTGGTGGCGTGCCCTGCGTCACCTGGGCGACCTCGCCGTCGGCGTGTCGGGTCGTCTCGGGGTGATCCGCCTCGCCGAACCTGGCCAGCTGGACCGCGCTGGCGACCGCGAGCACGAATCCGGCGACGGCGGCCGGGCCGAGACCGGGCCTGGTCTGGTCGCCCAGGAAAAGCACTCCGATGATCGCCGGGGGCAGCGTCTCGGCCAGCACCACCGCGGCGGTCGTCACGGTCACGCTGCCGCCCTCGAGCGCTGTGGCGTACAGCATGAACGAGATGATCCCGGCCGCTATCACCGCGTAGGTCGCCGGGTCGCGGATCAAGGTGAGCGGGCCGAACCCGTCGAGGATGCGGGCCGCGATGCCCAGCACGCCGTAGCCGAGCCCGGCGACGGCGCCGAGCACGGGAGTCCGCGCTGGGCTCGGCAGCCGGGCGGCGACCAGGCCGATCAGGCCGATCCCGGCGGTCGCGACGATCAGCGCGAGCTTGAACACCGCCCCGGCGTTGGTCGCTCCCTCGGCACCCGCCGATGAGCCCAGCAGCCCCACTCCGGCCACCACGCCCGCGACCGCCAGCCATTCCCGGCGGGTGAGCTTCATCTTGGTTACCCGGGAGGACACGACCGCGGTGACGGCCAGGTTGGATGCCACCACGGCCTGGACGGCGAACAGCGGGAGCCGGTGCAGCGCGACGAGCTGGGCGATGAAGCCGAGCCCGTCCAGGCAGATGCTCGCCACGAAACGCCACTGGTGCAGCATCCGCACCAAAAGCCCAGGGTCGACGCCCTCCGCCTGGCCGGGCACATGGGTGCTGGCTTTGCGGACGGCCACCGCCTGCATCACCGAGGCGACACCGTAGCACAGCGCCGCGACGATGGCCGCGATCATGCTCGCCAGCACGACACCCCCGGGTTTCGATGCACCTTGGAGTCAACAGTCAGCTATTTCCCAGAAATTCCCGACATCCGGCCGGTTACCGCAGCGCGGCCGCGGGTCTAGCTTCCCAGATGGTCCATAGAGGACGATAGCCTAGGCGGCTCCAGAACGGGCCCGATAGCGGGTTGACCTGCGCGTAATGCAGCAGGGTGAGCTCGATCCCCGAGTCGTCGAGTATCTGGTGCACGTGCCGGACGAGCCGCTCGCCGGTGCCTTTGCCGCGGTCACCAGGCATGACGAAGCCGGTCTGCAGATAGGCGACCCGCTCCCGGCTGGTCAGCGGGCGCAGCCAGGTCGCGTCCGGCGGCGGCTGCACGGTGACGAGTCCGGCCGGCCGCCGGTCCCGTTCGGCCAGCCAGGTCCAGGTCGGGGTGCGGGACAGCCTCGACTTGACGTCGACGCGCAGCAAGGTCGTGGTGGACGGCCGGAGCACCGCACCACCGAAGTTGGCGTCGAACCTGATCACGCCCATCTCCAGCTCGGTCACCGCCGTGAAGTCGTCCGGGCCGGCATCCCGGACCACCAGATCGCCGTTCGGCTGGCCACTGGCCGCGGCCCGGCCCGCCGGGCGAGCGGCGATCACCGCCATCGGCACCAGTCCGTGCCGCTGCAGCGCGCGCACGCCGGTGACGTCGCGGGTCGGCCAGGTGACGATCGCCGCACTGTCAACGTCCCGGCTCGCGGGTGCTGTCGCCAGGTGGTCCCGCCACTGCGCGAGGACCGCGTCCAGCGCCGCCAGCGTGTCCGCGCCCCTGACCCGCGGGGTGAGCAGGAACCGGTGGGTGGCGCCCCAGGTCTGGTTGAGCGAGTCGTCGGGCACCCGCTGGTGCCGGCATACCGCGAGCGCGGCCGGACGGCCGTCGGCTCCGCTGACCACCAGCGGCGGCGAGCAGCCCTCGGGCAGGTCGTCTGGCACCGGCAGCAACGGGTCGATGGACCGCCAGCGACGTGCCACGGAACGGTTTACGTCCCGTACGACGTCACGAATCACCCATGGCATCGCCGCCTCCTGTCGCCCCCGTCCGTTACGCGACTTTACACACCTGCGGCGTGCATACCGCGCAATTCGCGCTTCAGCTCCTTGATCTCGTCACGGAGCCGGGCCGCGACCTCAAATTGCAGCTCCGCGGCGGCGGCGTGCATCTGGTCGGTGAGCTGCTCCACCATCGTCACCAGGTCGCCGCGGGCGGCGGCCCCGCTCTCTGCCTTTATCTCACCACGGGCTGCCCTGATCTCCCCGCGGGCCCGGGACGACAGCCCCGGAACGGGTGCCTTGCCCCGCGACTGCTGGCGGCCGGCGCCGCCGATCAGCTGCTCGGTGTCGGCGTCCTCACGGACGATCTGGTCGAGGATGTCGGCGATCTTCTTGCGCAGCGGCTGCGGGTCCACGCCGTTGGCGGTGTTGTACGCGACCTGCTTGTCGCGGCGCCGGTTGGTCTCGTCGATCGCACGCTGCATCGACGGGGTGACCTTATCGGCGTACATATGCACCTCGCCCGACACGTTTCGCGCGGCGCGGCCGATGGTCTGGATCAGCGCGGTGCCCGAGCGGAGGAAACCTTCCTTGTCCGCGTCCAGGATCGCCACCAGGCTTACCTCGGGCAGGTCGAGGCCCTCCCGCAGCAGGTTGATGCCGACGAGCACGTCGTACTCGCCGAGCCGCAGTTCGCGCAGCAGCTCGATGCGGCGCAGCGTGTCCACCTCGCTGTGCAGGTACCTGGTGCGGACGCCGTGCTCCAGCAGGTAGTCGGTGAGGTCCTCGGACATCTTCTTCGTCAGGGTGGTGACCAGGACCCGCTCGTTCTTCTCCGTCCGGATCCTGATCTCCTCGAGCAGGTCGTCGATCTGGCCCTTGGTCGGCTTGACGATCACCTGCGGGTCGACCAGGCCGGTCGGCCGGATCACCTGCTCCACGACGTCGCCCTGTACCTGACGCAGCTCGTACGGCCCCGGGGTGGCGGACAGGTAGATCGTCTGCCCGATCCGCTCGGTGAACTCGTCCCAGGTCAGCGGCCGGTTGTCGATCGCGCTCGGCAGCCGGAACCCGTGCTCCACCAGCACCCGCTTACGAGACACGTCACCCTCGTACATCGCCCCGATCTGCGGCACC
>JBEKHI010000485.1:0-5710 GCA_050012355.1 Streptosporangiaceae bacterium | reverse complement strand
GGCCAGTGCGACAGATTCTACGGACGTTCGCGGAGATGCAGGGAATGCCTAGCTCCCCGACTGGACCGCGCTGATGCCCAGCTGGTGGACCGACTTGGTGCACGCGCTCGTCGAGTAGGTCACATACAGCGCGGCCGTCTGGTTCGGCGGGTAGATCTTGATCTCGCTCGTGGGCTTCGGGCCGCACGTGCTCGCCGAGTAGTTCCCCGCGTCCGCGATCTGCATCACGGCGTGTCCGGTCGAGCCCGCGTCGAGGGTGACAAGCGACTCCGCGGTCGCGCTGGACCGGTCGGCACCCGGGCTGACCGAGGTGGACGCATTCGCCAGCGACGTGCCCGGGTAGCCATACAGGGTGCACGGGCTGCTGGAGGTGTTCGTGAGGTCCAAGTTGACGTAGATCGAACCAGCGGCGCCCTGCGTCGAGCCAAGCGTCGCCTTCAGGTCGCCGGTCGTGCACGCCGGCGTGCCGCTGGCAGCAGCCGGGGAGTTCCCGCCGGAACCAGAAGCGGGGCTGCTGGACGGCGTGGCCGCCCCGCCCGCCGTTCCGGTGGCGGTGGCAGTCGCGGACGCGCTCGCACCGCTGCTAGGGGTCGTGCTCGAGCTGCATCCGGCGACAGCGGCCACCGCTAGGGCCGTCACGGGGATCATGCCAGCAACGTAAGTCCAACGCATTATTCACACCTCTCAGTCGCGAACCAATCACCTATCATGACGCCGGAACCGTCGCGACGGTTGGACTTTTTTCAGAACTCGCTAAGCAGCAGCTTTGCGGAGCAAGTACTTCCATCCGGACTGGATCTGCCGGTCGCCCCAGGCATCCGGGATCTTCGCGAGGGTATCGTCCTCGGCACCCCAGCGGCGCAGCGGCCCGGCCGCCATCGCGGTCAGCTGGGTCCGGCAGGCACGGTCCAGCAGCACCGCGGTCATTACCGCCGTCGGGGTGTCCTTACCGGTGGCCACGAGTCCGTGTTGCGGGAGCAGAATAGCCCGCGCGTCCCCAAGCGACGAGGCCAGCGCCTCGCCAAGTGAACGGGTCTTGATCAGCCCGCCGGTCAGCGTGAACCGCGGGATCTGCGGGTAGGCGAACAGCGCGCCCGCGTGATCCAGCGGCCGGAACTCCTCATCCAGCGCGGAAAACGCGTTGGCGGCGGGGGAGTGGGTATGCACCACCGATCCGAGGTCGGGCCGCGCGGCGAGGATCTCGGTATGGATCGGGTACTCCACGTGCCGGGGCCCGTCGCCGTGCAGCACCTCGCCGTCCGGTGAGACCAGCACGATCCGCGAGGCGTCGATCTCCTCGAAACCCCAGCCAGCTGCCTTCATCCAGACCCCGCGGCCGTCGGTGTCCCGCACGCTGTGGTGTCCCCACACCATGTCGGCCTGCCCGGCCGCGGCGAGTGCCTGGCACGCTTGCACAGCGAGTTCAATCGCGTCGTCATCCGTCATAATTTGTCACCCTAGCGTCGGCCGAAGAGGCGACGGGCGGTGGCCACGCCCTCAGCGGTGAGCCGGGCGGCGCTCCCCGCGCCGCGCAACGTGGTCTTGACCGGCTCGGGAACCCTCGCTAGATCCAGCAACCCGCCAGTCTCGTGTACCACCCGCACGCCCGGCGGAACATCGGGACTGACATCCCCGGCGGAGCTCGTCACGTCGCGCAGTTCGTCCCACCGCTCCGCCACTGTCTCCGGCCCGTACCTGATAATCCGCAGCGGAATGCCGAGCTCAGCGTCGATGATCACGTCGGCCGCCTCGCACAGCATCAGCGGGTTAACCCGGTAATCCCCACCCGGCCGGGCGAGGAACCGGATAGCAGGACGCCCGCCGAATTCGGTCACCGACTCCCCGGACAGCAAGCACCCCAGCAGCCAGGCGCCACTGGTGAGCTCGGCCAGTTCGTCCTCCAGCGCCCCGGTGGGCCAGACGACGACCTTGTCCGGGAAGAACCGCCAGCGGCTGGAATCGTCGCAGACGACAGTTTCCAGCCCGTTCTTGTTGTATCCGGAGACGTAATCGACCCGGTAGCGCGACGGGGTGGCGAAACGCAGCCCGGTGACCATGTGCACGGCACCGCGCTCATCAACGGCGTCGGCCAGCGAGCCGAGCCCGTCGACGTCGGTCTTGTCCGCGGCCTTGCGCAGCAGGCTGGTGACCGCCTGCAGATTGGTCCACCTGTCGATCGTGGCGCTGAACTCGCGGTCGCCGGATGCGTACAGCAGAGACAGCAGCGAATCGCTGGCCGGCGCCCCATCGGCGGATGGTAGGTCCTCGGGGAGCGGCGGCATCGCGGTTTCGTCATCCGGGGCGTCTGTTCGCCGGAGCTTGCCCGCCGCCAGCGATGTGGCCGCGTCGGCGGCGAACCGTGCCGCGCCCTTGGCTAGCTGCCTCGCCGCATCCCCTGCCGGAGAGCTCGGCCGGCGAGACTCGTCCCGGTCGTCATCCTCGGGGAGTTCCACGTCCGGGTCGGTGAACGATAGCTCCCGGGTAGACACCAGCTTGCCGTGCCAGAACTCCGCGCAGCGCAACAGCACGCCCAGCTCAACGTCGACCACCGCGGTGACCCGGTCCGGTCGTGGTCGCGGCATGCGCGGGAACGCTGGGTGCGCGGCCGCGAACGCCAGCCCGGGCCGCAACTCGGCCGTAACCGTCACGGCTTCCCGCCCGTCGACCGAAACCCGGTCGCCCTCGGTGAGCGAGTAATCGGTCAGTAGCCACTGCGGTCGCAGCAGCCGAGCGCCCCCCTCATGAACCTGGTACAGCCGCGTCTGGGTGCCGCTCGGTTCGCCTCGTTTGGGAGCGAAGGGATTGACCGGCGTCTCGCGACGAGCGTCATGATCGATGGTCTCGGTCACCTCGCCGCTGACGGCAGCGGCGGGTGCGGGGTACAGCAGGCTGATCAGCTCTGACACAGCGGAATCATATGTCCGCATATTGACGCTGCCGTAGCGCACGTCTACGCTCCGGCTGAGCGGGATTGTCGGAAGGCGGTCATGCATGCGTGTTCGCGTCCTAATCTGTGCCCCGCTGCTCGCCGTGTCTGTTCTGGCCATCGGGGGAACAGCGCACGCCAGCACCGGTGTCACCATCACCGTGGGCGCGAGCGGCGCCGATTACACGACCGTGCAGGCCGCGGTCGACGCGGTCCCTGCCGGCTCATCAACGCCGTACACGATCCTGATCGACCCGGGAACCTACGACGAAGACGTCACGATCCCGGCGACGGACGAGAACCTCACGCTCGAAGGCGCCAGCCACAATCCGGCGGCCGTGGTGATCACTGGCGACAACTACAACGGCGAGACCGACCCGGCCACCGGTGCCACCTACGGCACCGAGGGCTCGGCCACCGTTCACGTGCAGGCCAGCAACTTCACGGCGGAATACATCACCTTCTCGAACACCTTCGACAAGCTCGACTACCCGACGGTGACCGGTACCCAGGCGGTCGCGATCGCGATGGAGGGCGACCGCCAGGTCTACGAGCACGACATCTTCTACGGTCACCAGGACACGCTGCTGAGCTGGGACTCGACATCCACCACGCAACTACGGCAGTACGTCTACGACTCGACCGTCGAGGGTGACGTGGACTTCATCTTCGGCAACGGCGACCTCGTGCTCGACCGCGATCACATCGTCGCGCTAAACGACGGGATCTACCAGAAGGCGTACCTGACCGCTTCCGCCACCTACGGCACCGCGGAGTACGGCATCATGCTCGCCAACTCCACGGTCACCAGCACGCTCGCGCCGAACGACATCTACCTGGGCCGCGCCTGGCTGCCGTACACCGGTGCCGTCCCGCAGCTCACCTACAGCGAGACGAACCTGCCCGCCCAGCTGAACACGACCGACCCATACCTGGGCATCTCGGGTGCGACCTGGACCGCCGGCCGGTACGGCGAGTACGACGACACCGGCGCTGGCGCCGACCCAACGAACCCGAACCGGCCGCAGCTCACCGCCGCCGAGGCGGGCACCCCCGCCTCGCACCTGGCCGGCTCCGACGGCTGGGACCCGGTAGCACCCCCGACCTCGAACACCGTCGCCACCCAGGCCCTGCGCCTGTCCAACGGCCTCGGCGACACCCGCCAGATCACCCAGCCGCGCATCCCCGCCACCTGCCAGACCGTGACCAGCGATCTCCCCAACCCGAAGAACAGAACTTTTGCCATAACGACGGAGGCTGATCCCCCGGACACCACCCGTCTCCAGGCCGCGCTGACCGCCTGCGAGAACACCGGCGAGGCAGTGCTGCTCGAACCGTCGGCCGGTGACACCGCGTTCCTGTCCGCACCACTCACCATCGGCGAGGGTGAGTACCTGGTGCTCGGCCCCGGCGTCACCCTCTACGCATCCCGCGTCGCGGCGGAGTATCAGGTCAGCGGCGACCCGACCTGCGGGACGATCGGATCCAGTTCCAGCGGATGCAACCCGTTCATCACCGTGGATGGCTCCGACTCCGGTATCGAGGCGTACCGCGGCGGCACCATCGACGGGCGCGGTGATCTGCCGATCCTTGGCACCACCACCTCCTGGTGGCAGAACGCGGCCACCGCCACCGCCGAGGGCCTCGAGCAGGTCAACCCGCGGCTGATCGAGGCGCAGGACGCGAACGACTTCGTTCTCTACGACGTGACGCTCAAGGACGCGGCGAAGCAGCACTTCTACTTCAAGACCGGCGGCGGACTGCTGGTCTGGGGTCTGCACGTCGAGACCAGCGACCAGTCGCTGAACACCGACGGCATCGACATCGACTCATCGGCATTCGCGACCGTGACCCATTCGACCCTCACCGATGGTGATGATTGCGTGGCCATGGAAGCCAACGACGACATGGACGTGCACATCACCGTGGCGGATAACCAGTGCTACGGGACCCACGGGATCTCAATCGGCAGCCCGACCGCCTACGGCGTCTCGTCCATCCTGGTGCGCGACGACCTCATCGACGGCCGCGACGCGGCCGGCCAGGAATCCACGATTCCGGCGGGCATCAGGGTCAAGAGCTACGCCGGGGCGGGCGGCCTGGTCGACGACGTCGAGTACACCGGGATCACGATGCGTTCCCTGGAGTACCCGATCCTCATCAACCCGTTCTACGACCCGGCGACCGGCACCACCATCCCGGACTTCGCGGGCATCACGATCTCCAACGCGACCGAGACAGACTCGATCCCCGGCGCGGTATCGATACTAGAGGGCTACAGCCCCGCCTACCCGCTAGGCCTAACCCTCCGCAACGTCCACTTCGACGTAACCGCCACCCAATCCCAAGACGCCAACATCACCGAGATCAACTCCAACCTGCGCATCTCCGGCCCCGGCGTAACCGTCCACTAGCCCCAGCAGCAGCCGCCCCGGCGCCCAACTCTCCTGCGCAGCGCGGCGCTGCCCCCACTCTTTGCCGGGCAGCGTCGCACCGCCCAGAAACACCCGCGGCTCAGACGGGCTCGCGATCGGGCGATATGTCGGAAACGAGGGTGGTTAGCGTCTCGCCGAGGGGTGCGTCCAGCGCCGCGTCGGCGAGTGCGTCCCCGCGCGTTGTTCCCTGGTTGACGATCACTACCGGGAGGCCGAGTGACGCTGCGTGCCGAACGAACCGGAACCCCGACAATACGGTCAGCGATGAGCCGAGGACGAGCAAGCCGCGGGCCGCCGTTACCGCCTCGTAGCACGCCGCGACCCGCTCCGGCGGGACGTTCTCGCCGAA
>JBEKHI010000484.1:0-5713 GCA_050012355.1 Streptosporangiaceae bacterium | reverse complement strand
GCGGCCTGCAGCGCGTCGTGGTTGCGCTGGCCCACGGTCCGGTCATCGTCTGGGCCCTTCTTCTTGCCCAGGCTGTCCAGGACGGCCCGCAGCACGGCGGTCGCCTGCGGGGACAGGTCCGCGCGCAGCTTGCCCGCCCCGTCGATGGTCTCATCCAGGTACAGGTTCCGGTCCGCGAGCGGGTCCTCGTCGGGGTCCGGGTCCTCGTCGGGGCGGGTCTGCTTGTACTCCTCCAGCAGCTTCGCGCCCAGGATGTTCAGCTCGTGCTCCCCGCAGCCGTGCACCGCCGCCGTGATGAGAATGCAGTCGCTTTCCCGCTGCAGATCCTCGGGGAGCTTGCCGGTCCACCGGGTGATCAGCGTCGCGAACGACTCGCTGATGTCCCCGGCCGCCAGCGCGTCGGCGATCACCGGATGCGCGGCCTGCAGCTTGGAGTCCCTGGACGCGCCCCGCGCCGCCGCCTTCGTCATCCCGCCGCGGTGGTGCAGCCAGGCCGTCGCGTTCTTGCACCCGTCCGCCTCTGGCCCGCCGGCCGCGTCGAACGCGGCGAGGGCGGCAGCGCGCACCGCGGAGGTCTGCGCGGTCACGGTACCCAGCCCGGCCAGGACCTCCCGCTGCCCGTCCGAGCCGAGCGCGTGCAGGTCAGCGGCGGAAAGGAAGGCCAGGGCCGTCGCCATCATCCCCAGCGCATCCGCCGTGCTCTCCGGCGCCACCTGCTCAACCTGAGTGCACATTCCCTGGTCACCCCCTTTCCGATCTCGCTAACTGATTCGAAGATAGCATGTAGCACAATCGATGTCTACAATGTTTGCGCAGATAATTCTCTCCCTGATCCGCTGGGGCGGGGGAGTCCCCACGTTAGTGATCTTCGAGGAGCTGACCTTGCCAAGGGTGCTCGCCGAAGGTGCGTGCGAGCGCGTCGGTCGGCATGGGCGCGGGAGGACTGTGCCTTTTAGGTGCTGGACGTAAGTTCACGGATCAGGTTGGCGAGTCCCCTCACCCCGATGCCCTCATCGGTCGTGTCGAGTTGGCCGACCGTCCACCACCGCCATCCGGCGATCCCGTCGGCGTTGTGCATCTCCTCTGCGGAGGGGGCGGGTCTGCGTTGTTGCTGGTTCACTCGCGCGAGGAAGAACTGATCGTGCTGCCGCACGACTTCGTCGGTGAATTGAAGGTCACGCGTTCGTTCGTGGATGACTTCGGTTCCTACGGTGACATCGGTCCAGCCGGTTTCCTCGATCAACTCGCGCTGCGCTCCGTCGTGAAAGGACTCCCCGTCATTGAGTCCGCCACCTGGAGTGCCCCAGTACCGCCCGTTTGGCCGGTTGTAGTCGTGCAGGAACAGCAGGACCCGGTTGTCAGGGTCGAGAACGAGCACGCGGCCGGCGCGCCGGAAGCGGTCAGGCTCTGTCATGACACTCGTGGCGCATGGACGACGAAGTACTGGCTGCGGTCGAGCAGTCGGTGCACTCCGGCGGGCACGGACCCGCCGTGTTGAAATATCTCATCGTGACTGCTCCCCGGTGAGCTGGCTGATGTCCTTGCGGAGCTGAGCGAGCGCTTCGTCCCTCGCTGGCTCGGTTTTGCCGAAGCCTGACCTGGTTTCGTCCCGGCGCGTCTTAAGCGCGGCGGTCACGAACGACGCGACCAGCGGCCGGCGGTCGTGGGAGTTCCAGGCGAGCACGAGACGGCTGGGCGGTGCGTCGGTCACCGGGACGCAGACCAGGCCGGTCGGGGCCGGTTCGACCAGGGAGCGAGGCAGCACCGCGATCATCCGGTCGAGCGTGATCATGTGGAGCATCTGGACCACGTCGGCGACCTCGGGCCCGGTGCCGTCGCCTCCGGTGAGGATCTCATCGCCTCCGGAGATCCCTTCCCAGCGCGGCAGCGTCTCTCCCTTTAGGTCGGACATCCGCGCCGACGCGCGCGCGGCCAGCCGGTGCCCGGACGGGACGATGACCACGCGGTCCTCGGTGTGCAGCGTCTCGTGGTCCAGGCCGTCGAGATCGTCGAACGGCGCGTAGAGGAGGCCGACGTCGGCCCGGCCGTCGCGCAGGAAGTCGGTGCGGTCGGCGGGGCCGCTGAACAGGATGTCCACCCGGCGGGCGTCGGGCTGGTGGGAGTACTCGGCCAGGATCCCGGACAGCAGTCCGGCGTCGCCGCCGGGTTTGAGTACGAGCCGCAGGTGGGCCTGGGTGTCGCCGGCGCGCTGTGCGCTGCGGACGGCGGCGTTGACCGCGTTGAGCGCGTGCCGGCCATGTTCCTGCAGTGCTTCTCCGGCCGGGGTGAGCTCGACGTGCCGGCTGGAGCGGATGAAGAGCGGGACGCCGAGCCGGGTCTCGATCCGCCGGATCGCCTTCGACAAGGCTGGCTGGGCGATCGAGAGCCGGACGGCGGCCCGGCCGAAGTGCAGCTCGTCGGCGACTGCGATGAAGTACTCGAGTTCGCGTGTCTCCAGTTCAACCATGCCTCCAGGTTATCGCTGGATGTCGAACATGTCTTGGACGCCAGCGGCGTACATCATTGAAAATTGAATCATGATCAACCACACGATGATCGTTTCCTTCGATCAGCCGGTGCCCGACGCCGAGCTCGATCAGTACCTCGCGGATATCGAACGGGTCATGCTTGACACTGGTCTCGTGCAGTCGGTCGTGACCCGGCGGCACATCCCCATCCCCGGCGAGGAAGCCATTCCGGCGCTGATCGCGACCGCGATCGTGCAGGTCACCCTGGCCGACACCGACGCGCTGGCGAAGGCGTTCGCCGCGCCCGGCATTGGCGAGGTCATCGACCGCGCGACGGCGCTGGAGTTCGCCTGCGGTGGCACTGCGGGCGCCGTGCTGGACATTGAGACCGTGGCTGCCGACCACAACCGGCAGCTCGACCAGACGACCCTGGACGAGTTCGAGCGTGTGGTCCGCGTCAACCTGGCCGGGACCTTCCTGTGCATGAAGTACGAGCTGCCGCTGCTGAAGCTCAACGGCGGCGGCGCGATCGTCAACGTCGCCTCGGACGCCGCCTGCTACGTCACCGGGATCGCGATGTCGGTCGACGGCGGGCGGCGGGCATGAGGGTCATCGCGGTCGAGGAGCACATGGCCACCGAGGCGTTCCTGCGCGTCGCGCACGGACTGGACGTCGCGCCCGGCTCACCGATCTCGATGCCCGGCTGCGGGAGATGGACGCGCTCGGACAGGACCTAGCGGTGCTCAGCCTCAATCCACCCGGGGTCCAGCCGTATCCGGCGGCCGACGCGGTGCCGCTGGCCAGGGAGTTCAACGACGCGCTGGCCGCGATCGTGCGGCGGCATCCGGGCCGGTTCGGCGGGCTTGCCACGGTGGCGCCGCAGGATCCGGTCGCCGCGGCCGCCGAGATCGAGCGGGCCATGGGACCGCTCGGGCTCAACGGCATCATGATCAACTCCCACACCGGCGGGCGGTACCTGGACGAGCCGGAGTTCGCGCTGCTGCTGGAGGCGGCCGAGGCGAACCGGGCGCCGGTCTACCTGCACCCGCGGGTGCCGAGCATGCTCGCCGCCTACCGCGACTACGGGATGTCCGGGGCGATCTGGGGTTACCAGGCCGAGGCCGGGCTGCACGCCATGCGGCTCATCCTCAGCGGCACGCTGGACCGCCACCCGGGGCTGACCGTCGTGCTCGGGCATCTCGGCGAAGGCATCCCGTACTGGCTGCGGCGGATCGACAACCGGCACGCGTTTGCGGCACAGACTCTGGGGGCGGCCACGCCGATGCCGAGCCTGTCGCTCACGCCGAGCGAGTACTTCCGGCGCAACTTCGTGATCACCACGAGCGGCATCGACGATCCGGACGTGCTCGGGCTGGCCCTGCGCGCGGTTGGCGAGGACGCCATCATGTTCGCGATCGACTTTCCGTACGAGGACACAGCGGCTGCCGTTGCGTTCCTGCGGGACGTGCCGCTGACCGGCGATCAGCGGACGGCGATCAGCCACCGAACGGCCGAGCGCGTGTTCGGTATCGCTTAGGCCGGCATCAGGGGGCCTTGTTACGCGACGGAGATGTCCACCGGGGGCCGGAGCTTGGCGGCGGCCGCGAGCGCCTCGTGCACTGGGTGGGCGTCGAACGCGGCGGCCAGTTCCGCTACCCCGCCGGGGTCGCCGCACTCCGCCGCCGGGAAGGCGATCTGCTGGTAGGCCGCCAGGAACCGCGGACCCCAGCGGCGGGCGCCGAGCCGGGCGGTGCGGGAGCAGTTGTCCACCATGTAGGCGACGTCCCGGGCGTGCATGTAGGGCAGCAGCGAGTCGGTGGCCTCGATGATCGACTCGTTGACGATTTCCGACCAGGGGTGGCCGCGGGTCACGAACTCGTCGACCTGCGCCATCATCGTCGCGACGAACGTACCGGCCGTGAAGGGATCGATGGTCAGCTCCCGCTCGGGGCGGCGGGCGTGCACGGCCTGGCTGACCGCCCACATCGGCGACCCGGCGATCGGGGCCATCGGCCGGGCAGCGAGCCGCCGGGAGGCGAGGATGACGCTGCGCAGCTCGGTGCCGTCGTCCACCTCGTCGTAGATCTCCGCGACCAGGTCCCTGGCTGGGGGATAGGTCGCGGCGTAGGCCCGGTCGAACACCTCTTGGCCCTCGGGATCGAGATGGTCCCGGATGGCACGCAGCCCGTCGCGGGAGATGAGCCGGGCGATCGGTCCGGTCACGTTCTCGCACGACCACTCGTAGGCGGTGATCGGGTCATCGCCCTCAAGGACATACCGCTGGTAGAGCGCCTCCACCAGGCCGTGCACCGCGCCGAGCAGTATCGCCCGCTCGCCGACGATGTCGGAGCGGTACTCGCTGTCCAGCGTGGTCTCGAAGGTGTACGGGGAGCCGATCCCCACCGACCACGCGAGCGCCCGCTCGGCGGCGTGGCCGCTGGCGTCGGCGTGCACCGCGTAGCTGGAGTTGATGCCCGCGCCGTTTACCTCGGCCCCCTGCTGGTACAGGCGGCGCACCGAGTCACCCATGCCCTTCGGGCACACCCCGATGACGTCGTGCCCGGCCGGGAAGTCCTCGCCGACGCCGCGCAGGTACCCGACGAGGAATCCGTGCGACAGGCCGATCGCCGCGCCCGGCTTGAGGCGCGCGAAGATCTCCTGATAGCTGGCGGCCAGCGCGGCGTCGGCGATCAGCAGGATCACCAGGTCGGATTCGCTGACCACCGCCAGCCAGTCGCCGAGCGTGCCGTCGGCCTCGGTGAACCCGTTGGCGCGCGCGTCGGCGGCGGACGCCGATCCTGGGCGCAGTCCCACGGTGACGGTGATGCCGCTGCCGGCCAGGGAGTCGCGCAGGTTGAGCGCCTGAGCGCGGCCCTGCGGGCCCCAGCCGATCACCCCGATCTTGCCGATGCCCTCCAGCGCGCGGGGCAGCAGCGGGAACAGGTGCCGCCCGCCGCGCAGGATCGATTCGGTGCTGCCCGGCATATCTAGGGGTTCCAGGGAGAAGACCATGCTCATAGTCCTAACGGTCGGCTAGATGTTCCGGCAAGCGCAATAATCGCGTGCTCGACCTGCTCGCCACCGGTGACCGAGTCCGGGTCCAGGACGCGGCGGAGAGCTTCCTCGCCAGCCTGGAACTGGGATCGATCGCGGCCAGCGCGCGGGACGCGTGAGGCCGCGCCCGTGCTGCTGACGAGCGCGGCCTCCGGGTCGCGTGACGCTAGCCGTTCTGCAGGATCAACGGG
>JBEKHI010000483.1:0-5779 GCA_050012355.1 Streptosporangiaceae bacterium | reverse complement strand
CACGCTAGGAGCGGTCGAAAAACACGTCGCCGCCATCTTCATGAAACTCGACCTGCCACCTGGCAACGAGCAGCACGATCGTCGGGTCATGGCAGTCGTCCAGTATCTGAACAGCTGACCTGATCGGGGCTCAGGCCGAGGTGCCTCCAGCCGTAAGTCATCATCCGGCTCGGAGAGGATCCGGGACGTGGGAATGAAGACCGACAGCGTGGTGAGGGCGAGGACGCCGACGATGACGACCACCACGGGCGCCCATGTCACAGTCGGTGTCCAGGAGCCGGTGAGCACCTTTGTTATCACGAGGACGGAAGCCGCCCCAAACACGATGCCCAGGCCGATACCGGTAACGCTGACCGTGATTGCCTGCCAGCCCGTCATGGACAGCCCGCCAACTCGGCACTACGACCGCCCGTCTCTCCAGGCAGGTCTGCCAGCTCGAAGACATCGCCGGCACCGCCCTGCTGCGCACCGGACCAGACGGGCTGCTCACGCTCACCGCCCACGGCCGTCTCTTCGCCCGCGACGTCCACCCCGTCCTGGAGTCACTCGAGCAGTCCCGGAAGAGCAACAGCGACAATAACGGAACGGTGCCCGGTGCCCGGCCGAGCTGGGGCCGCGATCAAGGCCATCTGGTCAATCAGGCCCTTGACCTGCGCAAATCCTGGTTCGCCAACTAGCCCGGCATTCGCCAACTATCTGCGATTCCTACAACCGCCCACCACCGCGTGGATGGCGCCGAGATAGCCCGCAGGGTCAGCACGGGGTCGGGAAACGACGGAAACAATCGGCATCAACCGGATAATCCAGACATTAGAACGGGTCGCCCAACTCGACGTCGGATGGCTCGTTACCCAACCAGAAGAACCCGAGAAGCCACAGGTCAACGCCCCAAATCACCCCTTGAGGAGCTGCCGCGCCATCACCACGCGCTGGATCTGGTTGGTGCCCTCGTAGATCTGGGTGATCTTCGCGTCACGCATCATCCGCTCGACCGGGTAGTCGTTCACGTAGCCGTACCCGCCCAGGAGCTGCACCGCGTCGGTGGTTACCGACATCGCCGTGTCGGAGGCGAAGCACTTGCACGCCGAGGAAATGAACGTCAGATCCGGGATCTTCTCCCCGTTAAACGCCCGTTCCGAACGTGCCGCCGCGGCATAAGTCAGCTGGCGGGCCGCCTCGATCTTCATGGCCATGTCGGCGAGCATGAACTGGAGACCCTGGAAGTCGGCGATCGCCTTCCCGAACTGGCGGCGTTCCTTCACGTAGCCCGTCGCGTAATCGAGCGCCCCCTGCGCGATACCGATTGCCTGGGCGGCGATCGTGATCCGGGTGTGATCGAGGGTTCGCAGCGCGATCTTGAACCCGTCACCTTCTGTGCCGATTAGCCGGGAGGCGGGAATCTCGCAGTTGTCGAAGTACAGCTCACAAGTCGGCGAGCCCTTGATGCCGAGCTTGTGCTCGGGCGAGCCGACGGAGAAGCCCTTATCGTCCGCGCGGACGATAAACGCCGAGATCCCATTCGGGCCTTTGTCCGGGTCGGTAACCGCCATGACCGTGTAGAAGGTGGACACGCCAGCGTTGGTGATCCAGCGCTTGGTGCCGTTCAGCAGGTAACCATCCGCGGTCCGGGTCGCGCGGGTGCGCATCGCGGCGGCGTCGCTGCCCGCCTCCGGCTCCGACAACGCGTAAGAGAACATCGCGTCGCCGCTAGCCACTGGCGGCAGAACCTCGCGCTTGAGCTCTTCCGAACCGGCTAGCAGCACCGGGACCGTGCCCAGCTTGTTGACCCCCGGGATCAGCGACGAGGAGGCACACGCCCGCGCGACCTCCTCGATCACCAGCACCGCGGCCAGCGCGTCGCCTCCGGCGCCCCCGTACGCCTCCGGAATATGGACGGCGTGGAAGTCGGCTTTCACCAGCTCCTGGTAGACGTCCCACGGGAACTCAGCGGTCCGGTCGATATCGGCTGCCCGCGGAGCAATCTTGTCATCGGCGAGCGCCCGCACCGCCTCACGCAACGCCTCGTGCTCCTCGCTGAGCGCGAAGGCCGGGTAATCCTGGCTCATTACTCGATAGTAACCGCTACCAGCCCGGTAAGCGCAGCTGCCTGGTTCGTATGCGCCCGCAAGCGTCCTCGTCCGCTTCCTGGAACCGCGGCTCCTCCCCGCGGTCAAGACGCTCCAGCGCCTCCGGGTCGAGTCCGGCACCGACGGCCTTGGCCCGGTGCGCGTTCCACTGCTGCCGGCTGCCGAAATGCCGCGCGACGATCATCAGGGTGAGCTCACGCTGATTGCGACTGGCAGTAAGTGGCCAGCGACTCGATCCGGTCGCACAGCTCCGGACTCCGGATCCAGACCTGGAACGGCCCCGGCAGCCCGCGGACCGCGAACGCTTAGCCTGAACAGCACGTCGCCGGTCAGATCAAACGCAGAAAATGCCTGGTCGCAGGGAGTTTCCGGCCTCGGTTTTTGCTTAATCGCTGTGCATAATCCGGGCGTTGCGCTAGGGAGCTGGGTGCGCCGTTTTGATATTCGCGCCTTTTCGCTTGGCTACGGCGGCGAGCTCTTGCTGGAACAGCACCATCTTCTGGCGCAGCTCACCGTCGGCGGCGGCGAGGATCCGTACGGCGAGCAGCCCGGCGTTGCGGGCGTTGCCGATCGCGACGGTGGCTACCGGCACTCCGGCCGGCATCTGGACGATCGACAGCAGCGAGTCCATGCCATCTAGGTATTTCAGCGGCACCGGGACGCCGATGACCGGCAACGGCGTGACAGCGGCGAGCATGCCCGGCAGGTGGGCGGCGCCGCCCGCCCCGGCGATGATCACCCGCAAACCGCGCTCGGCCGCTTGCTCACCGTAGTCAAGCATCTCGTGCGGCATACGATGCGCGGACACCACGTCAGCCTCATAGGGCACGCCGAACTCATCAAGCGCGTCGGCGGCCGCCTTCATCACCGGCCAGTCCGAGTCGCTACCCATCACGATTCCCACGCTCACGTCGGATTAGCCTACAGCTGCGGGCGGTGGATGTCGGTGAACGCCCAGGGCCTGAGCTGTTCCAGCGTCTTCCCGATGCGGAACGGCGCGGCGTCGTCATACGGGTGCCCGACGATCTGCACGCCGGTCGGCACTCCCCAGCTGGATCTGCCACTCGGGACGCTCAGCACCGGGCAGCGGTTGCAGATGTTGAACGGGCTGGTCATGGCGGCGCCGTAGATGTCCGCGTCGAGCGCGGCCTCGGCCGCGATGCCGGGGATTGTCGTCGTCGGGCAGACCAGCACGTCGAAGCCCGCCATCGCCTCGGCGAGCTGCCGTTGCATCCTGGCCTCGGCGCGCAGGCCGTCGAGGTAACTGAACTGCTCGCGGAAGGCGGCCATCCGCTCGGCGAACACGATGGTGTAGGGGCTGAGGTCCTCGGCGTGGTCGCGAGCGATCTCCCGGAGCATCTCCCCGAAGATCGCGGGCAGGTGGCCGCCAAGCGCGGTCTGGATGTCGGCGCGGGTCCATGGCAGCTCGATCTCCTCGACGGTCGCGCCCGCGCTCTTGAGCGTGCTGGCAACGGCTCGCGTGTTCGCCTCGATCTCGGGGTGCACCTCGTAGTCGCCGAGCGTGATGCTCAGCGCGATCCTGGCCCCGGCCACGTGCGGGTATTCGTCCGGCAGCGGCTGCGGGAACGGCAGCGAGGCGTGGTCGCGGGGGTCCTGGCCGGCCAGCACGTTGGTGAACAGCACGCAGTCGTCAACCGTGCGGGCCAGCGGGCTGTCGCCACGGTAGTGGTCGAGCGCGAGCGGCGCGACGCCGGGGATCCGGCCGTAGGGGGCCTTGAATCCGACCGTTCCGGTGAAGGCGGCGGGTACCCGGGTCGAGCCCGCGATGTCAGAACCGGTGGCCAGGGTGGCGCTGCCCGCCGCCAGGCTCGCGGCGGACCCGCCGGAGGAGCCGCCGGGGCTCAGCTCGGGCTTCCACGGGTTCCGCGTCGTACCCCACAACCGGGAGTGTGTGAAGAACGTGAGGCTGAACTCGGGGGTCGCGGTCCGGGCGTGGATGATGCCGCCGGCCCGCTGTATGCGGTCGATGACCGGGGCGTTCTCGGTGGCGATCCGGCCAGCGTTGACCAGCGATCCCTCGGTGAGAGAGCGGCCCGCGATGGCGTGCTTCTCCTTCGTCGCCACCGGGATGCCCTCCAGGGTTCGCTGCGTGCCGGTGGCGAAGCGTTCCTCGGCGCTGCGCGCTTGCTCGAGGGCCTCCTCGAAGATCCGCTCGGTGAAGGCATTGACGACGGGTTCGGTCTTCTCGGCCTGCTCGATGACGGCTCGCATCAGCTCCACGGGCGACAGCTCGCGCGTCGCAAAAAGCCGACGTGCGTCGGTGGCGCTGAGATACGGCAGGTCAGAGGTCATGTATCTACGGTAAGCGCCCCTTGCAGGTGATGTCATACACACTGACCTGATATGTTCCATCGCCGTCCGGCGGCAATTGGGTGAACCAGAGCAGGACGTACCTGGCCGTCGCCTTGATCTTGAGCGTCACCTGACCGCCCGCGTTGGTCGCGGTGGCCTGGGTGCTGAGGCTGGACGGGCTGTCACCGGTCTTGAGCTCGAGGGTGGCACCGGATTCAGCGCCGAGCAGGATCGTTACCTGGTCGATGGTGACCTGGCTGCCCATGTCCACGAGCAGCCCGGTGCCGGATTTCAGGTCACCGAAGGCGGCGGTGGCGTACCAGTTGCTCTGCCAGGCGGTGGATGCGCTGTTATCGATGGCCAGGGAAGCGATGTTCGAGTTGTCGCCGTCGGATGTGCCCGCTGGACCGAACGCCACGGCGGTCGCCGGGGTCAGCGTCGTGATCGCCGGCGCCGCCGCTTTCGTGGCCGCGGGCGTGGTAGCCGGCTGGGTCGTGGACGGCTGGGTGGCGGCGTGGGTCGGCTGAGGCGAGGTGGCCTTGGTGGTGCGCTGGGTGGCCGCGGTCGCGTCGTTGCGCCGGGCGTGGTTGGCGTGCGACACCAACTGGGTGGACGCGACCCCGACGACGGCGAGCAGCACCACCGTCGAGCCGAGGGCCAACCACAACCTGCGCCGCTCCCTGGTCCGGACCGGGCGAGGCTCCTCTGGTCTGCTCGATCGCGGCCGGGTTGTTTTGGGGGGCGGGGTTTTGGGGCGGCTGTTCGCGGGTGACGGGCGCGGGCCCTGGCTGCGGCCCTGGCCCTGGCCCTGGCTTTGGCTTTGGCGCGGCGACTCGGTGAGGACCTGCGGAATCCCGTTCGGCGGCGTCGCGGCGGGCGGCGGCACGGTGGCCGACACGACCGGTGACGGCGGGTCGATTACCGCCTCCGGTTCCACGTACCCGAACAGGTCATCCAGGGTGGTCTCGGTGATCGGGATCCGCGCCGGCTCGGGCCCGGCGAACTCGGCTGGTTCCGCGACCGGGGCGGGCTCGGGTACTGGTTCGGTTGCGGGCTCGGTTTCCGCGGCCGGGGCGGGGCTGGGATCCGGTTCGCCGGGCTCGAACCCGGGGATCGGCTCAGCATGCGGGAACGGCTCGGGCTCGGGGAACGGCTCGGGATCCGGGACCGGTTCGGGCTCCGCGGCGGGCGCGGCCCCTTCGACGGGCACGTCTCCCTGGACGGGCGCGGCCTCTTCGGCAGGCGCGGCCCCCGGGACGGGCACGGCCGCCGCGGCCCCCGCTGTTCCCGGATCGGGCTCCAGGACGGGCGCCGTTCCCGGGTCGTACTCGGGCGCTTCTCCTGGGCCGGGCGCAGCGGATGATCGCTGCACGCTGGCG
>JBEKHI010000482.1:0-5791 GCA_050012355.1 Streptosporangiaceae bacterium | reverse complement strand
TGCAAAGGGCTGTCGATGTGACATCGACCGGGCTAGAAGGCGGTCGATGTCACATCGACAGGGTGCCGGGGGAGGTGGAGTGCGATACGCTCGCCCAGGTCCGGGAATGTCTGGAAGCCGGAGCGCGCTTGATTCTGCTGGACAATATGGATCTGTCCACCATGCGCGCGGCGGTGCGGATCGCTCGCGGTTTTGACGGCGTGCGGCTCGAGGCGAGCGGCGGGCTGCGGCTGGAGAACGCCCGCGACGTAGCATCGACTGGAGTCGACTACCTGGCGGTGGGCGCACTGACCCACTCAAGCCGGGCGCTGGATCTGGGTGTGGACATAACGACGTAAGGAGTAAGCGGTGACGGTCGCCGAAGCGGGATCCCGGGCCGAAGAGTCCATACGGGGCGAAGCGAGCCGACGCCGGACGTTCGCCGTGATCAGCCACCCGGACGCGGGCAAGTCGACGCTGACCGAGGCCTTGGCGCTGCACGCGGCGGCCATCAACTCGGCCGGTGCCGTGCACGGCAAGGCGGGGCGGCGCGGAGTCACCTCCGACTGGATGGCGATGGAGAAGGACCGAGGGATCTCGATCACCTCGGCGGCGCTGCGTTTCGACTACGACGGGCATGTGCTGAACCTGCTCGACACCCCCGGGCACGCCGACTTCTCCGAGGACACGTACCGGGTCCTGGAGGCCGTGGACTGCGCCATCATGCTGCTGGACTCGGCCAAGGGCCTGGAGCCGCAGACGCTCAAGCTGTTCGACGTCTGCCGCAACCGGCATGTGCCGGTCGTCACGTTCGTGAACAAGTGGGACCGGCCGGGGCGCGAGCCGCTTGAGCTGCTGGACGAGATCGAGCAGCGCATCGGGCTGCGGCCTACGCCAGTGAACTGGCCAGTGGGCATCGCCGGCGACTTCCGCGGCCTGATCGAGCGGGAGGGCGGCGAGTACACCGCGTTCACTCGCACCCCGGGCGGCGCGGATCGCGCGCTGGAGGAGCACTTCGACGTCTCGGGAGCGGCCGAACGCGAAGGCGCGGTTTACGAGGCCGCGGCCGAGGAACTCGCGTTGCTCGAGGAGATCGGCGCCACCGTCGACATGCCGTCGTTCCTCGCTGGTGAATCCTCGCCGGTGCTGTTCGGCGCGGCGCTGCCGAACTTCGGTGTCCGGCGGCTGCTGATGGCCATGTGCGAGCTCGCGCCGGCGCCGCGACCGCGAGCCGATATCAGCGGGTCTTTCCGTCTTCTGGACGCGCCGTTCGCCGGGCTTGTCTTTAAGGTGCAAGCCAACATGGACCGCGCGCACCGGGACCGGGTGGCGTTCGTCCGGGTGTGCTCCGGTCGTTTTGAACGGGGCATGGTGCTTACCCACGCCGCCACCGGCCGGCCATTCGCGACGAAGTACGCGCAGTCGATGTTCGGCTCCGACCGGGAGACTCTCGATGTGGCGTTTCCTGGAGACGTGATCGGCCTGGTGAACGCGGGCGCGCTGCGTCCCGGGGACACGCTGTATGAATCCCGGGAAGTTGTGTTCCCGCCGATTCCGTCGTTCGCGCCCGAGCACTTCGCGGTGGTGCGCTGCAAGGACGCGGGGAAGCACAAGCAGTTTCGCCGCGGCATCGACCAGCTCGACACCGAGGGTGTGGTCCAGGTCCTGTCCTCGGATCTGCGCGGTGACCAGGCGCCGGTACTCGCGGCCGTCGGCCCGCTGCAGTTCGACGTCGTGCTGCACCGGCTGGAGCACGAGTTCGGCGCTCGCTCCGACCTGGACAGACTGGACTACGAACTCGCTCGGGTAACCGACGAGCCGGGCCAGGAGTCTTTGAAGGGGCAACGCGGCGTGGAGGTGCTGCGCCGCCGGCTGGACGGCGCTCTGCTGGCGCTGTTCACCGACAAGTGGCGGCTAGCGGCCATCCAGCGCGACAACCCCTCGATCCGCCTAGACCCGATGCTGGCCGGCGGCGCGGTCGTCGCGTAGCGGCCCGCAGCTGCCTGCGGGCCGCCGCAAGGGCCGGCTAGGGCAGCCGGGCGCCGTCGATCTGGTCGAAGTCGCCGTACGCGTTGCGGACGCCGCCTCCGCCGGACCACTGCCAGGCCAGCGCGTACTTGCTGGACGAGCTCTGCCCGCCGAAGAACTGAGCGCAGCCCGCCTTGTCCTTCAGGCACCACCCAACCGGGGATTTTGCCAGGCTGGTGGTCTCCGGCCAGTAGGTCCACTCATACGTGTTCGGTATCAGCGAGGCCGTGCCGGTCCCGAAGATCGACGTCCACACGCTTGCCGACGAGTAGACGCCCACCTTGTATTTCGAGTGCGCCGTTATGTAAGACGCGTAGCCGTTGAACTCGGCCCGGTCGACCGACGCCGGAACGGAGTCAATCTTCACCGCGCCGCTGCATGGTGACGTGTAGACGCTGTTCCAGCCGTTGTCGGGTGCGGGCGCGATCCCCGGCAGCTCGATGTCAGCCCAGATAACCGGGTAGTTGACGTGGTCACCCGCGGCGTCGGACAGGGTCCGCGCCGCCTGACTCGCGCCCCACGCGGACGCCTCGCTGGTGGTGCCGTTGTAGTGCGGGTCCACGCCGGGTCCGCCCATGTACCAGTAGACGCCGGTGCCGACGCCGTCGTGGTACGTCGTGTAGTTAGTGCTGGCCTCAGCCGCGTTCACGCTGGACCAGGCGAGGAAATTCCCGGTGGAGCAGCCGAGCCAGTGAGCCCAGTTGCCGGCCATGCCGATGTAGCCGCCGTACTTGCCGCCAATCACGGGCTCGTTATACGGAGCCTTGCCGCTGACCGCGATGTGCCAGCTGTCTGTCCCGTACCAGAACCCGGACGGCGAGTCCCCTGCCATTGCCGCGGTAGCGGCACCGAGGGCGAGCGCCATCGTGAGCACGATGACGAAAATTCTCTTCATGCTCTGTAAGACGCCGGAACGTCCTGCGCGGTTAGCCTGGGATTTCCATTTGGCTGATGGCTTGCCCGTAGGCCGCGGCGACGAGCTTGGCGATGTTCCCGTGCGCGCCGATCGGCTTGGCGCACTCCGCGCCGATGCCGAGGGTTTCCAGGCCCGTGGACAACTCCGGGCCGATGATGCACGGCGAGATCGCGATCCTGGTGGTGCCCATCTCCTTGAGGCGCATCACCGCGTCTTCCACGCTGGGAGCCCCGTCCCCGTCTAGCGATGCGGTCAGCACCGGGAGCGCGAGCCGGGCGGCGAGCAGGACAGAGGTGATGCTCGCGGACTGCACCGCCTCGATGCCGCCCGTCGTGACCACGATGATGCCGTCAGCGGCCGTGACGATGCTGAACAGCCGCACCCGGTCCGCGCGAGCCAGCCCGGCCTCCGCCAACCGGATGTGCAGCGCTTCCGCCATGATCGGATTGGAGTTGACGAACTCGCCGATCGCCACGTTGGCGCCGCTGGCGCTGATCGCCTCGCGGATCTTTTTCATGACCGGGGGATGCGGAGCGGCGATGAGCGGTACGACAACCGCGCACGGCGCGCCAGCGGGCCTGCGGGCAGCGGTGTCGTCGAGCGCCGCGCGCAGGCTGGAGGGGTCGGCGCGGCCACCATCGACCCAGGCGGTACGTACGTCGACGGTCGGGTTGTCGATGGCGATGATCGTCGCGATCTCGTTCGCTAGCGACGACGAATGGTCGGTGTCGGAGCCGGGGATCGCGAGCACGAGAGCGGGTGCGCCTTGCGGCAACGACGCGGGGAGGGCCCTACGGTGCCTTCCGGTGGGGCGAAGCGTGTGTGACGCCGACGTTGGCTGGCGGGCCGGGAGTTCAGCGCTCTGCGGCCGGGTCTCGCCGGGCGTGCGGCGGGCCGGAAGGCCATTGTTGGACCCGGTGCCGTTTGCGCCGTTAGACCCGCCGTTGCTGCCGGGCACCCTGGGTGCCCGGTTGGGTTCGCTGGGTGACTGCTCAGGCGCTCCGCCTGGTACCGGTGTCCCCGCGGGGGTATACCCCGCGGCCGCGTGCCTGCCCGGGAGCCCGCTCTGGTCACCGCTTTGCGCTGGGGTAGCGCCTCGCGCCGGAGAGTTACCCTCCGGCGGCGGGGTCAGCAAAGGGTTGCGTGCATCCGTCACGAGTCGGAAGCCTAGTCCCAAGGCGCGCTGGATTTCCCAAAAGTGGCGAAATGTGGATACACAATACGTGCTCGAACTGGTGGCGGTGACCATATCGTGTGAGGTTGCAGCCTCCCAGTCGTCGATTTGTGTGCGAACTTGTCGCACTCCGTGAAGTGCCGGTAAAAGAAACGTGCCCGCCGACCGCAGTGAGCGGTCGGCGGGCACGCTGGTCCCGCTTGCTAACGCGTGCCGCTAGGCGGACAGCCTAGGGCTCACTACCACGGCTGCGCCACGTGGTTCACGCACGGAACGTAAATCACAGGCAAGCAAGGGTGCCTCTTTGAACCCATGCCTGAACCGCTGGAGCTAGAGCTGGAGCTAGAAGAACTCGAGCTCGAGGAGCTTGAGCCGGTGGTCACCGAAACCGGGCCACGCACAATGATCGTGCGCTTGACAATGACCGGGCGCTCGATCTGGATGACCTCCTTGATCGGGTGCTCAACCACGATCGGGTGCTCCACGATCACGGGCCGCTGGATGATGACCGGCTGCTGAATCACGATCGGGTGCTGGACCTCGACCGGGCGGACGATCACCTGCTTGACGACCACGATGCGCTCGACGATCGGGTGCTCCACGATGACCGGGCGCTGGATGACCGGCCGCAGCACGTAGACCGGCCTGACGACCTTCTGCGTGACGACAACGGACCGGTTGACCTCGATCGGCCTGATGATCGGCCGGACGATGATCGTGCGGTTGATGATCGGGTGCTCAACCACGATCGGGCGCTCAACCACGACCGGGTGCACGACGACGGTCTGGTTCTGCAGCGTGACCGGGCGCTCGACCACCACCGGGTGGTCGGTGACCGCCTGCACGATCGTCGACTTAACCACAACCGACTTGTTCACCACGACAGGCCGCTGCTCGACCACCGGGTGGTTCACAACGACTGGGTACTCCGCCACGATCGGGTGCTCGATAACGACTGGCTTGGTGATTATCGGCCGGACGATCAGCGGCTGCAACTGGGTCAGCACCACGCTGCCGAGGCCGGACGTGGTGCTCGAGCTGCTTGAGCTAGAGGCGGAACTTGATCCGGAGCTGCTCGACGAGCTTCCGCTCCCCGGGCCCCAGCCCGAACCGGTCTCGCTGCACGGAAGGCACTGCGAGGGAATGACGATCGGGACGACATGGCCGCACAGGCTGGTGCAGTCATGCCACGGTGCCGTCGTGGCGCCGCAGCCAGTGTCGCAAGCAACCTTGGCGCCGCTGACCGGCTCCATGGTGCTCGCGTGGGCCGCTGGCGGCCCTAGCGTGCTAAACGCGACGGCAAGGACTCCTGCCGCCACGCTGTATTTCAGGTTTATTCGCATAGGTATCCCTGCTGGATGGTGGTGCCTGCCGCGAAGCGGGCAGTCACATGGGACATGGCTGGCAGAGCGTGCGAATGAGACACACTCTGTAGTCCGATCACCCGGGATGGATGTAGCGCGCCGGGAGGGCGCCCGACGCGGTCTGTCGTTACCGGAGTGCTGATGTCATCGCGGCTAGCACCGCGGAGGCTGAGACCGCGGGCGTCGTCGCGACGACGGGGATTCCTGCATTCACGTACAAACTCCATTCGTCACACGCCGGACCGGCGGGGTCGCCGTCGGGCCTGCGCTCAGTGAAAGTACCAAGATCAAGGGCTACTTGTCACGCTCAGTAGTCAGAGTGTTACGAAT
>JBEKHI010000481.1:0-6177 GCA_050012355.1 Streptosporangiaceae bacterium | reverse complement strand
CGATGACTATCAGCCAAGACAGGAAGATGACGGCACCACGGCCTCTTCACCCCGATGATCTGTCCAGCCGCTGCACTCACACGCGTACCGCCAGAGCACACCACACCGGGAGCACCCCTGCAGTCGTGCACCAAGGGTCGGGAAAGACCCTCAGCATAGCTGCGAACTTACCGAGCGCAAGTCCTAAGATCCGATCCTGCGACGGGACTCGCAGTTGCGAACGCGTGCCTAGGCAGGCACCCGGTTTCCACCGCATCCCGGCCGCGAGAACAGGCCGCGAGAACTGCGCGCTGTCATGATCAACACGACCTGCGCTGCGCCGAGGAGATCGCAAGACAACTCCATAGGAACAGAAACCCCAGGTCGAAGCCATAAAACTAGGCTCTGGCTATCTGCGCCCGGGCCGCTAGGACGAGTTCCTCGTTGGTGTTCGCGTGGCCGCTCAAGCCCCATCCACCGTCGGGTGCCTCGGTGAGCAGCACCCATGTCCTGCTGGTGAGCGTCGGGTCGCCGGCGGCGGTAGCGGCGATGTCCGTCAGCCGCTCGACAACGGCCAACTGCTTGCCACGGTCGAGTGCGCCCGCGTTGGTGAGGACCTGTATCCGCACATAGCTGCTGTCGCCGTCGACGTTGGACAGGTTCCCTGACGGCAACTCGTGGATGAAGGCAGCGGTGTTCTGCCGGAACATGGGGATGTCCGGTACCTGCTCGACGGACATGACCGCGGCGGCGAGGTCGGCGGCTAGCTGATGCGGGTCGGGGAAGGTCCCGGCCGTCGCGTAAACGTCGATCATGGGCATGGCTGCGCTCCTTTTGCTGGTTGACGGTCCCGATCAGCCAACCAGCTAGCGCAGGCCCATGCCATAACGCGAATAGGTGACCCTCCCCTGCCCGCGACTCACTTGAATAGATGACAGACGGACACGCGCCGCAAAGGGAGTATCCACTCATGGCCGATTCGCAGCAGCCCGCCGTGGTCCTGGTTCACGGGGCGTTCGCCGACGCGTCCGGTTTCGGTGGCGTCATCCGGGAACTGGCCAGGTCGGGCTACCGCGTGATTGCCCCGCCCAATCCGCTGCGCAGCCTGGCATTCGACGCCGCTGCCGTCAGCGCGGTGATCACGCAGGCCTCCTCCGGCCTGGACAACGTAGCCGGATTGGTCTACCTGGCCGCGTTCGGCCTTGATGCGGGCGAGAGCTGCGCCAGTGTGCAAGAGCCGTTCCCGCCGTCGCTGGCGGCGCTGACCGAGAAGGCGACCGCGGTGGGATGGCAGGACAGGCCATGCTGATCCCGTGGCCGGAGTGATTAACCATGCCGGAGCCATCCTGGACTCATTCGCGGATCCGAGCGGCGCCGCGTTCGCGGAGATCGTTTCCGCCGACGTGGTGCTCGAGGGAAGCGTTTTCGTCCTCCCCATCCGGGGACGCCAGGCGGTCTGGGTAACTCTACGGGCCGCGGGCGACATTTATGACGTGCTCACGATCACCAGCGACGCCGAGCGTGACGGCCGGGCCTACCTGGACTGGACGGCCACCGCACTGGGCCTGCGCATCGCCGGGGTCACCGTTTTGTACTTCGATCAAAGTGGGCGCTTCGCGCGCATCGCGCTTCATCACCGGCCGCTGGGGGCCGCGATCGCGTTCTCGGCTGAACTGGGCAGCCGCCTGGCCGGCCAGGTCAGCGCGGATCACTTCTACCCGCGGTGAGCGGCGTCAGTCCGGCGCGCGGGCGCGCAGCAGGTTGGTCAGCTGGACCCGGGAGCGGACGTCTAGCTTGGCGAAGACCGACCGCAGGTGGGTGCCGATGGTGTTGGCGGACACGCCCAGCTGCGCGGCCGCTGACTTGTTGGTGTGGCCATCGGCGATCAGCTTGGCGACCCGGCTCTCCGCTTCGGTCAGCGAGGCCCAGCCGTCCAACGGCCGGGACTGAAGGGACGTCCACCAGGACCGGCGGATACCGGCCGCCCGCATCGCCTTCTGCGCCGCGGCCCGGGAGCCGTGCGCGCCCACCTCGTCATATAGCGCCCACGCCTGATCCAGCCGGTCGCCACCACCGGTGATCTCCCCAGCGGCCAGCAGCGCCCGGCCGCAATCCTCGAACACGCCGGCCCGCACCAGCGGACGAGGGCTTCGGGTCACGGTCTCGGCCGCCTGTGCCAGCCGGTCGAGGTCATGGTCGAGCAATCCCCGCAAGTCCTGGGCGATTGCCTCGAAGGTGGCCACTCCTGGGTTCCGCCGTGCGCCCTCTTCAGCCAGCTCGACCGCCCGCCCGGCGAAGTCCGGGTCGTCGGCCGCGAGCCCGGCCTGTGCCAGCATCCGTGTCCAGCCCGGTTTCCACGGCCACGGGTCCAGTTCCTCGGCGGTGGCCTTGAGCATTGGAGTCAGCAGGGCGACGGCCGTCGCGGGATCGCCCTCTTCGGCCAGCAGCCAGCCGCGCACCAGCATCAGGACCGGAATATGCGCTAGTTCGGCTGTCTCCGCCCTGACGCCAAGCGAGATGCGCCGACGTGCTTCTTCGGTGTCTCCGCGCACGAGAGCGGTAGCGCTGAGGATCGCGGCCGACTCCAGCTGGCAGATCCGGCTGCCGAGCTCCGCGCCCAGCCGCATCAGCGTCCGCGCGGTCGCGTCGGCGCCGTCGAGCCGGGCAAGGTTGTAGTCCTGCCAGATCTGCGCGTACAGCAGTGACGGCAAGATCGCGGGACTGTCGTTGCCGGACTGCTGCCAGGCCTGCGCGAGCATCGTCTCGGCATGGCTGTACCGGTCCAGGTGCTGCAACGCCATGATCTCCTGCGCGACGTAATCCGGCTCGGATTCGGTGCGCAGCTGCCGGAAGTACGACAACGATGTCCGGTGATCACCCGCATTGCGCGCGATCTCGGCCAGCGCGTGCAAAGCGAACAGGCGGCCGGCCCGGTCCGCGACGGCCCCGGAGGCCGCTAGGGCCTGCTCGGCCGCCGGGCGGGCACGGGCCGGGGATCGGACGCGCGCGAGCGCGAGCGCGTGCAGGGCCTCCAACCGGGCGCGCAGCGCGCTCGGCAAGCCAGTCCGTTCCAGAACTGCCCGGCTCCGTTCTTCCGCTTCCTCCCATCGGCCGGTCAGCCACAGAGCCCGCGACAGGGCGGCCTCCAAGCGCCCGGCCGACTCGTCGTCATCGAGGTAGGCCAGCAGCCGGTCCGCCACGGCGAGCGCGTCGGTGCAGCGTTGCACGAGACTCAGTACTTCCACGCACCGCTCCCCGACCGCGAGCCACGCGGGCTGGCCCGGCCGCAGCGCGCCGAAGGCCGTGAGCATCAGCTCGGCGGCGGTCTTGGGCATCGTGGCGACCGCGTCGCCGGCGGCGTCGGCGAGCAGCAGCGCCACCGCTTCGTCCCCCGGCGTGATCGCCTCCCTGGCGTGCGAAGCCACCGCCAGCGCGTCATGGCCTGAGCTGCGCAGGTGCCGGGCACAGGTGAGATGAATGAACTGGCGGGTTCGCTCCGGCAGGTCGGTGTAGACCGACTCCCGCACCAAGCCGTGGCGGAACAGCACGGAACCTCGCTCACGGCTGAGCATCCCCGCCTCGATCGCCTCGTCCGCCGCCTCGGCGATCACCCGCGCGGATACGCCATCCAGCAGGCCGGCCGCCTCGTCAAGGGGCAGCGGCTCACCGTACACGGCGGCCAGCCGGACAAGCTCGACCGCCTGGGACGGCAGTGCCCGCAGTTGCTTGCGCACCGCGCGGACAAGCTCAGCCGGAATGTCGTCAGCGTCGCCGCCGTCTTGCGCCCGCAACAGCCCGTTGATGATCTGGACCGCCAGGAACGGATTACCTCCGGCCCGCTCCAGCATCTGCCGCGTCGCGCTGCCGGGTACCGCTCCGAGATGGTCCCGGGCGATCGCGACGATGTCGCTTTCCGTCAGCGGGCCCAGGGTGAGACGGGTGAAAGGAAGGTCATCAGCGAGTCCGCCGGACAGGCCCTCAAAGACCGGCAGGTCATCCGCTCGTGACGCCATCAGCCACGCGACCGGCGAGCCCGCCAGCCGCCCCGGCAGTGACCGGAGCAAGAACGCGCTCAGGTCATCGAGCCACTGGGCGTCATCAACCGCGATGACGACCGGCTGCTGCGCGGCGCGCAGTTCCAGGGCGTTGGCCACCGCGTCCAGCAGGAGCAGCGGCTGATCAACGCCCGATTCCAGCGATCTGAACTCCCCGGCCGGCAACACCGGAGCCGAACCGTCCCGCAGCGCCGTCAGCAGCGGGCCGCCTGGCACGATCCGGCCGATCCGGTCCGCCCTGACCGACCCGCACAGCGCCCCCAGCCGCCCGGCCTCCCGCCGGGCCGCGGCCAGGAGGGCCGACTTCCCGATTCCGGCTTCCCCGGTCACGATGAGGCCGCCGCCCTGCCCGGTCCGGATTACCTGCCTGGTGAGGGCGAGCGCTGATGCCATGGCCTCAGAGCGGCCGCGCAGGACCACGCCATTCACAGCAGCCTCCCAGGTCTCGTACCAGTACCCGCTCCCATTGTCGATGATGCCCGGCCACCGCGGCCCTCACCCAAATGGGTGAGGACCGGGGACGACGTTCAGTGCCTCCAGCGGCTCGCCCTTGAGGCGGCCCTCCGGCACCGCGCGGCCGCACATCGCCAGCGCCAGGTCCGCGGCCTCGGCGCGCAGTACGGCGCCCGAGCCATGTGACCAGTCCAGGTCGCTGGCCTGCAACTCGCGGCCCTCGATCTCCATGCCGAAATGGGCGTGACCGCCGCCTCCGGCCAGGTCATCAAGTACCACCCGGATGGTCTCATCCGAGCAGCGCCGCGGCACGCCCAGCGGCACGGTCACGTCCAGCCCGTGAATCACCACGTGGTTGAGGGCGCCGTGATAGCCGCCGCCCGGCGGGGCCCAGTGCCGCATCACTTCAGAACGCATGCTGGCGACGAGCTCGTCCGCCGGCAGCCGCGCGTCACGGCTGGCCACCTCGTTCGACAGCTTGGTGAAGTCGAAGCCGCACCGCTGCAGTTCTGTCATGAACTCTGCCTCGGAGTACCGCGCGGCCATCGTGAGATGCGCGATCACCTCGCGGACCCGCCAGCGCTCGCATAGCGACGGAGCATCCCACTGCGCGCCGGAGAGCGCTGCGAGCAGGTTGGCCAGGCCGCCGAACTCGGCGGCCACGGCGGGCTGGAGGTAGGCGTCATCCGTCACGGCTGTCTCCGATCACGAGCTTCCCCAGGTACCCGGCGAAACGGTCCAGTGAGGTCAGGAAGCCGGCCTGGGCCTCGGGGCGGCCGAACGCCTCCGGCGCATTGGCCTGATGGATCCGGACCTCGGTCCGGCCGCCGCCAAGATCGGTGAACGTCGTGGTGGTGGTCATCCCGGTATCCGGCTCGGTCCACACCAGCCGTTCCGGCTCCGTCAGCTCGACGTAGATCGCCCGCATGGCGTACTGGGAGCCGTCGGAATCATTCACCATCACGGTCTCGAACACGCCGCCGGGCCGCGCGTCGACCTTGATGTTCCCGGCCGGCGTGCGCACCCCGGCCGGACCCCAGAAATGGGTCAGGTGCTCCGGCTCGATCATGCACCGGAACACGAGTTCCCGCGGGGCATCGAACACCCGGGTATAGGTGAACTCGGCCCCGGCCGGTGCCCGTTCAGTCATCGGTCTGTCCTCTCCCGGGCCGGGGCGACCGCGTGCGCTGGATGTCACGCAGGTGCTCGTCCAGCTTGTCGAAGCGCTCGGTCCAGATCCGCTGGTTCCGCTCTATCCAGCTCATGGCCTCGGCGAGTGCCTGACCCTCAAGATGGCAGGGCCGGAACTGAGCTTGCCGGGTCCGGGTGATCAGCCCGCAGCGCTCCAGCACCTTCAGGTGCTTAGAGATCCCGGGCAGTGTCATGTCGAACGGCGCGGCCAGTTCGTTCACCGTGGCGTCGCCCCTGGCCAGCCTGGCCACGATCGCCCGGCGGGTCGGATCCGCCAGCGCCGTGAAGGTGGCATCGAGCCGCTCCTCAGCCTGCATCGCGGTCATGCCGATCTCCGAGGCTCTCGGGATGCGGTGCGTCTCCAGTACACAAGACAGTACTTCACCATATGGTTATTTAACTGTCAAGCTAAGTACTAGTGAACCGAGTGATGACGCGGGTCCTGCTGGGCTCGCTCGCGTCGTTATGGTCTGGCGTAGGTTCTTAGGTCTCTATGGCA
>JBEKHI010000480.1:0-5798 GCA_050012355.1 Streptosporangiaceae bacterium | reverse complement strand
ACAGACCGCGCGCTATGCGGGCGGCGCACCGACCCGGAAACTATCGCTTATTATCAGCCGGCCCAGCCGGGAAACCGCAGGTCGTGCCGGTGATGGTTTGCGTGGAGCCCCCCCGGGGGCACGTTTTTTCTTTCCATGTCTCGATTTTTAGCGGCGTTCGCCGACCTACGGGCGGTGTGTTTCAACCTGGGATAGGTTGGGCCGCGTCGGGACGATTTGGTACAGACATCATGACTCATTGCGGGTAGAAATCACTATGCGCAATCTTGGGGGGTCAGGGTGCATGCTCGCGATCAGCGGCGTCCACCGCTTCCCGCCCGGCTGACGCCAGCCGAACGCGACTTCTTCCTGGAGTTGCGGCGACTGGTGGATACCGCCGGGTACTCCTTCCGTGCGCTTGAGGATGTTACTTCTGAGGATAAGGACTTCTTCAGTAAGTCACAGTGGGGCAGGTGGCTGAACGGGCAATCGCTGCCGCCACGCCGGGCGGTACGGAAACTAATCGGTCAACTGGCGGCCGATGATATCGATGCTGATTCCTTGATGGAACTGTGGAGTTGCGCGTTTGTCCCAGGCACGCGCACGGAGGAAGCCGCTTCAGTCTCGGCCCGGCCGCAGGAGCTCCCGACTGCGGCGCCGTCCTTCACCGGGCGAGCATCTGAGCTGGGATTCCTGGCCCGCGTCGCCGGGCGAGCCGCCGACGGACAGCCCGGTGAAACGCTGGTCATCGTGATCGAGGGCACCGCGGGGATCGGCAAGACCACACTCGCGATACACCTCGCGCACCAGGTCAAGGACCAGTTCCCCGACGGCCAGCTCTTCGTCAACCTGCATGGTTTCGATCCGGTCGCCGGGCCGGTGGCAGCGGAGACCGTGCTCCCTGATTTCCTGGAATCTTTCGATACGGGACCGACCAAGATGCCGGCGAGCGCAGCCGGGCGCGCGGCGTTGTACCGGAGCCTGATCGCTCGTAGACGGATGCTCATCGTCTTGGACAACGCACGCGACCCGGAACATGTCCGCGACCTGCTGCCGACCAGCCCGGGGTGCCTCATCCTGATAACCAGCAGGAACCAGATGACCGGGCTGGTCGCCGAAGGTGCCAAGACGCTGCGGCTCGACGCGTTCAGCCTCGTAGAGGCACGGCAATTGTTCGCTGAGCGGGTCGGAGCCTCGCGAATCGAGCGTGAAGCGGATGCTACCGAAGATCTGATCGGGCTTACCGCCAGATTGCCACTCGCGCTTAGCGTCGCCGGTGCGTATGTCGCCGCGCATCCGCAGTTCTCGCTATCCGAAGTCGCCAGCGAGTTCCGGGACCGGAGGCTGGATCTTCTCGATACCGGGGATCCCGCGACCTCGGTGCGATCGGTATTCGCCAGTTCATACCAGCACCTCACGGATCCGACGGCACGCCTCTTCCGATTGCTGGGTATTCATCCGGGCGAGGAGACCAGCATTTCCGCCGCGGCGAGCCTGGCCGGACTGCCGGTCTCGGACGCCAGGAAGGCCCTGACCGAACTAGCCAGGGCGTCGCTCCTCACCGAGCCATCACCCGGACGTTTCGCGTTCCACGACCTGCTCCGGGCTTTTGCTGCTGAACTCGCGGAGGAGATCGACGGTGCAGGCGAGATCACGGCGGCCGAGCAGCGGCTAGTGGATCACTATCTCCACTCGGCGGACAACGCGGTACAGCGCATCTATCCGGCGACTTTGCCGGTGACGCTGTCGGAGACGTCCGTAGCGGTGCGGCCGGAGCCGCTCCGGTCGTATGAGGAGGCGCAGTCGTGGCTGCGGACCGAGTTGCGGGTGCTGCTGGCCACGGTGACCCACGCGGCGGCGCGAGCACCGGTCTTCGATATCTACTGCTGGCAGCTGCCGCTGCTGCTGGCCACGGCGCTGGTGCGGTCCGGCCGCTGGCACGAATACCTGGCCTGCCAGCGGATAGCGCTGGCGGCGGCGGAGCGGCTGGGCGACCCGACGGCGCTGGGGCACGCGCATTCGGGTCTGGCCTACGCGTGCGCGATGCTGGGTGATACCGGGGCGGCCCGTGAGCACCTGGATCAGTCGCTGGAGGCGTTCGAGACGGCCGGGGACCAGGCGGCGCTGGCCGCGGTCAGGTCGCGGCTGGCGATGCTGCTGGAGCAGCAGGGCCGGTACACCGAGGCGCTGGAGCACGGCCGGGAAGCGCTGCGGCTGCGGCGGGCGTTCGGTAACCGGGCGGCGATCGCGCATGCCGAGAACGTCGTCGGCTGGACTTATGCCCGGCTGGGTCAGCACGAGGAGGCGCTGCGGCACTGCCGGCGTGGTCTTGACCTGGCTACCGAGACCGGGAGCCGGTCGCTGGCCGCCGACATCCTGGACAGCCTGGGAATGATCAACCTGGCCATGGGCAAGCTTGAGCAGGCACTGAGCTGGTACCAGCAGGCGCTGGCCGCCTACCGCGACAACGAGGAGTCGCGCGGCGTGTTCTCCGCGCTTACCGGCATCGGCGATGTCCACTTGGCGACTGGCGAACCCGCCGCCGCGAGGGACGCCTGGCGGCGGGCCCTCGACGTCGGCAACGGCCTGGCACCTGGCCTCGTGGAACATGTCCAGGCGCGGCTCGCCAGACTCGAGAAGTAACGCTCGCGGCAACCGTTTACACCGCGCCGGTTCCGGCCGCTCGACATTCTCCACCACAACTCGGCCTACCTATGAAACCGTGACATGCCGTCAAATTCGTCTGCGATGTTCGCTCCTTTCGCATTGTTTACGACCTTATTCCGAAGTAATCTACAGGAGTCCGCCAGCGCATAGAATATGTATGCACGCTAGTATCACAAGTACGAAAAAGATTATCACGATGATAAACCCTATCCGGCTGATCAAGCGCCTAACCTCTCTCAAACCTGGAGCCGATACCCGTAATTGTCGGGGCGCCTGTCCTAGCCCACCACGCTTCAAACCCCGTGGAAGATGCGGCATGAGTATCCATGTCGCTAGTCGGTCCGTTATGCGTAGCGGGGCGAAGGTACGCCTTGGCCTTGTCGGTGTCACTGCGGTGACTCCATCGCCGGCACAACCCGGGGAACGCGTCGTGCACCACATCCTCAGCGCCCTCGGTGGACCGGTCACGCAGCACAACCTGAGCCAGCCAGGTCAGCCCGAGCGCGTGTTCGATATACAGCGCGGATACAGTCGCGGTGGCGTCCCGCGAATCGCCCCGGCTGTTCCGCGCCGAGCGTGCGGAGAGCAGGTTCATGACACAGAGACGCCGTCCGGCGCGTCACGCTGCTTCACGCCAGTGACTTTTCTCCTCGGACACGGCCAGCAAGATTGGGCGGCCGCCGTCACCTTGGTCTCGCCCGGTTTCACGAACACCGAGGGCATCGGCAAGGGCGGCAGCGCCGAGACCGCCGCGGCCCTGATCGCCCAGCGAGACGCGATCGCGATGCCGCCGGAGGCTATCGCCCGCGCGGTCGCGTTCGCCATCGAGCAACCCGGCAACGTGGACGTCGGCGAGATCGTCGTGCGCCCCACCGCCCAGGGCTGACCGAGTCCCCGGACGACTCGACTCCGCAGAAAGGACGATGGCATCGTGACCGCGACCATCCAGCCGCTCCGCGTTCTCGCCGAGGGCTTCGCCTGCGCGGAGAGCCCGCGCTGGCACGACGGAGAGCTCTACTTCTCCGACATGTACGGCCGCGCCGTCGTCGCGGTCGGCATGACCGGACGCTCCCGGGTAGTCGCCGAGATCCCGGATGTCCCGACGGGGCTCGGCTGGCTTCCCGACGGGCGTCTCCTGATCGCCACACAGAAAGGACGCCGCGTCCACCGAGTCGAGGACGACGGCCGTCTGAGCGGCAGCACCGTCATCGCCCGCCCCGCCCTGCCGCCGGACGGCATGTCCGCGGTCGACCGCGACGGCGGGATCTGGATCGCCGACCCCGAAGGCCACGCCGCCCTGCGGATCAGCGCCGCCGACGAGGTCACCGACCAGGTCACCACCGAACGGAAATGCCTCGCCGTCGCGCTAGGAGGGGAAACCGGCACCACCTTGTTCCTGTGTACGACCGTCAGCAACGACGAACACGAGTCCGTCGCACAGCGCGCCTCGAGGATCGAGGTCACCGAGGTCGCGATCGGTGCGGCAAGCTGACCGGCGCGGGACACCGCTGCAGCCCCGAGGGTGACCAGGGATAAATACTCTCGCTGTGGAATAATAATTCCACAATGTGCGCCAAGCGCCTCTTCGGCCGCTTTGCGCGCTTGCTCGGGCTCGTGGTTAAAGAAGATTAATTACAAGCCTGCACTTTTTAGCGTTTCCGGCGTATCCGTTTGAGAAGTGTACGACCCATGAGCACGAATCAGCATGATCCCACCTCTAACCGTCACGAGCTCGCGGCGGGGCAGGCCATCGGCCGCCGTAGCCTGCTCAAGCACGCGGGCGGCATCGGGGCCGCTCTCACCGTTTCGTCGGTCGCCGGCCCGCTGCTGTCTTCCGCACCGGCGCTCGCGGCAAGTGAGCTGCGGGCGCCCGGAAGCCTCCCTTACCCTGACCTGCCAGCAGGGACCGTGAATGCGGAGATGCCGTTCGACCACATCGTCGTCGTGATGATGGAGAACCACTCCTTCGATAATGTGCTGGGCGTGCTGCCGATTGCCGGGCAGCCGCAGGCGGACGGGCTCACGTTCGGCTCCTCCGGAAACGCGCTGAACTCGAACCCGGGGGCGTCGGGGACTCCAGCGGTCGTCACCGCGTACCCCTTGACCAGCACCGCGCAGACCGGGAGCGTCACCCAGGACTGGAACGCAACTCACGAGCAGATCGACAACGGCAAGATGGACGGCTTCGTCCAGTCGGTCGACTCGACCGAGCCCATGGGCTACTTCCTGCCCGGCGTCCTCCCGTTCGCCTACTCGTTCGCCACGACCTTCACGGTGGCGAACCGCTGGTTCTGCTCGGCCCCGTGCCAGACCTACCCCAACCGGCGGTTCCTGATGGCCGGCACCGCCTACGGCGACATCTCGACGAACACCGAGAGCCTGCTGCAGTCACCCCCGCCGAACGGCACGATCTTCGACCAGCTGCAGAGCCACGGGATCAGCTGGGGCAATTACTACACGGACCTTCCCCAGGCCTTGATGATCCCGTCGATCATCGCCAAGTACCCGAAGAACGTGCAGCCGCTCAGCCAGTTCCTTGCTGACCTGGCACTCGGAAACCTCCCGCAGGTCAGCTTCGTCGACCCGGAGTTCGGCGTCATCACCGAGGTCGGCTCGATCCTCTCTCAGTTCGCGGCGGCCGAAGGTCTCGGCTACGACCTCAAGACGCTGGGCGGCGACGAGGAGAGCCCGCAGGACATGTACTACGGGGAGGCCTGGGCATACTCGATCCTCGAGGCCGTGATGAATTCCCCGTCCTGGCCACGGACGCTGTTCATCTACACCTATGACGAGCACGGCGGCTACTACGACCACGTGCCGCCCCCGGCCGCGATCCCGCCGGACAACATCCCGCCCGACCTGAGCTCGGGCGACTACCCCGGCGGGTACGACATCTACGGCCCCCGGGTCCCCGCGATGGTCGCCTCCCCCTACTCGATCCCGAACGGCGTCACCAACGTCGTCCACGACCACACCTCGGTGCTGGCGACGATAGAGGCGAAGTGGAATCTCCCGGCCCTCACCTCCCGGGACGCCAACGCCACCACGGTCATGGACTTCCTCGACCTCACGTCTCCTCCCGCATACCTCACGCCGCCCACATCGTCGATCACGGCACCGTCGCCGAGCGGCGCGTCGGGACCCGTGTCACC
>JBEKHI010000479.1:0-5825 GCA_050012355.1 Streptosporangiaceae bacterium | reverse complement strand
GATCCGTAATTCCCACAGTAGGCGAGATCGAACAGCATCTGGGCTGGCACCGCGTGTCGCTGCAGGGCGCGGACATCATCCTTACATCGCATGGCTCGGGAATCATGCGCTGGCACCTCGGGGGCGGCCGACGCCGGCTCACCTACATGGACGCGGGCTTCCGGCGCGACTACCAGGACATCGACCTGCCTGGCACCTGGGACATGGCGTGGATCCCGGCGTCCGGCGAGCTCGTCTGCCGCGCTGGCTCCACGGGGGACAGCGGGAACATCTACTACCTGGACCCGACGTACCGCCCGGGCCTGAACGCGGGTGACCTCATGGCCCTAGTCTCGACGCGCCTTCCGGACCTGGACCCGAAGGCCCTCCTGGACTTGGACCCGAAGCTTCTCACTGACGTCATGGGACCCCAGTCCTACCAGGAGTTTCCCGGCCGACGGGCGCTGACTGGCACCCGCAAGTGGGCGACCACCCTGTTCAGCTCGGCCGGCCGCACCTGCTACGCGATCGGCAGCGACGGCTTCGCCGACGTGGTGCTGCCCGAGCACATCGCGGTACAGCCGCTCAAGACCCTGCCGGCCAAGCCGCTGGCATCCTGGCAGGCCGTCGACTCCGCTACCGTCGCCGCCACAGCTTGGCTCGCCGAGGGTGACCCGCAGTTCCGCCCGCTGGCGAATCTCCTTTCGGCATGCAGGGACTATCAGCTAGGTGCTGAGGGGTAAGCCTTGGCGGGCGTGTACAGCGCCAGCCTGGATGGCACCAGCCCATTGCCCCTTTCGAGCTTCCTTTCTTCAGTAATGGCCACCGTCACCCGCGAAGCTCGACCGGACGTGATGGCTGAGACGGGACGTACCAAGTGGATGTAGACGTCCGCCGGAACCCGACACCTTGGTACAGGGCGCTGGCTGCGTCTGTCGCGCCGGAGGCTGTCAAACGGTTTAAGACAGCCAGGCGGGTCCAGCACTGCGCCGTGCTGGGTGCCAGCCCGGAGTCCCTGCTTGCGTAAGCCGGTGGTATCTCAGCGGGCCCCGAACGTGAAGTCTCCGGAGACGACAATGGCTGGCACAAACGCGAGAGCGTGTCAAATGGTTGCGGCAACGGTTCCCTTCGCCCGAGGCGGGCGGGACGCGGCGAGCAGCGCCGGCAGCAGCACCAGAAGCACTACGCCGCGCAGGACTCCCCCGACGATGAACGGTGCCCGGAATCCGGCCGCCTGCGCGACGAATCCGCCCGCGAGAGCGCCAAGCGGTCTCGTGCCCCAGCCAAGCATCCGGTAGACGCTGTTGACCCGGCCGAGCAGCTCGCTGGGCACTTCTTGCTGCCGCATGCTGACGGTGACGACGTTCCACAGGGTCGTGGCGAACCCTCCGCAGGCCATGAGCACCCCGAGGACCACCGCGTCCGGTGCCAGGCCCATCGCGACGAGCCGGGCCGAGCCGATGGCCGCCACCGTGACCAGCAGCGGGACCGGGCTCACGCGCCGGGCGAGGACCGGGTTGACCAGGCCTCCGATCACGGCGCCGGCGGCCCCCGCCGCCAGCAGCAGCCCGTAGCCGCGCACAGACACGTGCAGCGTTTGGGTGGCGAACAACACGAATGTGGCCGAACCCATCTGGCCGGCGAAACCGCTCACCGCCAACAGGACCACGACGATCCGCAGCAGCCGGTGCCGGGCCAGCCAGCGCAGCCCTTCGGCGGGGCTGGTTCCACCGCTCCCCTGCCGGTCCGTGCGCGGCCGGGAACGCGGCAGTCCGCGGAGCAGCGCGGCCGAGCCCGCGAACGACGCGACGTCCACAGCGAAGGGCGCGACCGGCGCCAGCGCGAACAGCGCGCTCCCGGCGGGCGGGCCGAGGAACGAGCCGCCGATCACCTGCACGACGTACTGGGTGCCGTTCGCCCTGGGAAGCAGGTCCCTCGGGACAAGCGACGGCAGCATCGACTGGGCCGCGTTGTCGAAGATCACCTGCGCGCTGCCGAGGCAGAGTCCAGCGGCGGCCAGTGTCCAGATGCTGATGTGATGGACGGCAACCAGGCTTGCGATCACGGCCACAACGGCACCTTGGACAACCTGGGCCCGCCACATCAGTGTCGCCCGGTCGTACCGGTCCACGAGCGCGCCCGCGGGCAACGACACCAGCAGCCACGGCAGGTAGGTCGCCACCGAGACGGCCGCGACGAGCCTGGGATCTCTGGTGAGGCTGATCGCGAGCAGCGGCAGCGCCGCGGCGAACGCGCCGTCGCCCGTGTTATCCACCGCGTTGGCCCACCACAACCGCCAGTAGGCCGCGCCTAGCCTGGGTTTCGCCTGAACTTGTGTCGTCACGGGCACGAGCGTGCGCCTCAGAAACGGTTTGCCGCCATGATTAAGCCCGTGCCTTAATGGCCAGCGTGCGGCAGACCATCTCGCTCGGCGTGGACGACCTCGCGGCGACGCGGTTCGCCGTCTCGCCGCTGGCCGAAACGGTCTTCGCTCTGCAACTCCTGCGAACCGGCGCCGCGCACCCGGTGAACCGGCCGTGGCTGCGCTGGGCGCTTCACGACCTCTCCAGGCACCCGCTCTCCCTCCCCCTGCTGTGGCCATTGCTCCGTGACGGCCAGCGAAGCAGGCCCGAGTTCCTCACGCCGGCGCCGTCCGGGCACGCACTGTCGTTGGATGAGGAAACCGAACGGATGCGCGCTACTCCTCCCAGCTACGTGCGGTCGAGCCTGGAGCGGATCTTCGGTTGCCGGGGTTCGGCCCCGTGGCCGGGCAGCGCCCGTGAACTGGCGGCACGGCCGGGACAGACACTCAGCCTGATCGCCGGGGAGCTCACCGCCGCGCACGACCGGCTGATCGCGCCCCACTGGGACCGGATGCGTCCGGTCCTCGACGCCGATATCGCCTACCGAGGCGGTGTGATGGCTCGCGGTGGACCTGCGGCTCTATTCGCCGGGTTCCACCCGGGCGTGCGGTGGGCAAACGGGAAGGTAGAGGTCCGCGGGAACCGTCGCGGACCTCGCGAGTCTCATGTCACGCCCGGGCCCGTTGGGGGCCTGGTGCTGGTGCCCAGCGTGCTGATCTGGCCGGACACAACCGTGAAGTGGTACTCAAGCTCGCAGACGACGCTGCGTTACCCCGCGCGCGGCACGGCGGCCGTGTGGGAACACATCCTGCCCGCGAACGCGGACCGCCTGGCGCTCCGCGACCTGCTTGGAGCGCCTAAGGCACGGCTGCTGGAGGCGCTCCGTTGCCCAGCGAGCACCGCCGCGCTCGCCCGCTCGCTGAACGTCTCCCCTTCGGCGGTCTCCCAGCACCTTGCCGTCCTCGGCCGCTGCGGCCTAGTCAACCGCACCCGGTCCGGCCGTGAGGTGCTCTACCAAACCAGCGATCTCGGCCTGGCTCTCCTCAGCAGCCTTGTGGCCGACTCCAGTCGCCGGGCGCGGCGCTGAGGGACCGCTGTGGACCGGCCTCGCTCCGGAAACGACATGATGGCTGGCAAAAACCGAGCCTCGGTACGCCACCGAACACGTCGTCTCCCAGCTACGAGACGACATGTTCGCTATCACGGGACAGGTGTTGTCCCGTCTCACGGAAGATGGCGAATCTCAACGGTGCCTGGGGTGAGAGTGTCCAGCCACTGCCGGGTCTGGCGGGGTGAGCGGAACAGCACGGTCGCCGGTGCCGACGGGCTGGCCGCCAATCGCCGCATGCGCTGGCGCCTGCGCTTGAACGACCGGAAGTGCCAGTACACGATCGAGTCCCGGGAAAAAGCGGAGCGGAGGGACTCGATGTTCCCGTTGCAGACCGGGCGGCGGCTGATGGCCCGGACGGCCGTCCTGCGGATCAGCCGCTGCAGCGACAGCCACCGGGGGTAGTCCAGCCCGACGACCAGCTGAGCCCGCTCCAGGGGCAGATCGAGCCACCCGCCGTAGGCCGTGTCCAGGACCCAGCGCTCCCCGGCGCAGATGGCAGCGATCCGCCGCCGCTGTTCCTGGTCGGGCACCGGCACCCATCCCGGCTGCCAGGTCAGGTCATCGACCGAATGCCATGGCACCCCGGTGCGCACCCTGATCTGGCGGGCGAGGGTGGTCTTGCCAGAACCAGTTACCCCGTAGACCAGGATCCGGCCAGCCGACCGGACGGGTTCACGGGGCCCTGCCAGCTGCCTTGCGCGGTCCGTCACGATGCAGATGGTATCGCCGGGTCACCGGGCGGATCCGGTGCCAGCTCCCTGGAAATGGCCAGGCAAATCAGAGAGGAGCTGCGGCGGGACAGCGAGCTTTCAGGACAACGTGCTCGCCATCGCGGGAAGGATGTCAGCCCAGTGTGTCGCGCTCAATCATGACCGAATGGCTGGGTATGGGGATCAACACTTCCCCGTCGGGCTCCGGACCGCATCTGCAGGGTTTTTGGTGATCTCAGATGGCGAATGCCTGACGTGCTCGGCGGCGCCGTCGCGGGGCACTCCCCCACCGCCCGCACTGTTGCTGCCGTAACCAATACAGGCAGCGACTTCGCCTTCATCGAGGGCAGCGCGATCTTTGGCCATCCGGACCTGAGGCCGTCGCCCCGCGAATCATGGCCTAACGCGCACCGGAACAAGAGCACCCGTCCGACCCCTAACCGCGTGCCCTGCCATGCCCCATGGACCCGGGAGCTGGCAAAGATGGACAAAAGAATGACAATTGATCATCGTCGAACCAGGATTTTGACCTCCCTTGACGATCGTTTCCGACTCATAGCCAGTGGGCAACAGCGATGTCGCCAGGCACCGTGCAGTTTCTTTCTTGATTGGTTTTGAGTCTCTCCGAGCGCCGCATCAGCCACTGCTTCACACGGCGCCTTCGCAGTCACAATTACCCCACTGCCTCAGCCTTACGATGTAGATATCTGTACGATGTAGATACCTGTCGATTTAACTACTCCTTTTGCGATGTCGATGACTCAGCCAGAAATTCCAACGCGGCTGTTCTCTACTGGCAGCTCACCGATTATTCTGTTCTCCATGCAATTTGGAAGGAGGTAACAAAGGCATGGCGGCCGAACTCCAATCCACTGAAGACCTCGAGCCCTCGCGGGCCGCGGCGGCCGACCCCGACCTAGAGGGGGGAGAGCCGCCGCCTGCAGAAGCCGTCCCGGAGTCGGCGGGCCAGCCTGCGGCGACCGCGGAGACGGCGCCAGCAGAGACGGACGCGGTGCCGACAGAGACGGAGACCGCGGAGGCGGGCCCTTCTCCGGAGACGCAGCTCGCCGAGTTTGCCGCGATCGTGCGGGAGGTCGCGGAACTGTCGCAGCGGTACCACGCCCGGGCGGAGCAGCGCGAGGGCGTGATCGACTTCCTCCGCTCCGAGCTCGACGCTCTCCGCCAAGGCGAACGGCGCGGGGTGCTCCGGCCAATGCTCGCTGAGTTGTGCCGACTGCGGGAGGACCTGCTCGGCCAGGCGGACACGCTGCCTGGAGACTTCGACGCGGCCAAGGCCGCCGGGCTGCTGCGCTCCTACGCGGAGACGCTCGAACTGACGCTTGAGAACAACGGCGTCGTCACCTATGCCCCCGACAGCGGCGACCTGTTCGACCCGCGGCTGCACCGGCGCGCCGGCGGCGAGCCCACAGCCGACCCCGCGCTGGCCGGGCACGTCGCCCGAGTCCGCCGCGACGGCTACCTGGACATGGAGGCGAACAGCCCGATCGCCCCGGCCGAGGTCACCGTCTTCACGGCCGTAAAGCCGAGCCAGCCCCTGATCGGCGAGCCGGCGCCCTGCGGTCCGGCGGACGCGGTCACGCAAGCCACGGAGGGGGAACGGTGAGCGAACCCCAGGACGGCATCTACGGCATCGACCTTGGC
>JBEKHI010000478.1:0-5851 GCA_050012355.1 Streptosporangiaceae bacterium | reverse complement strand
AGCCTGAGCAGAGCCGCACCGCCCAGGAACGGCACACCCGGGCCGGCGGCTTGACCGCATTCATGAGCACCACAAGCACCAGCAGCGACATCCGTCCGGCGGCCGCCGGACGCGGCAGCCGGCCCCAGCCGCCTACGGCCCGCAGCCACCCGACTTTCACGCCACCGCGACCGTCCCCGGGACGAGGCAGGCTTTTCTTGGTAGTGCAGCACCCACCAGGAACGCTGCGCTGCCGCGCACCGGCTGGGGAGGATTTCCCGGTCAGCAGCGAAGCACCGGTCCGGGTTCGTGAGGGTAGAGACTCGGTGCTGGCCGCCGGCTGCGGGTGAGCTCAGGCCGTAGCGGGGAACCACGGGCCGCTGGCATACGATCGAGGTGTGAGCGATCTTGACCTGCGCAAACTTCGGTACTTTCTCGCGGTCGCCGAGGAGCTGAACTTTGCCCGGGCAGCCGAGCGCTTGCATATCGTCCAGCCTGTCCTCAGCCGCCAGATCGCTGCCCTGGAACGGGAACTCGGAGTCACCCTTTTCGACCGGTCGAAGCGCGGGACACGACTGACGGACGCGGGTGCGACCCTGGTCGACGAAGCCCGCGCGATCCTGGTCAGCGCGTCAGCCGTGCAGCGCAGGGTCCGACGATCGGTACAGGAGGGCCCGGTGTTCACGATCGCCTTCATGCCGGGCATCGTCGTGACGCCTGCGGTGACAGGCTTGGAGGCGATGTTCACGGACCTGCGGGTCGACGTGCTCCGCACCCAGTGGGACAGCCAGGTCGAGGTCCTGCACGACGGCCGCGCCGACGTCAGCCTCGTCCGCCTGCCGGTCCCGTCGCGGGGCCTGACCCTCATCCCGCTGTACTCCGAACCCAAGGTGGCTGTCCTGCCAGTGGGCCACCCGCTGTCAGCGGTGCCCGGCCTGCACATCGAGGACCTCGTTGAATGCGACCTGCTCCAGGAACCGGACACAGTGCCAGAATGGCGCGAGGCGGCAGCGCTCCTGCGCCCGGCAGCCCTGGACGAGGACCGGCCCCGCGTCCCGTTCACGCATTCTGTCGAAGAGAAGCTCGAGCGAGTGGCCGCGTGCCGCGGGATCGTCATCCTCCCCGAGTCGACGGCCCGCTATTACGTGCGGCCCGACGTCGTGTCCCGGCCGGTGGCGGGAACCCTGCCTAGCGACGTTGCCATCGCCTTCGAGGCTAACCGCAGGACCGACCACGTTGAGGCGTTCGTCGCCGTCGCCAAAGAGCTGATCCCGCACCGGTTGGAGCCCCCGCCCTGACCGCTAGCGGCGCATCGCACAGCCTGACCTGCCCAAGTCCCTACTGTCCCTCCAGCCAGGTCTCGAACTCCTGGTTGAGCGACTCGAGACGCTCGACCCGCTGGCCCGTCTCCCGCGGATTTCGCCTGATCAGCGCGGCGAGAATGACGGCGCAGAGGCCGAAGAGACCGGCATAGGAGTCGAACATGCTGACCCCGCCGATGACGGTCGGGAAGACAAAATCCGACTCCGCCAGAACGGCGGGTGGCCGTTCATCCGTGAACACGGCGACCGTCGCCCCGGCTGACCTGACCACCTCGAGCAACCTCGCGGTGTGCTTGGTCGCTCGGCGCGGTTCGAAGACGACGACCACGTCCCCGGCTGCCAGGTCGAGCAGCTGGTCGGCCAGCGTCTCGTCCATCGAGAGCAGCTGGACCCTGGGCCGGAGCTGGTGCAACTGGACCGCGAAGTAGCGCGCGACCACGCTGGCCTTCTTGGAGCCGACGACGTATACCCGTCCGGACCGCGACCGGCCGAGGCGCTCCACGAACTCCTCGAGCTTCGCCCGGTCGGTGAGCTCCATGCTGCGAGCGAGGTTGCTGACCTCTAGATCAAAGACCTGTTCCAGCAAGGCCGCGGGCCGCCTGGGCTGCCCCGATTGCGCCAGCAAACGCTCGCTGGGCGAGGAGATCTGGCCTCGGAGCACATGCCGGAGAGCATCCTGCATTTCCGCGAAGTCCTGGTAGCCGAGCTTGGTGGCCAGACGTGAGACCGTCGCGGGGCTGGTATCGGCCTTGTCGGCGATCGCCTGAGCGGTGAACAGCGCCGATTCCGGGTAGCTGTCCAGGATCACCCCGGCTATCCGGTCTTCCGAGGGTGTCAGCGGCGTGGTCCGCAGTCGGATCTCGGGAGTAGCTCCCGCTGAGGCGTTCACGGCGTCCTCTCCAATGTCAGCAGCTAACGGATACTCAGCCATACGTGTCCTCCACCGAGGCCGCCGCGAGGACGGTGACAGCCTTGAAGCACCTGATCGCCGCGACCATCGTGGGCAGCGAGAACGTGATGCCCCGGTCGCCGGCGGCTTCGACACCCGGTATGGCGGTCACCGCGGTGACGGGGTGGGTCGCGTCGAAGTCCACCTCGAAGGTGAAGGGGCCGGCCGGGCGCTCCGGCTGGCTGTGCCGGCGCAGCCCCGAGGCCGCGGCGGCTCGGATCGCCTTCTCGGTCCGTACCGGTGACAGGCACCGCGCCGTGTACCGGTCGACGTACTCTTTCACGGCGACGACCTCGGCGGACCACTCCCCCGCCTCCTGGCACGTGAGGTCGTCGCCGGTGGTGAGCACCACCGGCACCCCGAACTCCGCGGCCAGCAGCGCGTTCATCCGGCCCTCGCTGGCGGTACTTCCGTTGACCCGCACACTACTGATGGTGCTCGGCAGGTAGGTGTGAGCGAGCACGCCCCGGCAGCCGGACCCGGTGTGATAGCCGACGAAGGCGACCACGTCGGCGCCGTCTATCCCCTCCATCATGCCCAGCGCCTTGTGGTTGCCGACCAGCGCTATCGCCCGCTCATCCAGCCGGTCCAGCAACAGGTTGCGCTTGTTGGCGTGTGCCTCGTTGACCACCACCTCGCTGGCGCCGGCGTCGAACAGCCCGGAGATCGCGGCGTTGACGTCCCGGGTGAAGAACGCCCGGTAGTGATCCCAGCGGTCGCTGCCGGGCGCCACGTCGTCGGGGCAGGTGACCCCGGTCACCCCCTCCATGTCCGCCGAGATCAGCGCTCTCATGAAGCAGTCCTATCCATCACAGGTTCGTCGGCGCCGTCTGTCGTCGTGGCGCTGGACCCGACCCGCCGCAGGATGTCCGGGCGGGCGAGCTTGAGCCAGATGTAGCTCGCACAAGCCAGCACGACGATCCCGCAGAAGACGAACAGCCAGATGCTGGTCGGGAACGGCAGCAGCGGGTTGAAGTTCACGTAGATTCCGTAGCCGAGCGCCGCCGCGCCCGCGAGACCGGCGACCGCGAGGTCCAGGCGCTTCAAACCGAACTTGTAGATCACGGAGATGGCGACGAAGACAGCCGCCCCGATGTACATCACCCCGGCGCCCCAGCCCGCCAGGTCGCCGAAGTTGCCGTAGGCATTGCCAACGTTCGCCCGCAGGCCGAACACGATCACCAGCGGCACGATGCACCACGCGCCCATGAAGATGGTCGCGCCCACCGGAGTCTGGCGCTTGGCGCTCACCGTGCCGAGCCAGCCCGGCAGCATGCCCTCCCGGCTGAGTGTGAAGAAGAACCTCGCGCCGCCCGCGTACGCGGCGATCATGACGGAGAAGATCCCGATGATCACCCCCAGGCTGACGATGTACCCGAGCCAGCTGACTCCCGCGATGTCGGCCACCTGGGTCAGCGGGTTGGCGCTGGTGCCGACGTTGTGGGACGTCCCCGCGAACCCCAGGTAGATCACATAGGAGCAGAACACGAAGAACAGTCCCGCCAGCCCCACGCTCGCGACGAGCGACACTGGGATCGCCCGCTGCGGGTTGCGGGCCTCCCGGCCGTAGACGGTGCACGACTCGAAGCCGTTGAAGGCGAAGATCGTGAAGGTGCCGCCGAGGAGGATGGTGTGGAAGGACAGACCGTGCAGCGTGAGCTCATCGTGGTTGAATACGCCGCCAGGATGGGTTGCCAGCACGATGATCATCAGCAGTGTGATGAGGGCGATCGAGGTCATCTCCAGGATGAGCATCAGCCGGGTCGACAACCTGATGTCGTAATACGTGAAGAGTCCCGGGACCAGGGCAAAGACGAGGCAGATGATCAGGGCCATCCACGTGTTGTCCGGGAGGCCGAACAACGGCAGAGCCAGGTATGCCCCGAGGAAGACGGCGGCCTGGAACATCACGGCGGGCAGCGCGGCCGCTACGGCGATGGCCTCGACCCAGGCCACGGTCAGGCCCGCCCCCGGTTTCACCACCCGAGCCAGCAGCGCGTAGAGGCCACCGGTCGCGTTGGCCCGTTTCGCGATGTAGGACAGCGTGCTGCTGACCAACAGGAGCGCGACGGTCGCCAGGCCCCACACGAGCCACGACCCGGCGCCGCTAGTGGCGAACACGAGCGCTGAGATGGCGCCGACCGCGGCGCTTGGCCCCATGTCGGCGATGGACTGGGCGAACACCTCAAAGAGGGAGAGAACACCCTTGCGTAGTTGAGGTTGACCGGACTGTGAAGCGTCGGCTGGAGCCATTGCCATCCCCTCATCCCGAGCTATTAGCCGACATGATAGAGAACATGCATTGGATCATGCAATGATGAAAGATCACTTTCATCGTCGGACTATGAGGCTGACTCTTCGCAGGTAGCGGGCGCGGACTCGGTGTCACCGACGCGGCGCGCCTGTGCGTTGCTGATCATCTGGACAGCGGTGTTGAGGACCGCGGAAGCCTTGCGGCAGCCCGCTACGGCAGCGATGATGTTGCCGGGGCGGCGGGACGGGCGACGGAATCGAGCAGCGGGCCAAGCTCCATGACGAGCGCGTCAAATGGGGACAGGTCGCGTCTGATCCGGGCCAGGACTATCGCCCCTTCAAGGGCGGCGATGATCACGATGGCGAGATTGCCGGAGCGCTCGACGGGCACGCCGAGCTCAGCCAGGCTCTCAGACAGCGGTTCGAGCCAGCCGTCGAACGCTCGCCGCAGCACCTGGCGCAGCTGCTCGCTGGTGGCTGCCGTGTCCGCTGCGGCGGCAACCAGAGGGCAGCCCGCCGAGAACTTTTCGTTGGTCAGATCACGTCGCCAGGTGCCGACGATGGAAGCCAGCAGGGCGCTCGGTGTTCTCGGTTCCAGCCCGCCGAGACATCGCTTTATCCGCCGGGCCGCCACGTCACCCATCCAGAGCAGGGCATCGGAGACGAGTTCCTCCTTGCCACCGGGAAAGTAATGCTGGAGCGAACCCCGGGGCGCGTCCGCTTCGGTCACGATCTCTCTCATGCCCGTCCCCGAGACACCTTTGCGCCGGATGAGCTGCGCAGCGCTGCGCACCATCCGCTCCCGGGGTGCAAGCGCCCGGGGCTGAGATGCTCTGGCCGTCATGAAAACTCCTCTCAGCCCTGAAGCGGAATCCGGCCTTGACTATGACAGGTGTCATAACGCATGCTCTGATTCTATGACGAGTGTCATAAAGACTCAAGGACCGGGCGCTGCCCCGCTGGGCGCGGCCGAGGTGGCGGTTCTCCCCCCGGCTGCACCGGACACCGAGGCACTCCTGGCCATGGTGGGCCGCTGCTCGCGTGCCAGCCTGTTCCACCGGTTTCACGGGTTCACTGATGGTGTGGCCTACTTCTCAGCACTGCTTCGAGACCGGCCAGATGACAAAACTCTGCTTGCTTGGTCTGGCTCAACCTGCGTGGCAGTGGGCACTCTCGGTGTCGATTCCGCCGGACTCCTCGAGCTGGGAGTCCTGGTCGAGGACGCCTGGCAGCGCCGAGGAATCGGAACCCGACTGATTACATCGTTGCTCGACGACGCTCACACGAAAGGCGTGACCACCGTGCACGCGGACGTCCTGGCCGACGACGAATTCATTCTCCGGGCCCT
>JBEKHI010000477.1:0-5852 GCA_050012355.1 Streptosporangiaceae bacterium | reverse complement strand
TCGTAGCTAATGACCTGGAAATCCCTGGTCAGGCGGCGCGCCATCCGGCGGAACTCGAGCACGCCTGCTCCGGCGCCGCCGATGGTGAGCAAGGCGGGCCCGCGGCCGACGCTCTGATAGTGGAGTTCCGCGCCGTCGAGGCTAACGGTCGCCATTCTCGCTCCTCCTCGTGGCAATATGTCTTCTTCCTATGACATGATGCCAGATGGTCAGCTCGTTAGTAGGAATGGAGAAGGCGATGGCGAGAGGTCTCCAAGAAGAAGAATTGATGAAGCTGGTAAAGGAGGTCACTGAAGAGGCTCTTGAAGCTGACCTCGGCGATGCGACGCCGCAGACGTCACTGCGCTCTCTGGGATTGGATTCATCGGACCAGCTTGAGCTGGTCAGCCTGCTGGAAGACCGGCTGGACATCTGCGTACCCGACAGCCGGTTCATGGAGATCGAGACGGTCGGCAACTTGATCGCGGTGCTCGGGGAACTGCAGGCTGCGGAGCTGCCGGCCGACCAGGCAGCCCAGGACGGCGCCGATGTCAGCTGATGATGTCGTCATTACCGGGCTGGGGATCGTCTCGCCGGTAGGCGGTGACGCCCGGTCCACCATGAAGGCACTGCTGTGCGGGGAGTCCGGGATTACGCTGCTGCCGGCCGACCAGCGAGAGCGGACGCCGGTACAGCTGTACGCCCCGGTCGACGATGCCGTTCTGACCCGGGTCAGCCGGAAGGAGAAGCTACGCCACGACCGGTCCGTCCACCTCGCCTTGCAGGCCGGACGGGAGGCATGGCAGGACGCCGGCGCCCCGGAGGCTGACCCGGACCGGGTCGCCTCGGTGGTCGCGACCGGGATGGGCGGACTGAACGTCCTGCTTGAGCAGTACGACCGTTACCTGGTCAAGGGACCGGTCGGCATGCCGGCCCACACGCTTACCGGCATCATGGCCAACGCCAGCGCGGCGATGCTGGCCATCGAGATGAACGCCCGCGCCGAGGCCGTGTCGCTCGCCAGTGCCTGTGCCTCAGGCTCCGACGCCATCGCCCACGCGATGCGCTTGTTCCGGGCGGATGAGATCGACCTGGCGCTGGTCGGCGGCACGGAAGCCGTCGCGCATCCGGTCACGCTGTCCGCGTTCGCGGCGCTGCGGGCCCTGTCCACTAGGCACGATGACCCGCCGCGGGCACCGCGGCCCTTCGACCGCGACCGGGACGGGTTCGTGCTGGGGGAGGGGGCGGCCATCCTGGTGCTCGAGCGCCGTCGGCACGCCGTGGCCCGGGGCGCGCGGATCTGGGCCCGGCTCGCGGGGACGGGCACCACCTGCGACGCTTCCCACCTGGTGGCGCCCGAGCCCAGCGGCCGCTGGAATGCTGAGGCCATCGGCAAGGCGCTGCGCGCAGCCGGGATGGTGCCGTCGGACATCTCCAGTGTCAGCGCCCATGCGACGGCCACCGTGCAGGGCGACCTGGCCGAGACCGAAGCACTGAAGAAGGCGTTCAATGGCGCCCTGAGCGGCATCTGCGTGACCGCCATCAAGTCGTCAATCGGCCACTTGATCGGGGCGTCGGGCGCGGTGGCCGCCGCGGTGGCCGCGATGTCCGTCCGGGAGAACGCCGTCCCGCTCACCCGTAACCTCGACAACCAGGACCCCTCCGTCGACCTGGACGTCGTCCACGGAGCAGCCCGCCCGCTGCCCGACGGCGCGGCGGTCGTGGTCAACGCGGCCGGGTTCGGCGGGCACAACACCGCCGTCGTCATCGCGGGCGACTGACGGCTCACCGGCCTTCCGCCGCTAGGACCGTGAAGGACTCCTTGGCCGCCGCAAGCGTCTGGTCAATGTCCGCGTCGGTGTGGACGAGCGAGACAAAGAGGCTCTCATGCTGGCTCGGGTGGAAGAGCACGCCGCGCAGGAACATCTCCTGGTACCAGCGGGTGAACCGGCCCGCGTCCGCGTACGCCACCGCGTCCCGCCAGTCCCGGACCTGGTGGTTGGTGAACCAGAGTTGGAAGACGGTGCCGAGCCCGGTGACCCGGACCGGGACTCCCGCCTCTGCGGCCAGCTTGCGCAGCCCGTCGGCGAGCCGGTTACCGCGCGCTCGCGCCCGGTCGTACAGGCCAGGCTCCGCGAGCAGGTCCATGGTCGCCGACACGGCCGCGCACGCGACAACGTTGGCGTTGTAGGTGCCGGAGTGAGAGTAGCGCCCGGCGGCGATGATCCCCATCACGTCCGCGCTGCCGCCGAGCGCGGCGACCGGGAAGCCGCCGCCTAGGGCCTTGGCGAGCGTGGTGAGGTCGGGGGTGACGCCGAACCACTCCTGCGCGCCGCCCCGGCAGAACCGGAACCCGCTGACGACCTCGTCGAAGATCAGCAGCGCGCCCGCCTTCTTCGTCTCCGCGCGCAGCAGTTCCAGGTAGCCGGGCTCGGGCAGGATACAGCCGCTGCGGAAAACCACGGCCTCGGTGAGGACCGCCGCGACTTCATGCCCCCGTTCGGCCATCACGCGCCGGAGGCTGTCCTGGTCGTTCCAGGTGAGCACGATCAGCGTGTCCGCTAGCTCAGCCGGCACGCCTGGTCCCGCGGCGACCGGCCGCGGGGCGTCCTTCGGCCCGGCGGCGGCGGGGTCCACCTGGTTAGACCAGTAAACGGTGTCCTGCCAGCCGTGATAGTGCCCTTCGAACCTGATGACCAGCCGCCGCCCGGTGTAGGCCCGCGCCAGCCGTACGGCGGTGCCGACCGCCTCGCTGCCAGAGTTGGCGAACCGGACCATCTCGACGCCCGGCACCGCCGCGACGACCTTCGCCGCCGCCTCTATCTCGAGCTCGTACGGCAGGCCCGGGCAGCTCCCGTAGGTGCCGATCGCCGCCATGACCGACTCGGTGATGACCGGGTGCCGGTGCCCAAGGATCATCGGCCCGAGCCCGAGCAGGTAGTCCAGGTACTCATTGCCGTCCACGTCCGTGATCCTGGGGCCGGAACCGCTCGCGATAAATGGCGGATACGGCTTCCAGCCAACCTTTACAGTGCGGGCAGTGCTGCCCGCGCCGCCCGGAACGACCTTGCTCGCACTGGCGAACAGTTCCCCCGACCTCTTGGTGCGCTCGCCATACCGCTGGTCAAAGCTCACTTAAGCTCCTTGTCGGCATTTCCTCTGAAAGAGTCATGAAAAATGGTGCCAGCACCGATAGGGAAGTGAGTTACGAATCGAGGACAGCGATCGCGAAGCCACCCCGGCATAACCGGTGTGAGGTCAATCGTGAACATCTTCCTGGCAAGCCTCAAGGTAGGGATCGCCTCCGGGGCCGCTGCCGTGCTCTCGCCAAGGCCGCTCATCCCCGTCGGTCAGGAGCGGTTACGTTCGCCAAGGCAGTAGGTTTGCGCGTTGCGTGGCTCACGGTGGACGGGGTCGTCGTTTTCGGGCATTGTCGAGGTTATGTAACCGCCGACATTAGGACATCCGTGACAACCATCTATGATGTCGCCCGCGTGGCCGGCGTCTCGACCGCCACCGTGTCCCGCGTGCTGCGCGGCTCCGACCGGGTGCGCGCCGATACGCGCCAGCGGGTGCTCGGCGTCATCGATGCGCTCGGCTTCACCCCCGATGCCTCGGCGCGCGGCCTTAGCTGGGGGCGGAAGGGCATCATCGCCCTAGTGGGCCTGAACCGCGGTACCGACGAGATCGACATCGAGCGCAGCAGTCTGATGTTCATCGACCAGATCGTGCACGCGGCCGAGCAGGTGCTGCGCGGGACCGAGTATTCTCTGCTGCTGACGTTCGGCGTCCGCGGGGAGCAGTTCGACAAGCGCATACGCGCCCTCGCCGCCAAGGCCGACGGGCTGCTGCTCGCCGAGGGGATCCTGGATCCGGGAGAGCTGCGGTCCTTGACCGCGCAGGTGCCCGTGGTCATCATCGCCGGAAGCCCCGGCCAGGCCGTGGCCGATGCCTACCTCAGCGACAACGCCGGCGGCATGACGGCGCTGGCCGCGCACCTGACCGGGCAGCATCGGTACCGCAGGCTCTGCCTAGTGGCCGGCCCGAAGGACGCGCCGGACGCCGTGGCGCGGCAGGCGGCGTTCGAGCAGGCCGTCGCGGCCAGCCCGGACGGCGGCATCGACCAGGTCATCTACGGGGACTTCTCGGAGGACAGCGGCGTCGCGGCCGCCCGGGTCCTGCTCGGCCGCACGGCCCTGCCGCAGGCTGTGGCGTGCGCGAACGACCAGATGGCGATCGGCGTGGTGCGCGAGCTGCAGCGGGCGGGCGTCCGAGTCCCGGCGGACGTGGCGGTGACCGGGTTCGACGACCTGTACCCCAGCCGGATCATCGACCCGCCGCTGACGACGGTCAGCCAGCCGATCCACGAGCTCGGCAGCCGCGCGACGCACCGCCTCATGGCCAGGATCGCCAGCCCGGGCCTAGCCCCGCGGGCCGAGGTCCTGCCTACCCAGGTCGTCATCCGCACTTCCTGCGGCTGCCCGCCACGGGAGGACTAGAACGGGCGGCCCAGGAGACCGTGACGCTTGCCGGGCGCGCAGAGCGGGCGCGGATCCAGGTAAACCGCCGGCATCGGCTCAGACGTTGAACCATCGTGACACCTGACTTCGCGGACTTCTACCGGGATGCCAAAGACGACTGCCTGCGCACCGTCGTCATCAGCACCGGCGACCGGGAACTGGCCCAGGACCTGGTGGCGGAGGCGTTTGCCCGTGCCTGCGCTTCCTGGCGCAAAGTCGCCCGCCACCCGAACCCGAGGGCCTGGGTGATCCGCACCGCGCTGAACGTGCACACCGACCGGTGGCGCAGCCGCCGCCGCGAGATGCTGCTCGTTCAGCCGGCGGACGCCGGCATGCACGACGCGGACCCAGCCGATCCCGCGATCATCGCCGCTGTCCGACGGCTCCCGGAACGCCAGCGACAGGTCGTGGCGCTCCGGCTCTTCCTCGACCTGGACACCGAAACCACCGCCGAGACCCTCGGTATCTCCCCGGGCACCGTGAAGTCGCACTTGTTCCGCGCTCTGGCCGCCCTGCGTGAAGACCTCAAGCTCAAGGAGCAGATCCCATGAACGACACCGACCTGGCCACGCGTGTCCGCGACGCCGTGCGGGACACGCACATGACCGTTCCGGAATCCGACATCACCCGCCGCGCCCGGAAGCTGCGGACCCGCCGCCGCGTCGCGACCGGCGGCGCGGTGAGCGCCGGCCTCGCCGCCGCCGCACTGGCGGTGGCCACGCTGGCCGCCCCGGCCAGCAGTCCGGTGACCGGGCACGCGCAGCTCACCGCGTGGACCGTGACGAAGGAGCCCGGAGGGGTCATCGACGTGACGATCCGCGATCTGAAGAACCCAGCCGGCCTGCAGGCGCGACTGCGCGCGGACGGCGTGCCGACCAACGTGTCGCCCACCAGCCCCACCCCGGTATGCAATCCCTACTACTCCGATTACCGGTTCATCCCGCCCCAGTACTTGCTGAAGGCGGTGAGCAGCCCTTGGACACATTCGTACGACAACGGCTCTGTCACCGCGTCCGTCACCGGTCCGTCAGACCTCACTCTCGTGCTCCGTCCCGCCCTCATGCCACGCGGCACCGCATTCCAGCTCGTCACGCTCAAGGGCGATGTCGTCGGATTGGGCCTGGTCAAGACCGACACGACCTGCACCGGGTTAGACCGGATCACGGGTGAGGATGAGGCGCTGGTGGGGACCCCGGTGCCCGCTGTGACCAAGACCGGGCCGTCGCCCGGTCGCCGTCGGCGATGAACGACGGGCCGCGTTCGCCCAGCTCTGGATCAGCCCGCGCGCGTTCTGCGTCCTTGTTCACGCGGCCCAGGGCCAGCACACCCAGATGGAGCTGGCCAAGCTCGCCG
>JBEKHI010000476.1:0-5881 GCA_050012355.1 Streptosporangiaceae bacterium | reverse complement strand
GTCGTCGGTCGCTAGGGACGGGCTCACGTACCGGTCCCGCAGCAGGGCGATGACCTGCACCGGGATGGAGGTCCCGAACCGCAGGGGGCGGCGGGAACCGAAGTTCGCCCGGTACAGTTCCAGGCCGCGTACCGCGTCGGCGGAACGGGTCGGGAAGACCCGGCGCACCATCAGTTCCGCGACGCCGGGGAGCCGGAATACCCCGATGTACCACGATTTGCCCGCCTGGCGCGCCGCCAGCCCGATGCCACCGGGCGTGAGCCGCCGCCGGAACCAGGACGCCGCGTGATCGAGCGACGGTCCGGAGATCGAGGTGAACGTGGCGATCCGGCCAGGCGCTCGCGGATCGGTTACCGCGTGCCATGACTGGATCGAGCCCCAGTCGTGGCCGACCAAGTGGACCGGCCCGCCGCCGATCGCGTCGATCACCGTGAACAGGTCGTCGGCGAGCTGGTCCAGCCGGTACCCGTCCCGGCTGGCCGGCGCGCCCGACGAACCCGCGCCGCGCACGTCGTACCGCACGACGCGGAACCCTGCTTCCACCAGTGCCGATGCGACGTCGTCCCACACCCGGTGGGTGTCCGGATACCCGTGCACCAGCAGCGCGGTCCGCTCGGCGGAGCCCTCGGAAGCTGAGCCCTCCGAAAACACCGCGAGCGGCACGCCATCGCTCGCGGTCACGGTCGTCACGCCGCGCTCCAGCGCCGCCGGTGCGGCAGGTCGTCGTCAAGCCAGAACGCGTCGTCCTCTGTCACCACGAGCAACTCCTCGAACTTGACACCCACACCGGCCAACCCGATGTGCGGTCCGACCGTCCACAGCCCCGGTGTGAGCCGGCCGACCAGCGGAGACCGGTCGGCCACCAGTTCCCGGCCCAGCGTCTGCAACGTCCGTACCCCGAACCCGGCCATCGTCACCACTCGCCCAGGACGCCGCGGCGGCAGCCGCGCGACCCGGTGCCCGATCACCCGCGCGGAGTACCCGTCCCGTGCGATCCGCGGGTTGATCTCGTCCAGCCGACGATGTTCCCTCAGGATCAGCTCCCGGTACCCGGCCAGATCGGCGTCCATCCGGGACCACAGCCGGTTCGAGCCCAGCACGCCCGCGTACCCGATGCCGGCGACGTACTCGTGCCAGACCGGCGCGCAGTCGAGTATGAACGGCATGCCCTCGGCGAGCGCGCGGCCAGTGGAAAAGAGCTGCCGAGCGGCGGTCCGATCGCCGAACCACGCGAACGGCACCCGGAAGAAGTCGTCCGCCCCGGCCGCGAGCAGCGAGCGGCGCAGCCGGGCGGCCGCCTGGCGTTCGGTGACGCCCGGCTGAAGCGAAGCCGCGACCAGGCTCGCGCACCGGTAGCCGAGTCGCTGCAGGTCGCGGAACGCGTCCAGCTTCACAGGTCGAGCACCAGCCTCTCCCCCTCGGCCGCCCGCGACACGCACACCAGCATCTCGCCGTCCGCGGCCGGCAGCGAGCCACGGTGCTCGACGGCGCCGCTCAGCACCCGCTGCGCGCACGTCCCGCAAAACCCCTGCCGGCACCCATACGCCGCGCTGTACCCACCAATCTCATCTAGCACAGAACGGTGAGGCGGAATCTCCAGCACCGCCCCTGATCTCGCGAGTTCGACCTCGAACCGGTGGCCATCGACGATCGGCGCCGCGGTGAATCGCTCGTAGCGGAACGCGGTGATCCGAGGATCGGTATTGGCCGCCGCCCGCACCGCGTCGATCATTCCGGCCGGCCCGCAGCAATAGACGGCCGCGCCATCGGGCGCGCTCTCGAGCAGGTCGCCGCGCTCCATCAGCACCTCGGTGCGCGCGGAGTCAAGCTGGTCAAGGAACGGCATCCTGTCCCGGTCGGTGCCCCGGTACACCAGCCGCCAGTCCAGGCTCCGCCGCCGCGCGGCCTGGATCATCGGCAGCAGCGGGGTGATCCCGATCCCGCCCGCCACGAAGTACGGCCGTGGTTCGCCGGCGAACGGGAAACCGTTGCGCGGATCACGGACTCGCAGCCTGGTGCCTGGATGGACCGAGTCGTGGATCTCGGCCGATCCGCCACCGCCGTTATGGACAAGGCGAATGGCTATTGTGTACGGCCCGCACATTGAGTAGTGACGGATGCGTCCGGAGGGTAGCTCGAGGCGCAAGTGTGCGCCCGGGTCCCACGGCGGGAGCGGGGCGCCGTCCGGGTCGGCGAGTTCGAGCGTGACCACGTCGCGGCAGACCGCGTCGCGGCGGGCGACGATAAGCGTGCGCCACGCGGACGTGGGCTCGGACGCTTGCGCTGGGCCAGAGCCGTAGGTGGGACGGAGCGCCGCCGACAGGGCGGTGAGGCCGCGGAGGAACCGGTCCGTCCGCGGCTGGCCGAACAGGTCCGGCGGCATGGTCTCCGGGCGGGCGGGCACGCCTTACCTCGCTGCCGCGCGGGCCGCCGCGGATGTGCCGAGGTAAGCGATGGCCTGGCGGGTGTCGGCTTCCTGCACCGGGTGGTACCCGGGACGGAAGTAGCGCAGCGTCGAGTGCAGCACGGTGCGCGGGCTGGGCAGCAGACCGCGGCGAGTCGCGTGGACGTAGGCACCGATGGTGAGCCGCTCGTTACCGGCGCGGAGCAGGAAGCTGGCGCCGCGGACCCACAGCCAGGCCAGCAGCGGGCCGGTGACGACGAAGGCGCGGATCCGCCGTGAGTACGACGGATCGAGGTGGCGCATCAGGTCGTAGGCGACGCTGCGGTGCTCGACCTCCTCGGCGCCGTGCCAGCGCAGCAGGTCGAGCATGACCGGGTTCGCGCCTGCCGCGTCGAGCTCGGGCGTGCTGAGTATCCAGTGGCCGAGGAACGCGGTGAAGTGCTCGATCGCGGCCACCGTCGCCACGTGTTCGGCCAGTTCGCCCCGGCTCGTGGTCTCGCCGAGGACGCGGCGGAAGATCCACTCCAGGTGCCTGATGTACCGGGTGGTGTCGAGACCGTGTTCCGCGAAGTAGTCGAGTACGCCCTGGTGGGCCTCGGCGTGGATGGCCTCCTGGCCGACGAAACCGATCACGTCGTCGCGGAGCCGTTCATCGGTGATGTACGGAAGAGCCTGCGAGAACGTCTTCGCGAACCAGCGCTCCCCCTCGGGAAGCAGCAGGTGGAGCACGTTGATGATGTGGCTCGCGTGCGGCTCGCCCGGGATCCAGCACAGCGGCAGGCCGGCCCAGTCGAAGTGCACGTCGCGCGGCTCGAGCACGAGCTGGCCCGGAATCAGGTTGTCAGTCATGGGCACCTCGCTTATTGACTAATACTCAACAGTAAACTGGTACCGATGCCATCGCAAGCTCGCTTGTCGCCAGCCGCGCGGCGCGAACAGCTGCTGTTCGTCGCGCGTGACCTGTTGCGATCCCATCCGGCGGGCGAGGTGACCGTCGAGGCGGTGGCCACGACGGCCGGGGTGTCGCCGGGGCTGGTGTTTCACTATTTCGGGTCGCAACGCGAGTTTCGCCGCGCGGTAATCGAGGTCGCGGTGGCGGAACTGCTGTCGGCGCTGCAGCCGTCGCCGGGACTTTCTCCGGCTGACCAGCTACGCGCGGGCCTTGACAAGTTCACGCAGGCCGTGGCCGGGTCGCCGGAGCTATTCCTGGCGGTAGTCCGGCCAGGCAGCGGGCTCGCCGACGTGCATTCCGGGTTCCGGTCGGTCGTCGGCGACTGGCTGCGAACCGGCCTCGGAGCGGACGGGACCGCGGTGACGCCCGTGCTGGACGCGGCGCTCAGCGGCTGGCTGGCGTTCACCGAGGACGTCATCCTGCGCTGGGTTACCTCGGACGCGCTGACCCGGCAAGAGGTAGTGGAGTTGTGCTCGCGCGCCTGCCTGGGATTCCTCGATGCCGCCGCGATCCCGGAATCCGGACTTTAGGTTCGCGGCCGGTGCTGACGGGTCCCGGGGCGATCCGGGACCCGTCAGCGGTTCGTCACAGTCCTCGGAAGGCGGTGACGAACGACGGGCCGGGCGCGCCGAGACCGGTCACGTCGTCGTACCCAGCGCTGGCCTGTAGCGGCGACGCGTCTTCGCCCATCGTGGTCAGGTAGTCGTCGCCGGAACCCGCCTCGAGCGATGCGCCGAACACCACCGGCGGATGGGCGGGGTTGACCGCGGGGACGTCGTGGATGGCCGGGGTCCTCGCGAGCAAGTAAAGCGCCGGGTTGGCGAACCCGAGCGGGTGCCCGGTGGCCTGCATCGCGTCGGCCTCAAGGCCGGCGATCAGCGGCGAGGCGCCGCTGGTGCCGCCGCCCTCGTTGTCCTGCGAATAGACACCCTGCTGACCGAGCGCCCCTGTGTAGCCGATCAGCCAGTTGTTCCCGGCGTCGGCCGAGATGTCGGGTGCCACTCGGTAGGCCGGGCTAGTTCCGCCATCGGTTGCCAGCGTGGCGGGCACCACGGACTTCTGGTAACCGGGCTCGGCGAACACGCTGATCCCGCCGCCCGACCCCCCGACGAAGTCGCCCGGGGGCGGCCCGGTGTACCCGGTGCCCGCCGCGTCGACCTGTGTGACGTTGTCGCCCCACGGGTAGTCGGCCACAGTCGTGCCGTTTCGCCCGATCGCCAGGCTGGTGCCGCCGACCGCGGTCACCCAGGGGTCGGACGCGGGGAACTGCACCGGGGCGGGCTCCCCGGCCGCCGGGTCGGGCACCGAGCCGCCGTCGCCGGAGGAGTAGTCGAAGCCGATGCCCTCCAGGGCGCCCTGCACGAAGACGAGGTTCCAGGCAGCGGCGTCGGCGGCCGACACGTTGTAGCCCCACGAGCTGGTGACCACGTCGGCCAGGTGCCCGTCAACCACCCGTGTCGTCGCATCGAGAAAGTCCTGTAGCTGGACCGGCCCGACGACCTGGGCCGGGTCTTCGTTCTGGTTCGCGCAGTCAGCGCCGACGAGGACGACCTTCGCGTCCGGGGCGGCGATGTGCGCCGTCTCCACGTCGATCGCTTCCTCGGGATCGCCCGGGTTTCCCCCGTCCTGCTCCTGCTGCAGGCCGCAGCTCGACGCCCAGCCGGGACCGAAGTTCTCGGTGTACTGGCCGGCCGCGAACCCGGCGATGCCGTTGGCGGCGAAGAACCTGTTCGCGTCGGCCAGCATCGTCGGCCACGCCTCGTTCAGCACCACCGCGATCGTGGCGCCCTTGCCGGTGAACCGGCTGATCCCGTACGCCTTGCGCAGCTGAGCCGGGGTGTAACCGCACAACTGGGTCGGCGCGCTGGTCTTGCCGTACGCGACCGGGATCTTCTCGGTGTGCTGACCCCAGTACTGCGAGCACTGGTACTCGTCGGTTGCCGCGGCAGTCTGGTTCGCCGCCGGGCTCGGCGCGGCGCTCTCGGTGGCCACGTCGGTGGTCGGCGGCACGGTCTGGTCGAACCCGGTGACCGAGGCCACGTCCGCGCCGAGCGCGGCGGGCACCGAGAAGCCGCCGGTCGTTCCGACGATGCTGATGGTGCTGGTGCCCCCCTTGGGGCCGGTCGTCGTCGTGGTCGTCACGTACTGGATCACCTGGGTGCCGAACGCGCTGTCGGCCTCGGCCACCGTCGCCCGCACGGCGATGTAATGCGCGGTCGTGGCGGTGATCGTCATGTTCTGCGCCTTCAGCCAGCCGGCGACCGTAGCCGTCTGCGCCGCGGTCGGGCCGAACCGCTGCCGGTACTGCGCCGGGGTCAGGTACCGCGCATAGCCAGCTCTGTGCGGGGTCGCGACGGCCAGCGCGGCCGCCGCCAGCCGGGCCGGATGCTGCGCGGCCAGGTACACCCGCAGATTGAGCTGCTGACCGGGACTGAGGGACTCGATCGTCCCCGGGGTGCCATACGGGGTGGGGTCGGGCAGCGCGACCCGGGACGCCACGGACGCGGTGGCCGGCGCGGCCAGCG
>JBEKHI010000475.1:0-5909 GCA_050012355.1 Streptosporangiaceae bacterium | reverse complement strand
CAGGATCTGCAACCATTCCGGCTTCGCGATCACGCCCACCGTCTGCCAGGGCTGGATCCTGCGGGTCAGCGAGGATCTGCTGGACATCGCCTCCTGGGTAACCGGGCGGCCGGCCGCGGTGCTGCCCATCACCATGCAGGACATCACCCCTTACGGGAACGGGATCTACCACCTGAACAGCATTCTCCAGCCAGCGACCGGCACAGCCGCCCCGGTGACCGGGGTCGCCATCACCACGGAGAGCGTGGTGCCAGGGTCAGCGACCGGCGCCACCGACCCGGGCGTTGTCGCGTCGGCGGTGCGGTTCTGCGTGGAGACGGCCAAGGGCTTCGGACGCGGGGCCATATGCTTTCATGATCAAGGAGAGCTGGCCGAACTGATCGGGTTGTACGGGACCATGACACACCTGCAGAAACGATGACCCCCATCGAACTGCTGCTGCTATCCAATTCCACCGGCTACGGCGGTACCTTCCTGGGGCACGCGCTCGATGCCGTGGCGGAGACGCTTGGCGGGCGGCGCCACCTGCTGTTCGTGCCGTATGCGCTGGCCGACCAGGGTGGCTACACGGCGCGGGTACGAGCGGCACTGGAACCGGCGGGCATTACCGTTACCGGGCTGGATGAGGCGACCGCTCCGCTCGCCGAAGTGCAGCGGGCCGAGGCCCTGTTCATCGGCGGGGGCAACTCCTTCCGGTTGCTCGCCGAACTGCAGCGGCTGGACCTCGTCGAGGCCATCAGGCAACGCGTACTGACCGGAATGCCCTATCTCGGTGCCAGCGCGGGGACCAACATGGCCTGCCCGTCGCTGCGCACCTCGAACGACATGCCCATCGTCGAGCCACGTTCGTTTCAGGCGCTCAGGCTGGTCCCGTTCCAGATCAACCCGCACTACATCGATCCCGACCCGTCCAGCCGGCACATGGGTGAGACCAGGCAGGCGCGGATCGCTGAGTTCCTCGAGGAGAACGACGTCCCGGTGCTCGGCCTGCGCGAAGGCAGCTGGCTGCGCATCAGTGGCAGCACCGCGACGATCGGCGGCTTGGCTGGCGGACGGTTGTTCACTCGTAACGCTGAGCCACGAGATCTCCCGGCGAGAGCCGACGTATCGCTGCTGCTCGGGGTTCACCCGCACTTCGACACGCGGGCGTAACCCGGACTGTGCCGGACGCACACTCAGCACGCCTCCGATGGGCTATGCGCACATTCACCACCTGGTCGGAGTCACTTAGGGTCGCCACACAAGGCAGTGCCGCCACCTAGGCAACCGACGGCGTGGAGTGACCCATGGCAACGACAAACACGACAGACACCGCTGTCCACGACGGAACCGGACAGGCGGACATCGGCCACGACGACTACTCACTGCGTCGCGTCCCCGAGGGTGCGCGCTACTCCTGGGGCTCGGTCGCGGTACAGCGGTTCGGGCAGATGTCCGCACTCTCCCAGTTCCTGCTCGGCGCGACGCTCGGTGTCGGCATGAAATTCTGGCCCGCGGTTCTCGCCATCACCCTCGGAGCGGTGATCCTCGAGGTGGTCGCGATCTTCGTAGGAATAGCGGGCATGCGCGAGGGGCTGTCCACCTCGATGCTGGCCCGCTGGTCGGGTTTCGGCCGGTACGGCTCGGCGCTGATCGGCCTGATCATCACGATCAGCCTGGTCGGCTGGTTCGGCATCCAGAACGCGGTGTTCGCCTCCGGCCTGCAAACGCTGATCGGCGGGCCCCCACTGTGGGTGTGGTCGGTCATCGCCGGGCTCGGTGTCACCGCCATCGTCGTCTACGGGTTCACCTCCATGACCTGGACCGCCTACATCACGGTGCCGCTATTCATCGCGCTGTGCGCGTGGTCCATCGGCAAGGAGCTGACCAAGCACTCGCTGAGCGCGCTGGTCTCGTCCGCGGCACCCGGCGTCCACTTGTCCATGGGCGCGGCGACGACACTGGTGGCGGGCGGATTCATCGTCGGCGCCGTGATCACGCCGGACATGACCAGGTTCAACCGGAGCATTGGCGACGTGGTCAAGCAGACCGTCATCGGCATCACCCTCGGCGAGTACTGCATCGGGCTGATCGGGGTCTTGCTCGCGCACGCGGTCGGGTCGGACAACGTGCTAACGATCGTTTACTCGACGTCGGGCGCGGTCGGCACCATCATCCTGATCGCCGCCACGCTCAAGATCAACGACTGGAACCTGTACTCGTCGTCGCTCGGCTTCGTGAACCTCGCCGACCAGGTATTCCGCCGCAGGCTCGGCCGCGGGGTCAGCACGCTCGTCATCGGCGTGGTCGGGACGATCCTGTCCGCCGCGGGCATCCTCGGTCACTTCGAGGGATTCCTCGAGACGCTCGGCGTAGTTATCCCCCCGATCGCGGGGATCATGGTGGCTGAGTACTTCGTCGTCCGCCGCTGGCGGCCCGCGCTCGATGCCAGTCGCGCAGACGGAACCATCCCGGCGTCGGCGCCATCGTGGGTCCCCGCCACGCTCGTCGTATGGGCCGCCGCGTCCCTCATCGGCGAATACGTGCACTGGGGCATCCCGGCGCTGAACGCTCTCGTGGTGGCCTTCGCGGGATACGCGGTGGCTGGACGACTCGGCCTGACCAAGGGCCTCGGTAAGGAGGAAGCATGCGTATCGGCATAGACGTGGGCGGTACCAACACCGACGCGGTGCTGATGGACGGCGTCGCGGTGCTCGCCGAGGTGAAGACCGCCACGACGAGCGATGTCACGTCCGGCATCGTCGCGGCGATCACCGGGCTGGCTGCCGCCCGGAACTTCAGCCCGGCAGAGGTACGCGCCGTCATGATCGGCACCACGCACTTCACCAATGCCATCGTCGAGGCTCGCCGGCTCGCGCCCACCGCGGCGATCCGGCTGGCGCTGCCGGCCACCAAGGCGCTGCCGCCGATGGTGGACTGGCCGGAGCGACTGGTCGAGGCGCTCGGCGGGCACGTTTACATGTGCCACGGCGGCCACGAGTTCGACGGGCGCACGATCGCGCCGCTGGACGAGAGCGAACTGCGCCGCGTCGCCGACGACCTGGCCGCGAAGAACATCGGGACGGTCGCGATCTCATCGGTCTTCTCGCCCGTCAACGCCGAGTACGAACAGCGGGCGGCCGACATCCTTCTTCGCGAACTGCCGGATCTGCACGTCAGCCTGTCGCATCAGATCGGCCGGATCGGGCTGCTCGAGCGGGAGAACGCGACGATCGTCAACGCGTGCCTGCGCGGGCTCGCGGAGCAGATCGCGGACGCCTTCGCCGCCGCGCTCGCGACCGTCGGCATCACGGCGCCGCTCTACCTGTCCCAGAACGACGGCACCCTGATGGACGTCGAGTACGCGCGGCACTACCCGGTCGCCACATTCGCGTCCGGGCCGACCAACTCGATGCGCGGCGCGGCCTTCCTGTCCGGGCTCAGCGACTGCGCGGTGATCGACGTCGGCGGGACCACCAGCGACGTCGGGGTGCTCGCGCGCGGCTTCCCGAGGGAAGCGACCACCGAGGTGGACATCGGCGGCGTGCGCAGCAACTTCCGGATGCCGGACGTGCTCAGCATCGGCATCGGCGGCGGCAGCCTTGTTACCTCCTCACCAGTGAGCGTCGGGCCGGAAAGCGTTGGCTACGAGCTCACCACCCGGGCACTGGTCTTCGGCGGCGACACCCTCACCGCCACCGACCTGGCGGTAGCCGCCGGGAACGCGTCGATCGGCGACCCGGCCCTCGTCGCCGACCTGCCCCGCGGGTTGGTGCGAGACGGCCTCGCGACGATCGAGAGGCGGATGGCCGAGGTCCTTGACCGGATGCGGACCTCACCGCAGCCGCTTCCGGTGGTCGCGGTCGGCGGCGGTTCAATCCTCGTTCCCGACTCACTGCCAGGCGCGCTCGCCGTGCACCGGCCCGCGCACTTCGCGGTCGCTAACGCCATCGGCGCGGCGATCGCTCAGGTGGGCGGCGAAGTCGACCGCATCTTCGCGCTGGGCGCGCAGACCAGGGAACAGGTCCTTGAACAGGCGAAAGCCGAGGCGGTGGACCGGGCGGTCGCGGCCGGGGCCAAGCCGCAGGATGCCCGTATCGTCGAGGTCGACGAGGTACCGATCTCTTACCTGCCGGGGAACGCGGTCCGGGTACGGGTCAAGGCCATCGGCGAACTCCATCTGGACCCGGCCCATGCGTAAGATCTCGGCTTCCCAGATAGCGGACATCGCGCGCGGCGCGGCCATCATGGGCACCGGCGGAGGCGGCGACCCGTATATCGGCCGGCTGCTGGCCGAGCAGGCGATCGCCGCCCACGGGCCGGTCACGCTCGTGGAAATCGATGAGGTTCCGCCGGACGCGGTAGTGGTGCCGGTCGCGATGATGGGCGCGCCGACGGTGATGGTGGAGAAGCTGCCGTCGGGAACCGAGATCGCCGCGGTGCTGGCCGCCCTCGGAGAGGTGCTCGGACGGCACCCGACGCACATCGCCTGCATCGAGGCGGGCGGCGTCAACTCGACGATCCCGTTCGCCGCCGCCGCGTTCACCGGGCTGCCGCTGGTGGACGCGGACGGGATGGGACGCGCGTTTCCCGAATTGCAGATGGTGCTCCCCACGCTGGCAGGCGTCGCCACGACGCCGCTCGCGCTGGCCGACGAGAAGGGCAACACCGCGATCCTCCGCACCATCGACAACCACTGGGCGGAACGGCTGGCTCGCTCGGCCACGGTGGAGATGGGGTGCTCGGCGACGACCGCGCAGTACGTGCTGCGTGGCGACCAGCTCGCTGAGGCGATGGTCGCGGGGACCCTTAGCCGCGCCGAGCAGCTCGGCGCGGTGGTCGCGCGGGCCCGGGCGGCCCATGCCGACCCGGTGGCCGCCGCGGCGGAGGAACTCAGCGGCCGACTGCTCTTCACCGGAAAGGTCACCGACATCGCCAGGCGGACGACGTCCGGTTTCGCCCGCGGCACCGCTGCCTTGTCCGGTGACGGATCGACCCTGGAGCTTGAGTTCCAGAACGAGCACCTGGTCGCGCGGCGCGACGGGAAGGTCGTCGCCAGCGTCCCCGACCTGATCTGTGTGCTGGACACCGACACCGGCGAACCAGTCACCACCGAGGCGCTCCGCTACGGCCTTCGGGTCAGTGTCCTCGGCGTTCCGTGCGACGCACGCTGGCGGACGCCGCAAGGGCTGGCGCTGGTCGGCCCCGGATACTTCGGCTACGACCACGAATACCAGCCGGTGGAGGGTTCATGAGCTGGTCGCTTAGTGCCTCCGACCTGCGGGATCTCGCACGGGGCGCGGCGCTGCTCGGCACCGGAGGAGGCGGCGACCCGTACGTCGGCAGGCTCCTCGTAGAGCAGGGGCTGGGCAGCGGCGGCCAGATCACGATGCTCGCGACGGACGAACTCGACGACGACCTGTTCGTCATCCCCGTCGCGCTGATGGGCGCGCCCACCGTGATGGTGGAGAAACTGCCCTCCGGACAGGAGACACTAACGGCGCTCCGCACGCTCGAACGCAGACTCGGCCGGTCGGCCGACGCGATCATGCCGATCGAGTGCGGCGGCATCAATTCCATGATCCCGCTGGCGCTCGCCGCCCAGACCGGCTTGCCGGTGGTCGACGCCGACGGCATGGGACGCGCGTTCCCCGAACTGCAGATGGAAACGTTCGGCGTGTACGGGGTAAGCGCCTGCCCGATGGCCGTCAGCGACAGCGATGGCAGCACCGCGATCGTCGAGACCGACGACAACCGGCGGATGGAATGGCTCGCCCGCGGGCTCGCGGTCCGGATGGGCGGCGTCGCCTACATCGCCGAATATCCGATGACCGGCCGGGACGTGAAGCGCACCGCGATCGCCGGGACCATCAGCCTGGGCCGGTCGCTGGGCGCCGCCATCCGCGAGGCCAGGGCCGCCCACCGCGATC
>JBEKHI010000474.1:0-5920 GCA_050012355.1 Streptosporangiaceae bacterium | reverse complement strand
GAAAGGGCGAAGCCGGACTGCTGTCGTAAGCGTGTCCGGTCATTGTCGTCTGGGTTTCCTTCCGTTTCGGATCTGGTGCTGGCTTCCTGATTCTGCTGCCAGGGGCGGCGCATGCGGGCTCCGCGGGGGGTTTCGTGCAGGACGCGGAGGCGTTCGGTCTCGGCGGGGTCGGCGCGGACGACGATGAGGCGGGCTTCGGGGTGGAGGTAGCCGTCGGCCCAGCCGCGGCGGACCCAGGCGTCGAGGGTGATCTTGGACATTCCCAGGTGCTCGGCGAGGTCGCGTAGCCACCATTCGTGCTCGCCGAGTTCCGGGCGTCGTGAGGGGTTGCGGGAGCGCTGCAGGCCCAGCGCGCTGAGCAGGTCGTGGACCGCGTTGTTGGTGAAGACGGGGGTCCGCTTGGGCGGCCGGAGGCCCTCGGCGTCGAGGGCGCCGGCGATCTGGGCGGTCGTGGCGCCGGCGGCGAGCAGTTCTTCGGCGCGCTGGCGGAGCCGGGGGAGGTAGCTCAGCTGGGCCAGGGTGGCGACCGGGCGGATGACGCGGCCCGTCGTGCGGTGGCCGCCGGCCCAGGTGACCTCGACGTCGACCTTCTCGGTGTCGCCGATCACGGTCACCGTGACTTCCTCGATCAGGTGGCGGAGCAGCTGCTTGCGGTCGGCGCTGGTGGTGGTCGGCGCGTTCCAGACGGCGGGGAGGTCGGCTGCCAGCGCCCGGATCCGGTCGCGTTCTGCGGCGGTCAGGGCGCGGGGCCGGGCGGCGAGGTGGCGGTCGTAGTCCTCGTCGAGGCGCTGGCGCTCGGCCATGGCCTCGTTCCAGTCTTTCTCCAGCTGGCGGACGACGAGCCGGTTCTCGGGCTCGGCGAGCTGGTACTGGCGGCGGGCGCGGTCGGCGGCGTAGCCGGCACGCTCGAGGCGCTGCCGCCAGATCCGGTCGGTCTCGGCGCGCCGCTGTTCTTCCTGTTCCGCAGCGGCCAGGGAGATCTCCAGGGCGGCCGGTGCCATCGCCTGCAGCGCGAGGGCGGACACGTACTCGTCGACGCAGGGGCCGGAGAGCTGCTGGCAGCGGTCCCCGGCCCAGGTGGAGGCGGCCATGCCGCAGACGTAGGACGGCTGGAGGGCGCCGCGGGGGCCGCGCTGGTAGCGGACGGTCATCTTCCGGCCGCAGCGGCCGCAGCGGACCAGCCCGGCCAGCAGGGCCGGGCCGTCGCGCACCGCGCCCATGCCCTGGGCGCGGGACCGGTTCGCGTCCATCCGCCGCATGTTCGCCTCGTACTGCTCCGCGCTGATGTAGGACGGGTAGATCCCGGGCAGGAAGACCTGCCACTGCTCGCGCTCTACCCGTGTCCTGCCGCTGTAGGGCCGTTCCGGCTTCCGCCTGCGCGGGTCGCCGGCGCTGCGCCCGTATGCGTAGATCCCAGCGTAAGCCGGATTGCGGAGCATGTTCTGCACCATCGCCCGCGACGGGCGCCGCCATTCCAGTTCTCCCTGGTCAGGGCCCTGCCGCAGCCGGATCCCGACCTGGATCCGGTTATCGGCGAGATGGGCCAGGACCCCGCCGACGGTGCCGATCCGGTCGAACAGGCTGAAGATCAGCGCGATCACGGACCTCACCTGCTCATCGGGATCCAGGACGACCTCGCCGGACGGCCGGCGGACGAACCCGGCGGGCAGCGGGACCGCGAGCTCGCCCCTCCCGGCCTTGGCCATCCGGCCGCCGAGCATCCGCTGCCGGATCAGGTAGAGCTCTGCCTCGCTGATCGTCCCCTTCAGGCCCAGCAGCAGCCGGTCGTTGTGCGCGGCCGGGTCGTAGACCGCGTCCATGTCGCCCAGCAGCGTCCCCGACAGCGCGCACAGCTCCAGCAGCTGGTGCCACTCGCGTCCCGACCGGGCCAGCCTCGACATCTCGATCCCCAGCACGATGCCGACGTGGTCGAGGCCCACCTCCGACACAAGCCGCTGGAACCCCGGCCGGGCCACGGCACCGGACGCCGAGTGCCCCAGGTCCTCGTCGATCACCAGGATCCGGGACGGCTCCCACCCCAGGTCCTCCGCCCGGGTGGCCAGCCCGTACTGCAGCCGCGTCGATTCCCCGTGCCGGACGACCTGAACGAGCGTGGACTGGCGCACGTAAACAACCGCGAGCCTGTCCCGGTGCCGCTCCTGGATCTTGCTCCCGGCCTCCCACGGCAGCCCCGCCCTCGCGCTCATCGTGCCCGTCCTCGCCCGGGACGCCGTGCCCCGCCCGGATCATCCGCATCACCAGTACCGCCGCCAGGCATCCCGCCGCCGCCCGGCTCGCTTCCGGTAGTGCCTCCCACTCCGGAACCGGGCTCAGCCTCACCCCGGCTACGGGGGCACGGCAGTTCCTCCGCGCACTCGGCACCGTCCCTGAGGGGCTCGCCGCCGCCCTCCCGCAGCCTCCGAACGGCCGCGGCCAGCGCCAGCAAGCCGTCAATCCCGATAACGGGAACATTCCCGCCATCATTGTCATCTATGCAAGCAGTCCGGCTTGCCCTTTGAACGCGGCTGGCGCGACCTCAAGCAGGTCATCGACCTGCGCCCGGTCTACCACCGGCTGGAGCAGCGGATCCGCGCCCACGTCATCCTCTGCTGGCTCGCCCTGCTCCTCATCCGGATCGCCGAGACCACCGCCGGAGCCACCTGGAACAAGATCACCGACGAGATCGCCCCTCTCACCCTCGGCACCTTCACCGGCCCCGCCGGCACCCTCCGCCAGACCGCCGACCTCACCCCCGCCCAGCGCGCCATACTCGCCAGCCTCAACATCCCCGACCCGAGGAAGATCATCCAGGCCGCGCCCGCAGGCCCCGACCAGGACAACGCCAGCGCCTAGTGACACGCCCCGTCACCACGAAACTGCGCATTCCCGCAGGTCAACCTACAGATCCGCATACCAGGCCCCGCTCACATCTGCGGAACGCAGGACTTAGCGCGGAAAACAATGTGCGGTCTACCTTGCTTTCGGGTCTTGTGGGGTTGCTCGCCCTCGGAGGGGTCGCGGCCAGGTTGGCGCCCTTCTCACCACTTTCGTCCGCAGCCATGCCCCCTGGCCGCCCACGAAGCCCGAAGCCGAAGTAGACGCGGAGCGAGGGCGGTTTACCGGCGGCGCTGCCGATGATGTCGGAGCTGCGCTCGCCGCGCTTTCAAGAGGATCCATCATCCTCAAGGGCGAATGGGCGGAGCTTGAAAGAGTTGATCTGCGCGGTGCCGAACTTCAGGAACGGAAGTTTCCGCTCCTCTGTCTTGCCCATTCCAACCTCGAGGGCGCTAATCTCGCAGGCGCCAAGCTATATCACGCCACACTTATTGACACCGTTCTGCGTAAAGCGAATCTGTCCCGTGCTGACCTGCGAGAAGCTGATCTAACTGGAGCCGACCTTGAAGGCGCCGTCCTGCTCGGCGCGGATCTTACGGATGCGATTTGGCCGCCGACCGTAGCGGTTCCAGCAGGACGCGGCGAAGGGGGAACGGCTAGCCGCCGTTCGCCGGGAGTGGTACCTGCTCCAGCGCCTTGAAGCTAGTCACGCCGCCTTTTGGCAGGCTGAGGATCGGAATGAGCTTTCCGATCGGGTTGCTGCCCTGCGGCTGGGCCTTGCCTATCTGGCCGTAGAAGCCGGATAGCTGGACGGGACCGCTGGCCCCGTAGACCGTCCGCGGCCCTTGGAGCTTGTTTAGCTCCTGCGCTACCGCGCTGGGTGCCGGCGCTATTCCGCTATTTGCCAGGCGGATGTCGGCAACGCTGGTCAGCATCGCGTCGTAGGCCAGGGCGACGTTGGCATCTGGCGCTGCTGCTCTGGGGAACAGCGCGCTGAATTCTCCGGCAAAGGCCGAGTACCCTGCCTGGGCCTGTGAGTAGACGTTCTGCCCGGCCACAAGCACCTCGGGTGCGTTCGTTCCGGGGGGAGTGCTCCATTCACCAGGATTGAATTCGCCCGGGTAGTAGACAGTCACGCCGCTTGCTAGGCCCGCCAGGACTGGCGCGTTGCCCGCGACCTGCACGTTGATGACGTCGTCCCCGGTCACAATCGTTACCGGCTGGCTGCAGGGGCGGTGCGCGAGATCACCGATGAGTGTTGCCAGGTCCTCTCCCCGGCCACCGAACAGCACGACGTCTGGCTTGCTGGCGCAGATGTCCAGGGGAATCTGGCTGAGCTGACCCCTAGTTATCTGCCCCGTCGGGTCAACTGTCGGATCTGTGTCATACGTCTGCGGTGGGAGAAGCTGATGGGCTCTATCGGGGAAGGCGGCGGCGAATTCAGCGCTAATCGTCTGCGTATAGGGATCTGTCGGGTTGGTGTCCTCGACTATGAGGGCAGAGCGCGACTTCAGCTTTGCCTTGACGTAAGCCAGGATCTGTTCGACCTCCTGCTCGTTGCTGGGCGCGACCCGGACCATGTTCGGGATGTTGTCGAACTCGTCAGCGGTGAGGGTACTCCCGAAGATCGGGATGTGATCGGCTACCGCCAGCTCCGTGGCCTCACGGACAGTGCCTTGCAGGCTGATGGCGATGCCGTCCACCGCGACGACCCGCTGGCTGGTGATGTCGCTGAGGATTATATGCTCAGTGACCTGGTACTCTGCGGCTTGGAGGCCGCTGCTCGCGATAAGCACCTGGATGAGGGGCGTCTGGCCGCTGTTGCCGACGTCGGCGCCCAGGTTGTCTGGCCCGTTGGCGGCCATCTGGGCGGTGTACGCCCCTTCAAGCTGGTTGATGAAGGTGGGGACGGACTCCGCGTTCCCGGCCGCTGCCGCCGGCATCAGGTACACCACGCTCACGTAGCCGATCTTGCTGGCCGTGACTTCTTTGTCCTCATTCATGATCGCCCTCTCGACGTTGGCCAGGGCGCTGTCTTGCTGCTGGCTTCCGAACTGGAAGTGGAACGCGCCGTCGGTGACGCCCACGCATTCACCAGAGGAACCCGCGTGCAGCACGACCGTCGGTCCAAGATTCATGCAAGTGTCCGCTGAGTTGACGAGGTAGTGGACGAGGCTCCAACCGGCGAAGACGATAGCGGTCAGCCCGATTACGCCGACAACCGCGCGCTGGGCCTTTTGGCGGACGTTCAAAGGTGGCCTGTGCTGGCGACCGAGGCTCGGACGACGTGTCAATATCACCGTCTTACTCCCATTTCCTGGAGATGTCGAAGAAGTGGCGTGCCCGCGCATCGAAGACGCCGGTATCGCCTAGCGAGGCGTCGGCCAGCGCCTGGTACGCCTGGCCGAGCAGCCTCGCGAGCCGCCGCCTCGGGTCGAGGAGCGGGTCCTTGAACAGCCAGAGGCCGGCTGCCAGGCGGGTGACGATATGCAGCCGGTCAGCGGTCTCGCTTCCGCCTGCCACCTGCAGGACCACTGCCCTCGGGTTGCCGCGCAGGTCCGGTCCGACATGGATGTCATCGTCCATGCGCTCGCCGAATGCCTGCCACAACCGGTTGGGTGCCGTCGTGATGGCGTCGAGGGCACTCTCCCACTCAGCCGGCGGAAGACCGTCCAGGCGCCGGTCGAGGTACCGGGCGACGATGCCTAGATCACCGGCGGACAGCGACGTGGTCAGCGCGAGAAGGTGATAATGCTGAGACAGCTCGTCCTTGGACGCGCGGTAATGGGCCAGGAAGCCGCGATGGGCGGCTTCCCAGAGATCCGGGCTGCGGGCCAGCCAGCGCGAGAGCAGCAGCCTGGGCAATGGCCGGACCACGAACGCGCCGTCTTCCTCAGCTGCCCACATCAGGTCAAGGAGCAGGCCGCTGACGTCCATCTGTCCGGCATCCTTCCACTGCAGGTAGCGGAAGGCGCCCCGCGCGGCCTTCGGCGCTGGCCGTAGCGTGCCGCAGAAGACCGCCATCGCGTCTAGGTCCTCGTCACTCAGCCACGTCGGGCGCAGTATGCTGAGCAGGGTGTCCGCT
>JBEKHI010000473.1:0-5948 GCA_050012355.1 Streptosporangiaceae bacterium | reverse complement strand
CGATGCCGGCCGAGCGCAGTTTCGCCTCGATCAGCGCGGTCATCCGGGCCCAGGCGGGTTTGTGGTCTTCTCCGTGGTGGTTGAGCAGCTCGTGCCTGATCGCGCCGTCGTCGCGGGCCTGCAGGCCGGTGAGGGCGGGCAGCAGCGAGGGCTCGGCGATGTAGTAGTCGGCCATGGCTGTGGCGATTTCCTCGACCCGGGGGTCGTCGGGTTCCAGATCGCCGGCGCGCAAGTTGAGCTTGATCAAGGTGACGTACCGGGGATCTTCCAGGCCGTGCTCGATCTGGGTCATATAGTCGTCCAGGCTTTCCGGTACCAGGGCCCTGACCAGTACCAGGGCCTCTCGGGTCGTCGTGACGTCCTCCTCGGTGAACCCGAGCGCCGGAAGTCGCTCCAGCAGCGCGCAGGCGCGGTCGGGCAGCAGGACCCGGTCGCCGCCCGTGAGCCGGCGCAGCATCTCGCGCCGCGCGATCAGCTCCTCGATCCGGCTGGTCAGACTCTGCTCGACGTCGCGGAGCGCGGCGGCGAACTTGCCGGGATCGGCGTCGAGCATGGCCCCGATCCCGGCCAGCGGCACGCCTGCGGCGGCCAGCGTCCGGACTTGCACCAGCCGCAGCAGGTCGCCCGATCCGTAGCGCCGGTAGCCGGAGTGGTCGCGGCGGGGTTCACCGATCAGGCCGTGCTGGTGGTAGTGCCGGATGGTCTTGACCGTGACGCCGGCGAAGGCCGCGGCCTGGCCGATGGTGATCCCGTCCGCCATGACGTCAGTGAACCTCGCCGTGCTGGATGGCGGCGACCTCGCGCACGGCCGCGGCGATGGCACGGAAATCCTTGCGCACGATGCCCGTGTGGTTGCTCGTGACCGTCGCGCTCACCTTGACGTTCGGGTTCCGGGCGAGCACCGGGTCCAGTGTGGCACGCATCGCCGTGTGTCCTTCCTCGGTGGCACCCAAGGCGGAACCCGAGCCCACGACAAACCGCATCGGGAAGGTCACCAGGTCGAAGACGGGGTCGCCGGCGGCGACGATCTCATTCAACTCGATATTGACCTCCGCGTGCTGCTCGGCGGTCATCCGCGCGGCGTTACCCGTCAACCGGGCCAGTGGCATCGCCCATCGGTAGCGTCGGAACATCTTCCGGATCTGCTCCCGGCCGGCCTCTGGTCCGCCGTCGACGGTGGCGAGGTAGTCCCACGGATAGCCACCGTCGACCATAACCACACCAGCGACGCGGTCCGGATTCCGGGTGGCCCAGTGCAACGCGACCACCGCCCCGTAAGACCAGCCCGCCAGCAGCGGCCGATCCACCTTAGTCGCCTCGAGGACGGCGTCGACATCCCGGATGCAGGCCTCGAGCGAGTAGTCCGACGACCGCTTCGATTTGCCGCGGGCGCGCTCGTCGTAGGTGATGTGCCGCCACTCGGTTCCCAGTTCGGCGATGACGGGCCGCCAGGACGACTGGCTGGCGTAGGAACCGTTGAGGTAGACCACAGGCCTGCCGGCCCCGCGAGTGTCGGTAACGGCCAGGGCCGTGTCCTCTACCGGCACCATGCCGGTCCAGGAGGAGTTCGAGCTCGTCATGTGATCAGCGTGCACCCTGACCTTAGGTCAAGGTCAACCACGAAAATCCCGCGGTTCGCCGCCCGGCGCCGAGCCGACTGGTCGCTTGCCGTTCCCAACGACCTGTGGCCGTCGTCGTCACATATGCCGCGCCGAAGACCGGCAGGCACGGTGCCAACAATCTTGGCCAGGTGCCAAGTTGACGTAGGCGGCGGGATCACAGGTAGGGCGGTCGGGTGTTCAGCGCGTCTACGTCTTCGAAGGTGGTCGTGCGGTATGCCTGGCCGATGGTGCGCAGCTCGTCGGCGGTTAGCACATCCTCGATCTGATCGAAGCCTTCCGGCGCGCGCACGCTGACCTGGTGCAGGATCCGATCGGCGGGCATGTCCCGGTTCGCGAGCACCAGGCGCGCGGTGGTCTCGTGGCGGGCCGCCTCGTAGGCCCGCAGTCCCTCGTCGGGCGATGACGCGCTCGCGAGCGACGCGGCGAGCACCCGCGCGTCGATGATCGCCTGGGCGGCGCCGTTTGATCCGATGGGGTACATCGGGTGCGCGGCGTCGCCAGCCAGCGTCACCCGGTCCTGGCCCCAGAACGGCAGCGGATCCCGGTCCACCATCGGGTATTCGAGTATCCGCGGCGACCTGATGAGCAGGTCCGGGATATCCAGCCAGCTGAACTTCCAGTCCGCGAACCAGGGCAGCACATCGGCCAGCCGGCCGCCCCGGTTCCAGTCAGCGTGGACCGCGGGCGTGGCACCGGAGCCGAGCATCGCCTCGGCGACCCAGTTGATCAGCACCTTTCCGTCGCCAGAACGCGCGACCGGGTAGGCGACGAACTTGCGGCCAGCATTGGATCCGGCGACCGCGAGGGTGGCGCCGGTCAGGAAGGGCTCGCCCTCGGCCATGCCGCGCCACATCATCACCCCGCCCCACCGCGGCGGCGGCTCATACGGATGCAACTGCGCGCGGATAGCGGAGTACAGGCCGTCCGCGCCGACCAGCACGTCGGCCCGCACCTTTTCTGACTGCTCGCTGGCCCGGTCCTTCAGGTAGGCGACGGTTCCCTGGTCGGTGAACCCGGTCACTAGGGTGCCGGTCCGCACCGCGTCCAGGCCGAGCCGCCGACGGACCGCGGCCAGCAGGATCATCTGCAGCTCGCCCCGGTGCACCGAGTACTGCGGCCACCGGTAGCCGAGTTCCCGGCCGCGCGGCTCACGCCAGATCAGGCCGCCGAACCGGTCGAAGTGCGCCTGCTCGGCGGTCTCGATGGCGGTACGCTCCAAGTCTTCCGCCAGGCCAAGCTCGGTGAGCTCGCGCACCGCGTGCGGCGGCAGGTTGATCCCGACACCGAGAGGGCGCAGCTCGGTGGCGGCCTCGACGAGCAGTACGTCGATCCCCGCCGCGTGCAGGCTCAGCGCTGTGGTCAGCCCCGCAATCCCCGCCCCCGCGATGAGAACACGCATATTTCATGACACTAGACGCTGTCACGTCTCGCCGCGCACCATCGCGATAAGACGGTCAAGGACCCGGCCAGCGCTGACCCGCAAGCCGTCGTGCTCGTACTCGTTGGTCACCCACGGCCGCAGTCCGCGGATGGCGCGCGCGGTTGCCATGGACAGCCCGAAGTCCACGTACATGTCGTCGTGGTACACGGCCGCGACGACCGGCACGTCGCAGGACGCGAGCCTGGTCGGATCGTACAGCGCGGGCCAGTCATCGCGGGTGGCGATGAGGTCCGCGGCGTCGCGCAGCGGCCGCAGCACCGGGTCGTTGCTCAGCATCCACGGGTAGATCATCTCGCCGGTGAACAGCAGCGGCCCGGCGTCCGGGGCGAACTCGGGGAATTCCGCGCGGACCCGCTGCGCCGCCCACTGGGTCGCGTGACCCTGCGTGTAGCAGGCCTCGTGCAGCACCGCGTACAGCGGAGCGCCGGCGAAGGTCAGCTGCCCGGCCACCTCATACAGCCAGGCCTGTGACAAATCGGCGCCGCCTTCGAGCAGGTAGTGCAGCCGGTGGCTGCCGGACCCGGTGCCGAGCATCCGGCCGAGCGACTGGAACGCCTGCACGGTCAGCCGGGCGCCGTCTGGCAGCCTGATGTCACCGCTGGCCAGCTGGTCGGCGATCGAGGAGGCGATCGCGATGTCGCCGGGGTAGCGGGAGTAGTGCGCCGCGTTTTTCGCGGCCACCCGCGGATACGCCGCCCGGTACGCTTCCTCGGCGGTGGTCGCCAGCCCGGGTAGCCCGCCGGTGATCAGCGCCTCGCGGATACCGTGCGGCGCGAACGACAGGTACGACACCGTGCAGAACCCGCCGAACGACTGGCCCAGCACGGTCCACGGCTCGTCCCCGATCAGCGACCGGCGGATCAGTTCGGCGTCGAGCACGATGCTGTCGGCGCGGAACCGTGTCAGGTACTCCGCCTGGGCAGCCGCGTCTCCGCGCCGGGCGAGCGAGGTCGCGCTGACCGGCGTCGACCGTCCGGTGCCGCGCTGGTCGAGCAGCAGCACGCGGTAGTCCCGCAGTGCACGGTCCAGCCATCCTTCGCGGCCCACCGGTCGCTGCGCCGCGAAACCGGGGCCGCCTTGCAGGAACAGCAACCACGGGATGTCGTACCGCCCGGCCAGCCCGGTGGCGACGATCTCCCGGCCGAACACCTCGATCTGCTCGCCGTCGGGCCGGTCGTGGTCCAGCGGGACCGCGAACATATGGTCGGTGACGATCGTTCCTGGCTGAACATAGCTGGTCACGCCCAGAACCGTACCCCATCGCTGATAACAGCAAGAGGCGGGGGACCGCCGATCACCAGCGGCTCACCGACAGTTGATCCACCCCAGAAGCGGCGTCGATGTCGAACCGGTTCGCCGCGCCCGCCCAGCCCGGACCAGTCAGCACGGTCCCGCCGGCGACCCCGGTTCTCGTGATGGAATCCAGCGTCAGCTCCGCCGCGCCCGCCGCCGCTGTCACCTGGGCCGGGACGCCGGGCGGCAGCGTGAGCAGGAACTGGCTCGCCCCGCCGTCGAGCCGGATGACCGGCGTACCCGATGGTCTGGGCAGCGCCAGGTCGATGATGTCGGATCCGGCGCCGAACGTCACGGCCGCGATCTTCCCGCCGCGCAGGTTGGCGACGGTCCGGTCGGTGCCGCCGTCGAAGTCGATCGTCCAGGTGACCGCGTCGCTGAGCAGCACCTGGAGCGTGTAGTTCCCGTTGTGGCCAGAGCCGGAGACCAGGGTGAGGCGGATAACGCCGTTTTGGTCAAGGAGAGGGCGAACGGTAGCGCCCGCTGGTACTGACGCACGGACCAGGGTGGATCCGAGGTTCGCCGTCTGCACGGACAGTTCCGGCGCGCCGCTCGCCACCACCAGGGTGGCGCTGCCGCGGCCGTCGGCCGGCAGCGCCACGGGCGACGAGTGGCTGGGGCCGGAGAACACCAGGACCAGACCGGTGATGACCACCGCGACCAGCACGACGGCGACTACCACGGTGAGCCGCCACCGCTCCAACCACAACAATCCAGACATGCCAACCAATTAACCAGAACGGCGTGACTGAATCCTCCGATTGACGTCAGTCTGTGGCGGAGACTGCGACCACCGCGTCGTCATCGGTGATCGAGACGCCTTCGCGCATCGACCGGCCGCTGAAGAACTCTTTGTACTTGCGCTGCAGCGAGAGCATCCAGCCCAGTCCGACGAGCGCGGTGACGATGCCGATGGACAGCACGCCGCCGATCGTCCAGTGCGGCCAGAACGGCATATGCCAGCTGGTGTAGGACTGGTCAGGGTCGGTGTAGAAGTACACCGACCAGCCCAGGATGATGTACAGCATCACGCCGGACAGCAAGGGGAGCACGCCGCACAGCCAGAAGGATCGCGCGCTGCGCAGCAGGGTCTTGCGGTACCACCAGAAGCAGGCGAAGCCGGTGGAGCCCAGGTACATGGCGACGAAGAACGTGCAGGCCGTGACCGAGTCGGAGATGACGTTCCCGCCAGAGACCCAGTTGATGGCCAGGTACATGACGGCGGAGATGACCGCGAAGGACGTCGTGGAGAAGGTCGGGGTCAGGTAGCGCGGGTGTATCCGGCCGAAGATCGGCGGCAGTGCCTTGTGGAACGCCATCGACAGGGTGGTCCGGGCGTTCGGCAGGATCGTCGTCATCGCGGTCGCGGCGGACGAGGACATGACCATCAAGATGAGCAGCCGGGCCAGCACGACGCCGAGCGTCCCGGTGCCGAAGATGGCGGACCCGAGGGGGGAGAGCACGTCGTTCTGGTTGGCGGCGTTGCCGAGGCCGATGCCGGTGCTCCCGAACCCGGCGAACAGCTGCACGCTGAGGATCACCATGAAGTAGGTGGCGAGCAGGATCACCGTGGACAGCACGCCGGCCGTGCC
>JBEKHI010000472.1:0-5988 GCA_050012355.1 Streptosporangiaceae bacterium | reverse complement strand
GGGTGCCGGCCGGCGCGGCCTGGGCGAGCACCGATGCGGCTGACGGGATGCTCGCGGCGAGCGTCCCTGACGGGGTGACCGACAGTGCCGTGTCCGTCGTGACACTCCTGCCCTTACCGGTGAGCGTGACCAGGCCGGTACCCCGGATCGAACCCGTGACACCGCCCTTGCCCAGTGCGAGCTGACCACGGAACCCCGCCTGGTCCAGCACCAGCCGGTGCGGGACGGTGGCCAGAACGACCGGTGTCGTGCCGCTGCTGATTACGAGGCCCTTGCCCGACGCGAGGTTGATGGCCACGGAGCCGTGCGTGCTGACCGAGCCCCCCTGGGCCGATGCGACAGCGACGGTGCCGCTGACATCGATCCATGGCGTGCGAGCCGCGATACCAGGGGCGGGTACCACCTCATCGTTCGGTAGCTTGTTGGAAAATGTCGCAATGCCGGATGCGGTCACTCCGTGAAGCGGGGACCAGGGTCGGGCGGTGGGCAGGCTGACATCGAAGCTCACCACGCCGCGCTTGCTGATCACGGTGCCGGTGGCGTTCGGCGATAGCGTCAGGCCTGGCAAAGGCGCCGCGGAGACCTCGCCGGGACGGACGGTGAACGTCCAGTCGCTGGTATCGCCGGTGACCCCGGTGACGGGCACACCGAGCTGGCGTCCGGGACTGCCGAGCAACGCGGTCCCGGACACGCGCAGCCCGTCGGCGGTGCTGAGCGTCACCTCGGCGTCCGCGCCCAGGCTGGCCACGCCGCGCTGTAGCGTGGCACCGGCCCGCAGGTAGCCGGAGAGTGACACCGCCGCGTGGCCGTTGGCGTAGCTGACCTGGCCGGACAGGCTGGCCGTCTGACCGAGTACGGGTACCCGCAGGCTGAGATCGCCGGAGATGCTTACGCTCGGGGCGGCCGCGTCGGGGATGGTGATCCTGAGCCCGCCGTCTGGTGAACTGGCGGTCAGCGTGGCGGCACCGGTGGTCCGGTTGATGACGAGAGCGGACCGGCCGAACCGTGGCTGGCGGGTTCCCGCGGGCATGCCGAGCCGCAACCCAGCCGGGGCCGGCAGCGAGATCTTCAGGTCCGCGCCCGACCGCACGCCGGTCAGCAGCGTCGACGAGCCGAGCGGCATGCCGAGGCCGCTGCTGAGAAAGGCCACGGTGGCCGGTGAGACGCGGTAGCTTGCGGTCTTCTCGGTGACCGCGGCGTGCGCGATCGCCTCCTGGCGAACCGCCGCGGCGTTGATCGCGGGCGGCCGGTGCAGAGATTTCAGCGCGTCAGCGGCGGACCATTGGTGCGGCTGTGACCGGGGAGTACTGAGGTTCGCGGGTGCGGAACGATGGGTAGCAGGCGGCGTTGGAACGATTTGCGCGCTGGCCGCGGCGAGCGGTTGAAGGATGCTGGCGGCCACTACCGCCGCGCTCGCCGCCGCGGTGATGACGACCCGCATCACCGGGCCGCTGGATCTGGATGACATGGACAGTTTCTCTTCCCTGTGGTTGTCTGTCGCGGGATCCATGTCACGATGCGACGCGCGGCGTTCGTGACGCATCTAGCAGATGACCATATTTCCGGCGTGGTTGTTTATCTGGCCTATATAGCGGCGTATATATACATTTAGCGTTCACTCGCGGTGATTGAGCGGAGGCCCGTTGGACAGGGAGTACACGGGCGGGAGCGGAGTACCCGGTAATTTCCCCAGCACGCTGACGAGCCTGGTCGGGCGGCAGCGTGAACTGGGAGAACTTGACGCGCTGTTGCGCCGGACGAGAATGCTCACGCTGACAGGTACCGGCGGGAGCGGGAAGACCAGGCTCAGCCTCGCGCTCGCCGAGGTCAGCCGTGGCCGGTTCCGGTACGGTGCCTGGTGGGTCGATCTCAGCAACGTGACGAGCGATGAGTTCATCGCGGGTACGGTGGCGTCGGCGCTGGACATCGCACAGTCGCCCGGCAGGGACACCGCTGCGGGAATTGCCCGCCATCTTCAGACGCGCGCCGCGCTGCTGATCTTCGACAACTGCGAGCAGGTCGTGCGGGGCTGTGCCGGGTTCCTTCAGCTCCTGCTGGCCACTTGCCCGGACGTGAGCGTGATCGCCACTTCGCGCGAGGTGCTCGGGGTCTCCGGGGAAGTGGTTTTCCCGGTCGCGGGCTTGCGGTTGCCCGCGCGCGACGACGACACGACCGCGGAAGCGGTCGAACTGTTCATTGAGCGTGCGCGTGCCATGACTCCCGGCTTCACCGTTGCTCCGGCCAACCGGGAAGCGGTGGTCCGGCTGTGCCGTCAGCTCGACGGGCTGCCGCTGGCCATCGAACTGGCGGCGGCTAGGGCCGGTATCCTCGGCGTCGCCGAGATATCAGGCCGGCTGAGTACCGGACCTGGCATCCTGCGGCATCCCAGCCGAGGGGCACCGGACCGGCATCAGACATTGCGGGCCACCCTCGACTGGAGCTACCGGCTGCTGGCCGGGCACGAGCAGATCCTGTTCCGGCGGCTGTCGTGTTTCAGCGGGTCCTTCACGCTGCGCGCCGCCGAGACCGTGGTGGCCGGCGGCTGCATCGAGGCGGACGCGGTGGTGGGTCTCATAGCCACCCTCGTGGACAAGTCACTGGTCCTGGCGGTCGAGCAGAACGGAGACTACCGCTACCGGATGCTGGAGACGATACGCCAGTACAGCGCGAGCGAACTCGCCGGTAGCGGCGAGGAACCCATGGTCTACGCGGCGCACGCGGCGTATTATCTGCGCCTCGCTGAGCGGGCTCATACCGGGCTTGAGGGTGTCGAGCAGGCCCGCTGGCTCTCCCGGCTAGAACTCGAACATGACAACCTGCGGGCCGTCCTGCGGCGTGCCATGCCAGGTGACGGGCGTCGGCCACGCGCCGAGCAGGACCACGATGTGCGGACCGCAGCCCGGCTGGCCGCGCTGCTGTGGCGGTTCTGGTACCGCCGCGGTTACTACGACGAGGCACGCTCCTGGCTGGAACGCGCGTCCACGGCCGCGCTCGGCGAGCCGGTCGCGACGCCGGTCAAGGCGGCGACCCTGACCGGCGCGGGCGTTCTCGCCTTCCTGCAGTGCGACTACGCGGTCGCCGCCGAGCGGCTGACCAAGGCCCGGGCCCTGTTTGAAGAGGAGAACGACCGAGCAGGCCTGGCCAGCACGCTGCAGCGGCTGGGGTCGATCGCCCGCGAGGAAGGGCGTTACTCCGACGCCAGGAGGCTGCACGAGGAGAGCATGGCGATCTGGGCCGAACTCGGTGATGCCGCGGGAGTCGCAGCGTCCCAGGACTACCTCGGCTTCGTGGCCTGGCTGGCCGGGGACATGGCGCGCGCGGACGAACTGTGCGGCAGGGCGGCGGACGCGTTCCGTGCCGCCGGACTGCGCCAGGAGACGGCGGCCGCCATGATCAACCAGGGTATAGCGGCGCATTTCGGTGGCGACCCGGAGCGAGGTACGGCGCTGCTGCATGCGGGTCTTGATATCTCGATGCGGCTCGGCTACCAGGAAGGCATCGCCTGGGCACTGCATGAACTAAGCATCATCGTCGCGGAAGACGATCAGGGAACCGCCGCCGACATGCTCACGGAAAGCCTCGAAACCCATGCCGCCCTCGGTGACCGCTGGCGGGTGGCCAGCGTGGTGGAAACGATCGCCGAGATCGTCGTCGCCCCGGCGGACGCGTCACTGGCCGCCACCCTGCTCGGCGGTAGCGCGGCGCTGCGCAAGGCACTTGGGGCGCCGATCCCGCCCGCCGAGCGACCCGCTCACGACGCGTGCGTACGCGCGCTGCGCGAATCGCTGGGACAGCGGCACTTTCGTGGCGCTTGGCAGAGAGGTCTGACGATGCCGCTCGACGAACTCGTAGACCTAGCGCTGCAGGCGATCGGTACCGCGCGGAACGGGCCGGATCACGCCGATACGCGGGCGGACCGGCTGGGTGAGTACGGACTGACCGAACGAGAACGAGAGGTCCTCCAGCTACTGAGCCAGGGCCTGACAAACCGGGAAATCGCCAAGGAACTGCTGATCAGCACCGGAACGGCGGGTGTCCATGTCTCCAGCATCCTGCGAAAGCTCGGCGTCTCCAGCCGCATTCAGGCGGCGGGCATCGCGAACGGCTCAGGGGGATCGCTCGCCAGGTCGTAAGTTATTAGCCCGCCTCAAACCCGCAGGTCAGAGCCAACATCACATGGGGTGAGTGACGGGATTCGAACCCGCGACACCCAGGACCACAACCTGGTGCTCTAACCAACTGAGCTACACCCACCATGCAGAACGCGCGCCACCCCGAGCAGGAGGTACCGCGCGACCCTTCAGAGTATAGCGGCTACCGGGGGCCGGGGGAGCCGTGCCGGGCCGCGATCTCCCGGGCGTGCGCCGAGTCCGGGCCGGGCTCGGGCACGAACACCGCCTCGCGGTAGTACCGGAGCTCCTGCACGCTCTCGCGGATGTCGGCGAGCGCCCGGTGGCCGCCGTGCTTGGCGGGCGACGCGAAGTACACCCTCGGGTACCAGCGCCGGGCGAGCTCCTTGATGCTCGACACGTCAACCATCCGGTAATGCAGGAAGTTGTCGAGCTCCGGCATGTCGCGCGCGATGAACCAGCGGTCGGTCGCGATCGAGTTGCCGCAAAGCGGGACCTTGCGCGACTCGCTGACGTGGCTCTTGACGTAGCTGAGCACGATCTCCTGCGCCTCGGTCACCGTGACCCCGGCGTGCAAGTCGGCCAGCAGCCCGGACTTGGTGTGCATATCGCGCACCACGTCGGACATCTGGTCCACCGCCTCCGGCGGGGGCTTGATGATTACGTCAATCCCGTCGTCGAGCGTGTTCAGCTCGGCGTCGGTGACCAGGCAGGCTATCTCGATCAGCGCGTCCCGATGGATATCCAGCCCGGTCATCTCGCAGTCGATCCATACCAGCCGGTCGTTAGTCATCCACTCAGGGTATGGCCTGCGCGGGTGTAAATGTGCTCAGGAACCGGTAGGTCTGTATCGGGTTCTGGCTCGCCAAAGACCGTCCGGACCGGAATCACTCCCGCCCAGTAACCGAGCGCGTAGTCCTCGTCCTGATCAATTGGGGCCCCGGACCTTGACTTCACCGAGGCCTCGGCCAGCGGCACGGCCAGCACCGCCGTGGCGGCGAGTTCCTTGCGGTTCGGCTCCCGGGCCCCTGACCAGCGCCCGGGGATGAGCTGCTCGGTGATTACCCGCAGCGCGCGCAGCCGCTCGGAATCATCTGTCAGCACGCGCGCCTCGCCGTAAATCACCGCGCTGCGGTAGTTCATGGAGTGATTGTTGACAGAACGAGCGCACACCATCCCATCGAGATGCGTGATTGTCACGCAGACCTGGCGGCCGTTGGCCGCGGCGAGGATAGAACTCCCCGTGGACCCATGCAGGTACAGCGTGTCATCATCTCGCCCGTATGCGGTCGGAATCACTCGCGGGTAATCACCTACCACGACGGCGAGATGGCAGATCAGCCCAGCGTCGAGGACGGCGTACAGCTCGTCGCGATCGGTTGCTCCCCGCTGCGGCTTCCTGCCGAGCTTGGTGCGTTCGGTACTTGATAGCGGTGGTGTGCTCACAATCGTCTAACGTAGACGGAAAGTGGCCTGTTGTAGAGAGCCACTTGGAGGGAATTTCAAGTGACCACTTCCGCTGACCTGCCGCTTCATGTGTCTCGGGACGACGGCTCGCCGATGGCGACTCAGATAGCCGGCCAGATCCGCGACGCGGTGTCCTCCGGCGTGCTCGGCACCGGCGAGCGGTTGCCCTCCTCGCGGGAGCTAGCGAGGTCCCTTGGGGTGTCACGCACCGTCGTTATGGTCGCATATACGCAATTGTTCGCGGAGGGATGGCTGGCCGGGAAGCACGGCTCGGGCACCTACGTGGCCGACGTCCCAGCGCCGCAGCCCCATCCCGAGCCGCAGCCCCATCCCGAGCCGCAGCCCCATCCCGAGCCGCAGCCCCATCCCGAGCCGCAGCCCCATCCCGAGC
>JBEKHI010000471.1:0-5998 GCA_050012355.1 Streptosporangiaceae bacterium | reverse complement strand
GCCCGTCGCCGATGATCGTGTCGATCTTGCGGCTCGCGATCGTGGACTGCAGGCCCTTCCACAGCCGCTCGACCACCGACTGCTGGTAGGAAAGCACGGCCGGCATGTCGACGTAACCGAACGTCGTCTGGATGCCGAACTTCTCGCTCTCCCGCGACGAGTCCGCGATCTCGGCGGAATGCAGCAGCGCCTTGGTGGGGATGCATCCCCGGTGCAGGCAGGTTCCGCCTACCTTGTCCTTCTCGATCAGGGCTACGCGCTTGCCGAGCTCGGCGGCGCGTAGCGCGCAAGCGTATCCTCCGCTGCCCCCGCCGAGTACGACGATGTCGTAATGGCCGCCCTCTGACACTGCTAGCTCCTTCATAGGTACTTGTCCATCATTTCACCAGGTCGCGGCTCACGCGCCCGGCAGCTTGCCTTCCGCGGCGTTGGCCGCGAGCTTGATCAGTCCGCGTACCGCGGCGCCGGTGCCGCCCTTCGGGGTGTACCCGAACGGGGCACCCTCGTTGAAGGCCGGGCTGGCGATGTCCAGGTGCGCCCAGCGCACCCCCTCGGGCACGAACTCGCGGAGGAAGATGGCGGCGACCAGCATGCCGCCGCCACGGTCGGCCGAGACGTTGGCCAGGTCGGCGACGCCCGAGTCGAGTCCCTTGCGCAGCTCCTCCGGCAACGGCATCGCCCACGCGGGCTCGCCCGCCTCGCGCAGCGCCGCCGCCACGTCGGCGGCCACTTCCTCGGAACTGCCCATGACGCCGGTGGTCCGCTTGCCGAGCGCGACGGTCTGCGCCCCGGTGAGCGTGGCGATGTCCACCACGAGGTCCGGGTTGTCCGCCCCGGAGCGGACCAGTCCGTCCGCCAGCACGAGACGTCCCTCGGCGTCGGTGTTGAGCACCTCGACGGTCGTGCCGCCGTAGATTGTGATCACGTCGGACGGCCGCTGCGCGGCACCACCCGGCATGTTCTCGGCGATCGCCAGGTAGCTCACCACGTTGACCGGGAGCTTGAGCCGGGCGATCGCCCCGATGGCGGCCAGCGCCGCGCCGGCGCCGCTCATGTCGGACTTCATGGTCTCCATGGACTTCGGCGGCTTCAGCGACAGCCCGCCGGAGTCGAAGGTGATGCCCTTGCCGACGAAGACGACAGTCTTGCTAGTGCTGCCTTCGATGGCACCGTTATAGGAGAGCCTGACCAGCCGGGGCGGGCGGGACGAGCCCATCCCGACGCCGATGATGCCGCCGTAGCCCCCCTCCGCGAGCGCCTTCTCATCGAGCACCTCGATACCGAGCCCCAGCTCGGTGGCGAGCCGCTCGGCCTCGGCGGCCAGGTCGGCCGGGGCGAGGTCACGCGGCGGAATGTTGACCAGATCACGGTTCAGCACGACGGCCTCGGCGATCACCTGGCCGCGCCGCACCGCTTCTTCACTGGCGGTGAGCAAGATCACGTCAATGTCGGCGGCGGCCGGGCCGCTACGGTACTTGCGGAACGAGTACCCGCCCAGCAGCGCACCGACGGCAACCGCCTCGGCTTCGCTGGGGTCCGTAGCCGGCAATGCCAGGGCTATTTTCTGCAGAACGCCGCTTTTGCGTCCCGCCAGTTCCCTGATCACCGATCCGGTAGCGCGGCGGAGCCGCTCGGCGTCGAACGCCGTGCCGTTCTCCGGCGGAGCGCCAAGCCCCACGGCCACCACGACTGGCGCGGAAAGGCCGGAGGCCGGTATCTTCGTGATCTCCTCGGCGTCGCCGGTCGCGCCTAGTGCGCGCAACGCGGCGACTACGTCGTCGCTGATCCCGTCGGTAACGGGAACCGGCCCGTCCGGGCCGGAGACGATGCCGATGACAAGCGCGTCCGCTTCGGCGGTGGCCGGGGACGCCTGACTGGTAGTAAGGGTGACCGTCACTCTGCCGATGTTAGAGCACGCGACATCCCGGGGGCACCGGTCGCCCAGTCTTGGGTGCCTCGTTAAGCTAGCCGGCTGGGGTACGATCCAGCCCATGATTGCTCGCGGGGGGATCGCGGAGCGGGTTCCTCCGGCACTGGGCATCCCGGCACTGGGGGTCATGGTGCGACGGTGGCCGGTGCCCGGCGTTATCGGGATTTGTGCCTTTTGTGCGTTGGTGCTGCGGGCCTGGCTGCTCAGCCGCCCGGGTCACCTGCTCGGCGTGACCGAGGCCGACGACGGGGTGATGTTCGGTACCGCCCTTCGCCTCGTGAACGGGGTCCTGCCGTACCGGGACTTCTCCGACGTTCAGCCGCCCGGGTCGTTCCTGCTGCTGGTGCCGGCGGCGATGATGGCGAAAGTCACCGGCAGCGCGTGGGGACTGGCGATCGCCCGGATGTTCACCGTGGCCGCGGACACCGCGTGCGTGGTGCTCATCGGACTGCTGGTGCGGCGCCGGGGAATGGCCACCGTCGTTATGGCCTGCGGTATTTATGCTGTTTATCCCGACGCGCTCGATGCCTCGCACACGTTCCTGCTGGAGCCCTGGCTGAACCTGTTCTGCCTGCTCGGGGCGGTAGCGGTGTTCGACGGGGACGAGTTCACCGTGCGACGACGCCGGCTGGCGCTGGGCGGAGCGGCGTTCGGGTTCGCCGCCGCGATCAAGCTCTGGGCCTTCGCGCCGCTGGTCATCCTGGCCGTCCTGCTGCTGTGCGGCTCGCGGCGGCGCCGGACCATCCCCCTCGCGGCCGGCGCGGTGGCCGGGTTCGGGATTCCGTCGCTGCCGTTCTGGCTGCTCGCGCCCGGCGCGTTCGTCAGCGGCGTGTTCACCGGGCAGTACGTGCGCAGCGGGGCCGGACAGCACGCGCTGAGCGTCCCGCGGCTGGCCGACCTGATCGGCGGGTGGGCGGCCGGATCGCTGCCGGACCAGCTGACCGTGCTCGTGGTGGTGGCCCTAGTGGTCTTCGTCGCCGTCGGCTACGTGGTCCAGCGGCCGCGGGCACTCGACTGCTACGCGGTGATCTGCTGCGTGGTGGTGTTCGTGATGGTGCTGCTGCCCCGGCTGTATTACTCGCACTACGGATCGTTCCTCGGTCCGTTCCTCGCGCTGACCGTGGCACTGCCCGCCGGGCACCTCGCGTCACGGCTGGGGTCGAGGCTCACGCTGTGCCTGTCCGCGGTGGCGGTCGTGCTGCTGGCGGTGGTAGGCGTCCGCTCCGTGCAGGTGCTGACACCGGTGCCGAAGGGGCCATCGGTGGCCGTCGGGCAGCGACTGATCCCGGCCGGTGCCTGTGTGCTCACCGACGTGCCCAGCTACCTGGTGGCGGCCGACCGGTTCGCCACCAAGGCGGGCTGCCCGGATCTAGTCGACCCGCAAGGCACGCTGATCGCCATGACCAACGGGGCGGAGATGAACGCGCCGCGTGCCGTCCGCGCCCGGGTAGCCGCCGTCTGGCTAGCGGGTTTCGAGCAGGCTGAATACGTGTGGCTGTTCTCCGGCGACGCCACCCGGGTCCCGTGGACCCCCGCGCTGCACGCGTACCTGCTTACCCATTTCCGGCTAATCGCCTTCGGCAATGCCTACGGCGCTAGCCGCGACGTCCCGCCCAGCGGTCTCTACGTCAGGCGCTGACCGCCCGCCCTGGATCTAACGGCTGTTAGTCGGCTAAGCTAACAACTGTCACGTAAAGGGTGGATGTTAGTGGCCTTCAGCCTCTTCGGCGAAGACGCGGGCGGCGTACGCTTCCAGCGACTGCTCGCACTCCGTCAGCGCTTTTTCCGCGGCCGGCTTGCCGTCCGCGCCGAAGACGTCTCGTCCCGCGATCCGTTCCAGCCAGTTCCGCAGCTTCACCAAGTCGACCTCGTTCTCCTCGAGTTCGGCGTAGGTGAAGTGGTTGGCCGTGTACTCCTTCTGGACCTGCTGCAGGAAGTCCTCGCACTTGTCCACGATTTCCTCGTACTCGTCGTTCCGCGCCGCCTGGTAGGAGGCGCGGACCTCGGCTTCGCCAGCCAGTGCGGTGGCCGACAGCAGCACCGCGGTTCCCGACATGTCGGTGATTTCCTTGCGCAGCTTGCGGAACGAGCGCTCGTTGGCCGGGTTAGCGGGCAGCGCGGCGACCGCGTTCTGCAAGTAGATCGCGCCGAGCGACTTGATGCGCCGCCAGACGGTCGAGCGGAGCCGGGTCGGTTCGGCCGGGACCCGGTAGATCAGCAGCAGCCACCCCTGATGAGTCTCATCCACAGTAAGGAGGCTACGTGACCGCGTTGCCGCTCATACTCACCGTATTCATCGCCTGCGCGGTGGAGACGGTCGAGGCCGTCACGATCGTGCTCGCGGCAGGCCTGACCCGTGAGTGGCGGTCCACCTTCCAGGGGATGGCCGCGGCCCTGGTCGCGCTCGCGGCGGTGGTAGCCGTCCTCGGTCCGTCGGTGCAGGCCCTGCCGCTGACCGGGTTGCGGCTGGTCGTCGGCGCCCTGCTGGCGATCTTCGGCCTGCAGTGGCTGCGCAAGGCGATCTTGCGCGCCACCGGGTACCAGGCGCTGCACGACGAGGCCAGCGCCTACCTGCGTGAAGTGGCGGCAGCCGAGGCCGCGCCGACGGAGTCCCGCGGCTTCGTTCACGACTGGTACGCGTTCGTGCTGTCGTTCAAGGGCGTGCTGCTCGAGGGGCTCGAGGTCATCTTCATCGTGATCACGTTCGGCGACAACCAGAAGAACCTCGGCGCGGCGATGATCGGCGCCGCGATCGCGATCGTCGTCGTGGCCGGCGCCGCTATCGCGGTCCGTGCCCCGCTGGCCAAGGTCCCGGAGAACGCGATGAAGTTCGCCGTGGGGATCATGCTCACGTCGTTCGGCACCTTCTGGGGCGCTGAGGGCGCGGGCGTTTCCTGGCCCGGCAACGACGCCGCGCTGCTGGTCCTGGTCCCGGTCGTCGCGGTCGTCAGTCTCGGGTACGTGGCGCTGATCCGGCGTGGGTCGGCCCGTTCGGGGGTGGCTGTCTCGTGAAGTGGCTCAGGTTCGCCTATGACTTCGTCATTGGCGACGACTGGCAGGTCGCCGCGATCGTCGTGGTCGCGCTGGCCCTGACGGCCGCACTGGTCCACGGCGCGTCGGTCAACGCCTGGTGGCTGCTGCCTGCCGCCGCGCTGGCCGCCCTCGGGTGGTCGGTGGCACGGGTTGTGCGGCGGTAACGTGTTGACTTCCTGGCGCTATAACGCCAGGAAGTCAACACATTCACCGCGTCACTAGCAGTCGCCGGTGTCGTGCACCAGCCCCATGTTGGCGGTCACCCCGGACCCAATCAGGTTCATGGCGCCGAACCCCCACAGCTTGTCGCCTACGCCCCCGGAGGTGCCGTGGGAGGTGGACTGCAGCGTGACGATGTTGAGCAGCAGCTTTGTCCCGGACGGGATGCCCGCGGGGTGGATCACGAAGGCATAGCCGCCGGGCACCGCGGGACCGTCCGTGATCACGGAGGCCATGTCCGCACTCATGGCCGTCTGGTCGATGCACGAGGCCGGGTACTGCGCCTTGCTGGTGACCTCGGCGGGCGCGCCGTCGGCGGCCAGCTTCTGGTCCAGGGCAGACAGGTTGAGCAGGTCGTAGATCGTGACATCGATCGTGCCGTTCGACTCCTTCTGCACGGTCCACGCGGTGAGCTGGGCGTCGTGCGTGCCTGCGGCGCCCGAAGAGAGCAGCGTGACGCCGCCGATGGCGGCGAGCGCGGCCACGGCTGTCACCCCCGCCCCGTACCCGAGGCGCCGGGTCCGGCGGCGCCGCAGCGCGTTGCCGTCCGCCAGGATGGCCCCTGCTTCGGTGCTCATCCGCACCCCGGCGAAGTCTTTCCGTACCTCGGTCAGTAGTTCATTGTCGTCCATCGTCGTTACTCCCTCGTCTGGTGAGCGAATTCGCCGCGTAGCGCCGCTATTCCGCGCGCCAGATGCGCGGTCACGGTGCCGGGGGCGATGCCAATCGTCTGGGCGGTCTGCGCGGTGTCGAGATCTAGGAACAGCCGGCAAGTGATCACCTGGCGCTGCCGTAGCGGCAACCGGAGCACCGCCG
>JBEKHI010000470.1:0-5999 GCA_050012355.1 Streptosporangiaceae bacterium | reverse complement strand
CACGATCGCCCCTGGCCTGTCAGATGTCTTGGTCACCGGGAAGGCCACCGAGGCGGCCCGGCGCAGGCGCGGGGACAAGCACGTATACGACCACGTGGTCATGGACGCCCCGCCGACCGGCCGGATCAGCCGGTTCCTGAATGTCAGCTCAGAGGTGTCTGACCTCGCGAAGGTGGGCCCGATCCGGACCCACGCCGACACCGTGGCGAAGGTGATCCGTTCCCCGCAGACGGCGGTGCACTTCGTCTCGACGCTCGAGGAGATGCCGGTGCAGGAGACCCTCGACGGGATCGCCGAGCTCCGCGCGATGAATTCCATCCAGGTCGGCGGCATCGTGGTCAACATGGCCCAGCCGGCCATGATCGACCCGCTGCCCGCGACGCCGGTGGATCCTGGCAGGCTCGCCGCTAGCCTCAAGGCGGCCGATCTGGATCCTGGCCTCGCCCTGGATCTGACGGCGGAGCTGGACGAGCACGTCCGGCATATTGCCGCCGAAGACGCCGCCCGCACGGACCTGGAGCTGGCCGGACAGCCGATGTACGAGCTTCCGCTGCTCAATGACGGCGTCGACCTAGCCGGGCTGTACACGCTGGCCAGGAACCTTCGTGACCAGGGGGCAGCATGACGGCACCCAAGCTTGAGATCGACAGGATCATCGACGACCGGCGCACCCGGATCATCGTCTGCTGCGGCTCGGGCGGCGTCGGCAAGACGACCACCGCGGCCGCGATCGGCCTCCGGGCGGCGGAACGCGGCCGCCAGACCTGCGTGCTCACCGTCGACCCGGCCAAGCGGCTGGCGCAGTCCATGGGCCTGACCGCGCTGGACAACACTCCCCGCCGGGTGGCGGGAGTGGGGCAGGGCGAGGGGTCGCTGCACGCGATGATGCTCGACATGAAGCGGACCTTCGACGAGATCGTCGAGGCGCACGCCGATCCTGAGCAGGCCAAGCGCATCCTGGCGAACCCGTTCTACCAGTCGCTGTCCTCCAGCTTCGCCGGCACCCAGGAGTACATGGCGATGGAGAAGCTGGGCCAGCTCCGCCGGTCCGACGAGTGGGACCTGATCGTCGTGGACACTCCGCCATCACGGTCGGCGCTGGACTTCCTTGACGCGCCGCAGCGGCTGTCCCGGTTCCTGGACGGCAAGCTGATCCGGCTACTAGCCGCACCCGCCCGGGTGGGCTACCTGAAAGTGATCAATGCTGGTTTTTCCGTAGTCACTGGCGCGCTGACCAAGCTGCTCGGGGCGCAGGTTCTCAAGGACGCGCAGACATTTATTTCCGCGCTTGACCCGATGTTTGGCGGTTTTCGCGAGCGCGCCGAGGCAACTTACCGGCTACTGCAGGCACCGGGGACGGCTTTCCTAGTGGTGGCCGCCCCGGAGCCGGACGCCCTTCGTGAGGCGTCGTACTTCGTCGAGCGGCTGGACGCCGAGCGGATGCCGCTGGCCGGCCTGGTGCTCAACCGGGTCCACACGCCGCTCGCCGGACAGCTGTCCGCCGCCCGCGCGCTGGGCGCCGCCGAGACTCTTGAATCATTGCAAAACGACGGCAGCGGACTCGACCGGGACGTGGCTATCGCCGCGCTGCGATTCCACGCCGACCGGATGCAGTTGCATCAGCGGGAACAACGGGTGACCGCGACGTTCACGTCGGTCCATCCCGCTGTTCCCGTTGCTGAGGTGGCCGCGCTGCCACTAGATGTTCACGATCTCGCCGGATTGCGAGAGGTGCTGGCTGGTTGAGCCGAGAAGCGCCTGGCAGCGGCGCTGTCAGGCCTCTACCAGCTCGTCGATACCCTGCCGCTCATAGTTCTCCCTGGCCTTCTCCAGGAGAGAACGCCACGACGTGACGTCCGGACGACGGCGGAGCAGCGCGCGGCGCTCCCGCTCGGTCATGCCGCCCCAGACACCGAACTCGATGCCGTTGTCAAGCGCGTCCGCAAGGCACTCTGTCCGAACCGGGCATCCCCGGCAGATCAGCTTCGCGCGGTTCTGCGCTGCGCCCTGGACGAAAAGCTCGTCCGGATCGGTTCCCTTGCATGCGGCGCGTGTGGTCCAGTCAGTGATCCACATGTGCCCAACTCCTCATTTGGTCCGCCGAGCACACGCCGGTGCCCGGTGTCCTCATCGACGGGTTTGTGACAATCGCGGGGGTGTGCGGCCACCCGACCACGGTTATCGGTTCGTGACAAAGCAACTTACGGAAGTTACACCCCCCGTGCCAAGACCCCGGCATGGCCATTTCAGGAATAGTCCTGATGGACTATATACACCCGTGTGACTAGTCACGGTTTGGTGTGAGCTGACAACCTCATGTTACAGAAGGTGGGTTTCGACATGTTGCTGCGAGGCATACCCTATGAGCTGTGCTGCGCACGGATTGGACCTCATTGGCCTCGAGCAAGACGAGCGCCGTCGGCCGCTTGGCCCTGTTCTCAGCGATCGGCGGCGTACTCATCGCTGCCATGATCGTGCCGATAGTCGCGTCTACCGGCATCCTGGTCCGAAACGCCGCGGACAAGTTCACCACGCTGAAGCTCACTGGCACTGGTGATCTGCCCGCCCGTTCGGAGATCCTCAACCGCGACGGCCAGCTCCTGACCTACGTGTATGGCGTGGACGAAGGCCAGGGGATGTCCTACAGCGGCATCGACCGAGCACCGGTGGCCTACAACCAGATCGCCCCGGCGATGCTCAAGGCCATCGTCGCCATCGAGGACAATACGTACTGGCAGCAGGGCGCGATCGATGTCAAGGGCACCATCCGCGCCCTCGTCAACGACCTGAAGCACGAACCCGTACAGGGTGGGTCCACCATCGCCCAGCAGTACGTGAAGAACGTGCTCATCCTGTCGGCCGCGAACCCGCAGGAGGCGGAGGCGGCCACCGCCTTGACGCTCAACCGTAAGCTGAACCAGCTCCGGATGGCTGTCGACGTCGAGCACAACATGACCAAGCAGCAGATCCTGGCCGGCTACCTGAACGACGCGTACTTCGGCAACGGCGCTTACGGCATCGAGGCCGCCGCCGAGACCTACTTCGGCACCACGGCGGCCAACCTCACGCTCGAGCAGGCGGCGACGCTGGCCGGCATCGTGGAAAACCCCACGGCGTACGACCCGATCAACAACCCGGCCCTCTCGCTGGAACGCCGCAACACGGTGCTCGCCCGGATGTACCAGACGAACAACGGTCTCACCAAGGCCCAGGCGGCCACCGCGGAGAAGCAGCCGCTAGCCACCCACCCCGGCGAGGCACAGAACGGCTGCACGGCCTCGACCGTCGGGGACGCCGGATTCTTCTGCGACTACGTGGAACACGTGCTGATGCAGGACTCCGAGCTGGGAACGACCACGCAGGCACGCGCCAAGGTGCTCGCCACCGGCGGCCTGACCATCACCACCACGCTTGACCCCTCGGACGAGCAGAGCTCCACCAACGCGGTCAACTACGTGCTCCCCGAGTACAGCAACGTGTACAACCCCGGGCGCAACGCCGATACGCAGGTGCTGATCCAGCCGGGAACCGGCCAGGTGCGGTCCATCGCGGAGAACAGGAGTTACGGCACCGCCGACGGCGACACCGAGGTGGACTACGCGGTCGGCAATCAGTACGGCGGCGCCGACGGCGTGCAGACCGGTTCCTCTTCCACGCTGTTCACCCTGGTGACCGCGCTTGAGCAGGGCATACCGTTCGGCTACACCTCCACCGTGAAGAGCCCGAGCACGTTCACCGGGTACACGACCTGCGCGGGAGGCCCCGCCGGCCAGTACAACGGCATCGACGGTGCTTTCAACGTGGTGAACTCCGAGGGCACCGGCACCGGTACGTACTCGCTGTACACCGGCACCGCGGATTCGATCAACGTGTTCTTCGGTCAGCTTGAGCAGAAGGTCGGGCTCTGCAACGTAGTCAAGACCGCGGCTAACTTGGGCATGACCTGGGCCAACGGCGTCTCGCTGCTTAACGCGGACCCGAGCCTCGGCTTCGCTGACTCGGCGGACAACTACCCTGGCTTCACACTCGGCGAGCTGAATGTCACCCCGCTCCAGATGGCCGCTGCCTACGCCACGATGGCGGCCCAGGGCCGGTACTGCTCACCGATCGTCCTCACCGGCATCAAGGCCGAGACCGGTGCCTCCGTCGGGGTTCCGTCGGCTGGCTGCCGCCAGGCCGTCAGCCAGGATGTCGCGAACGCGGTGAACTACATCCTGCAGGGCACCATCACCTCGGGCACCGCCGCCGGGTACAGCCTCCCCGACGGCCGTGAGAGTGCGGGCAAGACCGGTACCTCCAACGTCGCCAGCGGGAACGGCACTCCGTACGCGGCGTTCGCCGGGTACACCCCGAACCTCGCCAGCTATACCTCGGTGTTCAACCCGATCTCCCCGACGGTCAACGACACGATGGCCGGCGAGACTGCCTGCTACGACAGCACCATGCCCGGTGAAGAGGGGCAGGAATGCCCAGCCGAGATGTACGGTGCCAACGCGCCCGCGTCCACCTGGTATTACACGTTCACCCACGTTAACCTTGGCAGCTTCCAGTACTTCACCGCCGTCCCGGCCAGCAGTAACCTGTGGTCTGAGGGCAACGGCGTCTCGGTCAAGCAGCCGGCCACCCAGAAGAGCACCGCCCCCACCACCACGACCGGCGGCGGCGGAAACGGGAACGGTAAGGGCAACGGCGGCGGCAACAACGGGAATCCGACAGGACGGTAAGACCGGACGGGAGAACGGAAGCATGGAATACCGGCTGCTCGGTGACAGCGGATGCGCGGTGTCGGCGCTGACGCTCGGAGCGCTCACCTTCGGCAACGAGACCGACGAGGCTGGGTCGTTCGCTCAGCTCGACCGGTTCGCCGAGGTCGGCGGGACGCTCATCGACACTGCCGACGTATACGCCGACGGCCGTTCCGAGGCGATCATCGGACGCTGGCTGGGCTCGCGTGACGGCGCCAAGGATCGGATGGTCGTCGCGACGAAGGCCCGGTTCCCGACTGACGAGACTCCCAACGGCCATGGCCTGTCCCGTCGCCATCTCGGCTTGGCACTGGACGCGTCGCTGCGCCGGCTGTGCGTCGACACGATCGACCTGTACCAATTGCACGGGTGGGACCCGCTGACTCCCATCGAGGAGACGCTGCGATTCCTTGACGACGCGATCCGGGCGGGCAAGATCCGCTACGCCGGGCTGTCGAACTTCCTCGGCTATCAGATCCAGAAGTACGTAGACCTGGCGGGCACGCTCAGCGTGGCATCCAGCCCGGTGACCGTCCAGCCTCAGTACAACCTGCTCGCCCGCGCGATCGAGTGGGAGATCGTCCCCGCCTGCGAGGCAGCGGGAATCGGCCTGCTCCCTTGGTCGCCGCTGGCCAGCGGGTGGCTGACCGGCAAATATCAGCGCGATGCGCCACCCGCTCCCGGCACCCGGCTCGCCGAGCAAATGGACCAGGGGATGCGGATCTGGAATGACCGCGGCAACCAGGAGCACACCTGGCAAGTGATCGACGTGGTACGCAAGGTCGCGGACGCCCATGGCGTCTCGATGGGCCAAGTGGCGATCGCCTGGGTCCTGCACCGTCCCGCGGTCAGCTCGGTCATCCTCGGCGCCCGCACGCTCGACCAGCTGAACGACAACCTAGCTGCGGCCGATCTCGAACTCACGAACGCGGACCACCAGCAGCTTGATGAGGCCAGCGCTCCCATCGCCCCCGACTACCCCTACGGAGAGCGCGGCCAGACCCAGCGTTCCCGCCGCGTCAACGGCGGCCGCTTCTAGCCCGGCACCAGCCCCAGCGATGTCCCATCGCTGGGGTTATGGACACATGTCATGGTGCGTTTACGGCATGTTGCGGGTCCTGATCGTGGTTTGCTTCGCGCCGCGAGACCTGGGATGGGGTAGCGAACCGGGCATCCGTGCCATATCACCCTGCTGCCGCGCCGGGCGTTCCTGGTGAGTGCTGCGTTACCCGCACTCTTGTCTGGGTAGTGCAG
>JBEKHI010000469.1:0-6058 GCA_050012355.1 Streptosporangiaceae bacterium | reverse complement strand
GGACGGGTAAACGGCCACCGTCCGGTCCAGGCCGACCAGGCTCAGCACCCGCGCGACGGTCTGCGCGGTGACCACGAGCCGCAGCTCCGTGCCGCTTGCGACGGCCCGCTGCCGGACGCGAATCACGGCATCGGCACCGGCATGGTCGCAGGAGATGGTCGCTGTCATGTCCGCGATCAGGATCGTCGCGCCGCGGTTGATGACCGACAGAAGCTGCTCGCGGACCTGCCCGGCATTGGATATTCCGATGTGCTCGGGAAGAGTCACCACCGCTTGCCCGCCAGCCCACTCCACCGGGTAAAGATCTTCAACAAACCTGTGCATCGCTGAGCTACCTCGGATCCGGCCAGGATTCCCTGCCGCCAAGGGTCCGGAGCGACGCGGTCCCTGCACACCGTCACGCGGCCCGTGCAGGGCATTTACCTCTTTTGTCATCGTATGCCCGGCACATCGAGCCAGGTAGCCACTGCCGGGTTACCTTGCGGTTAACCTCTGCCGACAGGTAGTTCGCGCATCAGGTCAGGTCGGGATGATCGATATCCACGGGCGGCAGGTCCTGCACCTCCTGCTTGGCAATCTTGAGCCGGATGCCGTCACCGGTGCTGGCCACGGCGCTGATCGGGATGGCTACCTCCTTGCGGCCCCACAGATGGCCCTCCTGCAGGAGCACGTGGGTTACGTGGCGGCTGTGCGGGTCGATGACGAGCCCCTGGACACGGCCGATGTCGCCGTCGGTGGCGTGGACAGGGTCGCCGCGGCGCACGTCCACCTCGCCAAGCGGAACGGTGTCACTGGCGACAATCTGCGCGGGGCTCCCGCCGCCTACGCCGAGGCCTGCCACACCTATCCCGCCGCCCAGGCCGTAGTAGGGCCAGTAGCCCACCTGGCCCGGGCCATAGCCGTAGTCCGCGTAGCCGCTGGTGGCCGGCATGAACCGAGCTTCCTCCGCGGGTTCGAGCTTCTCGAACTCCGCCCTAGTGCAGTGGAGCCGGATCTCCCCGGCCGCGCCGTCGACGAGGTCCAGCGGGACAAACCGTCCAAGGTCTGGCCGGTGCTCCGGTTCGACCACCAGGTGCGTGACTTTCTCAGCGACGGGATCGACGATCACGCGGCTTACCTTGCCGACTGCCCCGTCGGTGCAGCTAACCTCGGCCCCGATCATGAATTGCGAAGTATCCGCCATAGTCGTCCTCATCCTCTTGTCAGGGTCTTACCGCGTGTGGAACGGACACTGCGCATGGCTCAACGGGGTCACCAAGGTCCGGAGCGGCATTTTTCCAGGTTCACCCGGAAATGGCCGTCCCAGCGCTTAGGACGGCTCTTCTTCCGACAGTACGCTCAACCGGCGAATACAAATAGCGGCAGGACGCCGGCATCCAGTCATCCCGGTCCCGCAGTCGCGTTGGCACACAGCTTGGCTGGCACGGTAAGCACCGGTAGACTTAGCTTAGCTTAGCTAAGTCCATGACTATCCAGGGGAGGGACGCCATGTCTGGAGGCGTAGCCGAGCAGTACAACATCCACGAGGCCAAAACCCAGCTCTCGCGGATCATCGAGCGCGTTGAGCACGGCGAGAAGGTGATCATCAGCCGTGCGGGGAAGCCGGTCGCCATGGTCGTCCCACTCGATCGCGCCGTCCGCCGCACGGGGCGCGGATCCCTCGCCGGGGTCCTGTATATGGCAGACGACTGGGACTCCGCCGAAACCAATGCCGCCATCGCCGACGACTTCGGGGTCTGACTATGCGACTCCTTCTCGACACGCACGTCATCCTGTGGTGGCTTGGTGACGACTCCACCCTCGGCGATGACGTCAAGGAGACCATCGACACGGAGGTAGACGTATTCGTCAGCGCCGCCACCATATGGGAAGTGTCCATCAAGCAGGCTCTCGGCAAGCTCAGGCCCGCCGATCTTCCCGAAAGAATACTCGCGTCCGGCTTGAGTGAGCTCGCAGTGACCGCGAAGCACGGCATCACAGCAGGACGCCTGCCTCCGATCCACCGGGACCCATTCGACCGGATGCTGATCGCCCAGGCTTCGGATGAGGGGCTCACCCTAGCTACCAGAGACACCAACATCGCCAAGTACGACGCCCCGCTCCTCCTCGTCTAGGACCCTGGCCGATGGCGTCGGCTGCCGTTCAGACGGTCCATAGCGCTTCGGTGGGTGACATGCGCGCGGCCCGCAGGGCGGGCAGCAGCCCGGCGACGGCGCCGATAAGGAGTGCGGAACCGAGCCCGCCTGCCCACGCGATGGTGGGCACGACAACGGTCCAGCCCTTGCCCGAGGCGTATACGGCGGTCGCGATGACACCGAGACCCACGCCGGCCGCACCTCCGAGCAGGGCGAGAAGGATGGCTTCGGCGAGGAACTGGATACGGATGTGGCCTTTGGTCGCTCCGAGGGCCCGGCGTAGCCCGATCTCGCTTCGGCGTTCCAGGACGGAGATGATCATGATGTTGGCGACTCCGACCGCACCGACGAGCAGGGCGACCGCTCCGAGTCCGAGGAACAGGTTGTTGAGCGCGCTCTGGGCGTCAGCTTGCGCGACGAGGGCGGCTGAGGGCTGGCTGACATCGACTCCGCCCGGGTTCTCCGGGTTAGCGGTGGCGGCGAGCACGTTCTGCACGGCATCGACCTGGTCGGTCTGGGCACGCACGTAGACAGTGGTGGGGTGGCCGTCGAAGCCCAGGTAGCGCTCGGCGGCGGGGAACCCGACGAGGACAGAGTTATCGATGGCCGGGACCAGGACGGAGGGGTTGAGGATGCCGGCGACGTAGAACCACTGGCCGCCGAGCCAGATCCGCTCTCCGGAGAAGACGCGGTCGATGCCGAGCAACTGGGCCGCGGTGGCGCCGAGTACCGCGACGGGCTCGCGGGCGGTGGCCGCGTTGAGGTAGTGCCCTTGGGCGATGCTGGTCCGCACGACGGACAGCAGGCCGAGGCTGGCGGCCTGGACACCGAGGGCGTTGGTCTCGATGGCCGGGATCAGCGGGCTGCGGTAGACGTTGACGCCCGTGACCGAGCCGGTGTCTTCGACCTGGGTGACCGGACCTATGCGGGCGATCATGCCGGGCGCGGCGGTGGGCAGTTCCACGGTCTGGCCGGTGAGGCTCTGGCCCGGAGTGACGGTCAGCAGGTTCGTGCCGAGCTCGCTGATCTCGGCTAGCAGGCCGGCCGACGAGGACGACGACAGACCGAGGACGGCAACGATGGCGGCGACTCCGATAGCGATGCCCAGCGCGGACAGGCCGGCCCGAAGCTTGCGGGTGCGCAACCCGACGCTTGCCCACCCGCGGACGGGCCGACGCTAGCGACTCCCGGGCTGTTCGAGCCGGACGATCAGGCCGTCACCGACAAGCCGAGCGCGACAAGCCCGATGGCTATCGCCCCAGCCCGCCGAGGCGAACGCCGCGCTCCCCGGCTCCGGCCGTCGGGTACCTCGTGATCACGCATGTCTGCTCCTTTGGCTCGGCGGATCGTGCCTCGGAGCATGTGTACGCCTGGGCATCTAACAGCAGATTTACGGCGACTGTTAGGTCAGGGTTAGGTCCGGTCCGCCATCATGGGCCAGACATGAAGCGCCCTGAGCCCGCTCCGCTCCGGCCGAGAACAGCGGGCTGTTCGCGCGGCCAGGGCCTGGACAGAGGAGGCCTGACATCCTGAGAGCACCCGTCAATCGCCTGTCCAAGCGGGCCCGGTCCGGCCGCCTCCCCCCGCGTACCGTGCGGCTGCGCCTCACCGCGCTGTATGGTGCCCTGTTCCTGCTCTGCGGCGCCGGGCTGCTGGCCGTTACCAACGCACTCGTGCGGCACAGCGCCGCCCTGCCCAGACCAGGACGCGGCACCTCGATCGCCGTCCAGATGATCCCGGGCGGCTCCAGTCCGGCCGCCCAATCCGCCCACGTCGGGACGACCACCGGCGTCGCCGCCGCGCACGCTGCTGTGTTCCATCAGCTCCTGGTCCAGTCGGGCGTCGCCCTGGCCGTCATGGCGGTCGCCGCGATCCTGCTCGGCTGGTTCGTCGCCGGCCGGGTGCTCAAACCGCTGCACACCATCACCACGACCGTTCAGCAGATAACGGCCACCAGTCTGCACCAGCGCCTCGCCCTGGACGGTCCCGACGATGAGCTAAAAGCCCTCGGCGAGACCTTCGATGACCTGCTCGCCCGCCTGGAAACCTCGTTCGATGCTCAGCGCCGCTTCGTCGCCAACGCGTCCCATGAACTGCGCACCCCGCTCACCATGATGCGCACCGCCCTCGACGTGGCGACCGGCAAACCCGCACCACCACCTCCCGAAGTCCACGCTCTCGCCGTCAAGATCCGCCGCGGCCTCGATAAGGCCGACCAGCTGCTGGAAAGCTTCCTCACCCTCGCCCGCGCGGACTACACCGCAGATGCCCAGGACGCGACCGTCTGCCTCGGCCAGGCGGTCGCCGACGCGCTCGCCGTTCACAGCCAGGCCATCAGCGGTACTGGGCTCAGGATCGAACGAGCCTTGCAGGCCGCTCCGGTCCAGGGCAACAAGGTCCTGCTGGCTCGCATGGTCACCAACATCATCGACAACGCCGTCCGCCACAACGAGCCGAATGGCTGGATCCGGGTTGTCACCGATAACGGTGGGACATCAGCGCGGCTGATCGTCGAGACCGGTGGCCAGGTCCTCGACGAGCGGCAGGTCCGCGACCTGGCCCAGCCGTTCCGGCGCATCGGTGCCGAGCGGACCGGGTCGGACAACGGCGTCGGGCTGGCCTTTCAATCGTGGCAGCCATCGCAACCGCCCACCACGGCACGCTTTCCCTCCAGGCTCGAGATGGCGGCGGCCTGCGAGTCGCCGTCACCCTGCCGGTCGCCGCTCAACCCGCCAAGGCTGGAGTACTAGTGTGAGAGTGCTCATCGCGGAAGACGTCCAAAGCCTGGCCGACGACATCGCTGAAGGGCTCCGGGATCAGGGATTCGCTGTCGATGTCGCCTACAACGGCGTAGACGCCGCATCCAAGATCGACATCAGCACTTACCACGTCGTCGTCCTGGACCGCGACCTTCCCGGCATACACGGCGACACGCTATGCCGGATGATCACCGAGGCCGACAAGCCGACCATGGTCCTCATGCTCACCGCTGCGGACTCCATCCCGGACCGGGTCGGCGGCCTCCGCCTCGGCGCCGATGACTACCTCACCAAGCCGTTCCATTTCCCCGAGCTGGTCCTGCGAGTACGCGCCCTGGCCCGCCGCCAGCCCGCCGCCCGCGCGCGAGTTCTCCGGGCCGCGGGCGTTGAGCTCGACCCTCACCACCGCACCGTGACCCGCGACGGCCGCCGCCTGGACCTGTCGGCCAAGGAGTTCACGGTGCTTGAAGTACTCCTACGAGCAGCCCCAGCCTTCCTCACCACCGAAGACCTCCTCGAACAAGCATGGGATGAATACGCCGACCCCTTCACCAACGTCGTGTTCGTCACCATCAGCCGCCTGCGACGCAAACTCGGCGATCCGCAAGTCATCGAATCCCAGCCCCGGGTCGGCTACCGCATTCCGCTCCCCGCCCGGACTTAAACCTCAGCCAGAACGAGCACGCCGGCAAAGCCTGCCTCATCCCGGGGGGAGAGTCGGGGGTTGTGCGGGTGGTGGCCGACCCGGATCCGCTGCCGCGCCTGTGACCCACTGCGTGCACTGTTGATGGTCATGGTGCTTTCCGTTCAGGCGTTACTGGTGTGATCTCCTGACTGGTGCCCGGTTGCTGGTGGGTGCTGCACTAATGGCTCTGGCCGGAAAGTCCTCCGCCTCGGCTGGGCGCGGCAGCCGGCCCGAACCCGCTGGCGGCCAGCTGACTTCTCCCGGCTTAGTGCACATTTCCCGTCCGTAATGCCCGGATATGCCCGGCAGCCGGGGTGTACTAACCCGGGAGAAGATGCCTCCGCACAGCGCCGCCCGCGGCAGCGGCACGCCACGACCCGCAGCCCGCGCCACTTTCACGCCACCGCGACCATCCCCCCGGGATGAACCAGGCTTTTCTTGGTAGTGCAGCACCCACCAGGAACGCTCCGCTGCCGCGC
>JBEKHI010000468.1:0-6084 GCA_050012355.1 Streptosporangiaceae bacterium | reverse complement strand
CGGGGTCCGCCGTGGTCATCCGAGCCGCCATGATGGCGTGGACGTGCCGGTCAGCCGTCGGGCCATCACGTCGGTCATCGCCCAGTACACGCGCGACGCGGAGCTGGTGAGCCGGTGCTCGTAGTCGCGGACGAGCCGCCGGTGGAAGGAGAGGATGCCCAGGGTCTGCTCGACGACCCAGCGCTTGGGCTGGGGGACGAAGCCCCGGTCGGCCGGGTTGCGCTCCACGACCTGCACGTCGATGCCCATGGTGGCGCCGTGGGCGGCGACCGAGGTCTTGAAGCCCTGACCGGCCAGTGCCGTGCGCACCGTGCCGACGTGCGCGGTGACCTTGTCCAGCAAGGCGATCCCGGCAGTGTTCTCGTGCGCCGACGCCGCGAGGACGACGACGGCGACGACCAGTCCCATGACGTCCACGGCCAGGCACCGCTTGCGCCCGGGAACCTTCTTACCTGCGTCTTTCCCGGTCGTGCCCGCCGGGACCGAGGCCGCCGCGTGCACGCTCTGGGTGTCCAGCACCACCAGGCTAGGGTCCGCCTTCCGGCCCTTCTTCTCCCGCGCGTGCCAGCGCAGCAGGTCGTGAATGGCCTGGTCAGTGCCATCGTCGCGCCACTTCGCGAAGTAGTAGTACGCCGCGCTGCGCGGCGGCAGGTCATGCGGCAGGTACTCCCACTGGCAGCCGGTCCGGCTCTGATACAGGATCGCGTTCACGATCTCCCGCATCTCATACCCGCCCTGATGACCGCTGACCGACCGGTGCACGGCCTTCCACGCGATGATCACCGGCTCGATCAGCGCCCACCGCTCATCGGTTAAATCGCTCGGGTACCGCTTGCGCTCGCTCACCGGGCTATCCAAGCACAGCCAGACCCGCCGACCGGCCGTAACACCACAGATCCATCTGATCACAACCCGACAAGACGGACCTCAGCTCACGAACCGCCCTCTGATGCGACCATCTCTGCGGTCTGCCCGGGTGGCGATCTCCTCGATGAAGTCCACAACTTCGACCTCGTGGGTAATCCGGTTCCGGACAAACCGAAGACCACAGATCGTGTCACACGGGCGCGGGAGTGATGCTTTTCTCCGCTAGCCGGTATGGCTTACCTGATCGAGCACGCAGGTTGTCATCGACTACGGTGATCCACCAGAGAGCCTCGCCGATAGTGGCGATCGCCTCCTGTGCGTTGGCCGCCTGATCCGTAGAAATCTGCGCCGCTCCGCACGGCCCACCCCAGATCTAGTCGGCCCCTGCGTTTAGCTCTCCTTGTCGCTGTTGCTACTAGTTGACTCTTGTCGCGAGCTAACCGTGGCGCGCTCGGCAGCAGTACCCCGATCACTATCAGTGACGGTCCTGACGACGTTGGGGGGCGGTGGCGGCAGTTCAGACGAAGTCCTATTGCTGGAGCTGTAACCACCCTTCTCAACAACGGAGTCGTCAACCCTGGTGATCTCAGTCACTCTCGTCTCAGTCTTATGCGTCTTCTCGGTTTTCTCGCTCACCTTCGGCGTCTCCCTCCGTTTGCGGCTGGCTGGCCTCCGCCTCCCGCGGCGGGCGAGCGTCTATGAATTCAAGGTACTGCACTCCATCCCAGCGTACGAGAACTCCTATCCCACGTGGTATGAGGTTTTGCTGATCATCTGCGAGGAAGTCTCCCGTTTCGGGGTCACACTCGAAGGTCTCCGCAAGATACAGGTCTTGGGTGTCTGGATAGCCGGCAGCATACGAACGTAGTCGACCGTTCGCTGACTTGGCGAACGCCCCGACGATCCATTGGCCGCTGGTGAGTCTTAGACGCACATAACCGTCAAGGTCATGAGCGGAGAACAGGTGATCCCAGGCGCGAGGCGCTGGAGAACGTCCCGCAAGGAAACGGGTCCATTGTTTACCCGCCGCAGTCGCACTCCCCGTGATGGTTCCGGCGAGAGTTGGTACGGCAACATAGAGAAGTACTTCTAGCCATAGCCACAGCGGCAAGGACTTTGCATGGATTAGGCGGCCAGTTACTACGAAGTCTCGGTAGAAGATGTAAGTGATCGGCGCAATCAAGGTGTGAAAAAGTGCCGAAAACCCAACAAACCGCAGCAAACGGTCAGTTGCTCCGAGGCCCCAGCCACCTGCTTCACGCTCGAAGGCCCATACGTATAGCGCACCAGGAAGGAGAGCGATGACGAAAACTGCGAGAGCTTGGAATGTTTCGACCAAATTTCCACCTTTTGCGTTGCGGCAAATCTTGCAGGACCGCGAGTCGTCTCCTTCGGACCCGAGCATAACTTGATTGATCGTGGCGTGCCTGCATCAATACTGGGCAGGCTCGGACCTGCCGTACTCGAAGACTGACTATCAGGACCGCCTTTACGGGTTATACGTCACGGGCTCTGGTGCGAACACCGCCTGTATCGGTAACGCCGAGCAGTGCCAGGCCTAGCTCGGAGGTCTGGTAAAGCACGGCGCGGCCGGACCGTTGCCGGGTCAGCAGCCTCGCCCGGTACAGCGCCCCTAGGTGCTGCGACACCGCGCCCGGGGTGACCGCGAACCGCTGGGCGAGCGCCGAGGTGGTGGCCGGCGAGCGGAGCGTGTCGAGCAGCCGGGCGCGGGTCACGCCGATCAGTTCTTCGGTCGCGGCGAGCTGGCTGGGGTGCTGGCCCGACAGTGGCTGCCATACCGTGGCCACTCCGCGGGCGGGGTAGACCATGGTGGTCTGCGATGAGGTCGCCAGCGATGGGGACACCAGCGGCCAGTTGAACACGCTCGGAATCAGCACGATCCCGTCCGGTCCAAGCCGGGCCCGGATTACCTGTTGGTGACCGTCGTCGATGCTCAGCCGGCCGTCGGACCAGGTCAGCCTGGGATGCAGGTCCGCGAACAGCGCCCGCGCTCCGCCGGCCGCCAGCTGGCCGGTCCGGTACGCGATGTCCGCGTCAAGCACGGCCAGGATCCGCTCCCAGTGCGGCGCGATCAGCCGCTGGTGGAACGCGCCGAGCTCGGCCGTGATGAGCGACAGCCCGGCTGGCGGGTCCTCATCAAGCGCGGTCACGCACGGCGGCCAGGGTCCGTCCCCGAACACCCGGCGCAGGCTGGCGCGCACCGCGTCGCTCGGGGTTGCTCGCAGCTGGGCCAGCGCGCCGGAGATCGATGGCCGCGGCCGGGCAGGGGCCGGAGCGAGAAACTCGGGATAGACGTCCAGCCCGTTGTGCAGCAGCGGCCACAGCCGCGGCATCCGCAGCGGCGCGTGCACGAGCTGAACCCGCGCCCAGTCCAGCCATGGCCGATTCTCCGGCGCGCGGCCGGGATCGCCGAGCAGCAGCACGGCCTTCACCGTCTCGCTCAGCGGCGAGGCGGCGAACCGGGTGCCCGCCAGGTCGGCGAGGCCAAGCTCAAGAACAGTGGTCATTTAGCGTAATTCTAAAACATTTCGCTCCCGGCGGCCGGTTGTGAGAGTAGTCCTCATGTTGCGGCGATCTCTTGGGCAGGCGTACCGGCGGGTTTTGTGGGCTAATACGGTCAGCAGCGTCGGCGACGGGGTGTACGTGTCGGCGCTGCCGTTGCTCGCCGTTACCGTCACCAGGGATCCGCGGCTGATCGCACTGGTGTCGGCCGCGGCGTTCATCCCTTGGCTGGTGCTGTCGCTGCCGGCCGGCGTCATCGTTGACCGCTACGACCGGGGCAGGCTGATGCGGCGCGCCCAGGTGGTTCAGGGCCTGTCGGTCGCGATGGTCGCGGTCCTGGTCCTGGTGCATGAGGTGGACATCGCGCTGCTGGTGCTGCTCGCCTTCCTGCTCGGCTGCGCCGAGGTGGTTTTCAGCAACGCCGCCCAGTCGGTGCTGCCCCACCTGGTGCCGCCGGAGAAGCTGCCCAAGGCGAACGGCAACCTGCAGGTGAGCCTTACCGTCGGTGAGACGTTCGCCGGGCCGCCGCTGGGCAGCGTGCTGTTCGCGGTGACTCAGGCGCTGCCGTTCGGCCTCGATGCCTGCACGTTCTTCGGATCGGCGGCGCTGCTGACCGGCCTGCCCCGGCAGGCCAGCCCGGCGACAGCACCCGCCCCCATGCGTGCTCAAATAGCCGAAGGCCTTCGCTACCTGTTCGGGCATCGCCTGCTCCGCACCGTCGCGGTGCTGCTCGGCGTGGCGAACTTCGCCAGCCAGCTAGGCCAGTCCACGCTGGTGCTGCTGGCCGTGCAGGTCCTGCACACGGGCATTCGCGGCTACGGCCTGCTGTGGACCGCGTCAGCAGTCGGCGCGATCCTCGGCGGGATGACCTCCCCGGCGCTTACCAGCAGACTCGGCATGCTGCCATCGCTGGTTCTCTCGCTGGCCGCGACGGCCGCCGCTTTCGTCGGGATAGGGCTCGCCCCCGACGAGGTCGTGGCCTGCGCGCTGTTCGCCCTGAACGGCTACGCCTCGACGATGTGGAACGTCGTGACGGTCAGCCTGCGTCAGCAGATCGTCCCCGCTGAGCTGTTCGGCCGGGTGAACAGCGTGTACCGCATGATCGGCTGGGGCCTGCTCCCGATCGGCGCGATTACCGGGGGTTTCGTCGCGAAAGAGTTCGGCCTCCGTGTCCCCTACACGCTCGGCGGCATCGTCATCGCCGTCGCCGCCGTCGTAGTGTTGCTGGCATGGCTTCCGGCACCATGGAAAAAACAGACATCGTAATCGTCGGCGGCGGTCCGGTCGGACTCATGCTCGCCTGCGAGCTTCGGCTGAGCGGCGCCGACCCGATCGTGCTGGAGCGGCTGCCCGGGATCGACGAGACCCCCAAGGGCAACGGTCTGGTGGGCCAGATCGTGCCGATGCTGGACTACCGTGGCCTGCTCGACCGGCTCCGCCAGGATGCCGCCTATGCCGGGCCGACGCCGCGCTATTCGTTCGGGCCGCTGCAGCTGGACTTCTCCAGGCTCGGGACCAGCCCGTTGCACATCCTCGCGGTGCCGCAACGCCGGCTAGAGACGGTGCTCCAGCAGCGGCTAGCCGAGCTCGGCGGAACCATCCGGCGCGGGCACGAACTGACGGCGCTGTCCCCGCAGGACGACGCCGTCACCCTCGACGTCCACGGCCCCGACGGCGACTACCAGCTGCACGCACGCTACCTGGTGGGCTGCGACGGCGCACACAGCCTGGTGCGCAAGCAGGCCGGGATCGGTTTCCCCGGCACCACCTCGTCGGAGATATCCCGCATTGGCCACGTGCGCCTGCCAACGGTGAAGCTCACCTGGCGCGGCGACGCGGTGAAGGTACCGGGGATCGGCCGCCTGAAGTCCATGAGGCAAGTCCGCACCCCGCGAGGCACCTACGCGCTCGGGCCGCTGACCGCGCTCGACAAGAACGCCACCGCTGGTGTTTTCATCGTCTACACCAGCGAGGACGATCCCACCGCCGACCCAGGCACCCCGATGACGCTCGACGAACTGCGGGCCAGCGTCCGGCGGGTCCTCGCCGGCGACCTGCCCATGACCGATCCGCAACGGCTGACCCGGCTCGTCGCGAACACCCGGCAAGCCGACCGTTACCAGGCTGGCCGGATCCTGCTGGCCGGCGACGCCGCCCACGTCTTCGGAGTATCGCTGAACACCGGCCTGCTCGATGCGGTCAACCTCGGCTGGAAGCTCGCCGCGCAGGTCCAGGGCCGGGCACCGGATGGCCTGCTGGAGTCTTACCACGCCGAGCGGCACCTGGCCGGGCAACACGCCATCTGGCAAGCCCGCGCCCAGCAGGCTCTGGTCGTCATCGGCCAGGACGGGAAAAGCGAGCCGGGCCCGGAAGCCGCCGAGGCCCTGCGCGAACTGTTCGGCGACGTGCTCCAGCAGCCCGATCCGCTACGGCACGTCCGCGAGTCGCTCCGGCAGCCCGACCAGCTGCGTCGCGTCGGCGAGATGATCGAGGGCTCCGACGTCCGCTACCCGGTACCGGTCACCAGCGCCCCGCCGCACCCGCTGCTGGGCAAGCTCGCGCCAGATCTCCAGCTGGAAACCCAGCACGGCCGGACCAGGGTCGCCGAGCTGCTGCCCGCGGCCCGAGGCGTCCTGCTCGATCTCACCGCCGACTCCGCGGTCGCCGAGGCGGCCGCGGACTCGGCCGGCCTGG
>JBEKHI010000467.1:0-6088 GCA_050012355.1 Streptosporangiaceae bacterium | reverse complement strand
GGTGTGCCGTTGCTGGGCGGTGCGGCGCTGCCCGCGCTCTTTTCTGGTCAGCGTCGCACCGCTCAGAATCGGTCCGCTGCCGCGCACCGGCCGGGGGAGGGACTTTCCGGTCAGAGCCTGGGTAATGCAGCACCCACCAGCAAAGCCGGCGTCGGCGCTACCGTGGGCTCTCATGGAGACCAAGATCGCTGTTGTCACCGGGGCCGGCACCGGCCTGGGACGGGACATCACGCTGACCCTCGCCGCCGATGGGTGGCAGATCGCCGCGGCTGGCCGTCGCCCGGGCCCGTTGGAGGAGGTCGCGGCGGCCGCGCCAACGGATGCCGTGCTGCCGGTCCAGACCGACGTGTCCGACCCGGCCCAGGTGGCCGCGCTGTTCGGCGTCGTGCGGTCCCGGTGGGGGAGGATCGACCTGCTGGTGAACAACGCGGGCGTGTTCGCGCCCGGCGGCGCGGTCGACGAACTGTCGCCGCAAGGCTGGCAGCAGATCGTGGATATCAACCTGACCGGCTCGTTCCTGTGCGCGCACCACGCGGTGCGGCTGATGAAGGAGCAGGACCCGCGCGGTGGCCGGATCATCAACAACGGTTCGATCTCCGCGCACGTCCCCAGGCCGGCCAGCGTTGGCTACACCGCGACCAAACACGCGATCACCGGCCTCACGAAGTCGATCTCCCTGGACGGCCGGGCTCACAACATCGCCTGCGGCCAGATAGATATCGGGAACGCGGCCACTGAGATGACCGCCGGGATGAGCGAGGGCGCTCTGCAGGCTAACGGTGAGCGGCGGCCAGAACCGGTCTTCGACGCCCGCCATGTGGCCGATGCGGTGCGGTACATGGCCTCGCTGCCGCTGGATGCGAACGTTCAGTTCATGACCGTGATGGCTACCGCTATGCCCTACATCGGGCGGGGCTGAGAAGAGTGTGTCCGCCGGCCCGGGCGTCCGCTGCGGACGGACGGCCGGGCCAACGGACACCAACAGAACCCAGGACGGGGGGGCACCCGGGGTTCTGCATGCGGGGAAAAGGCCCTACATACGTAAGAACGCCGACTCCCCGCGAGTCGTTACACCTCGGCGGCCGGAGTCGCGATTTCCGCGGAGTCGGTGATCCGCAGCTTGCGCCGGGCCCGTTGGTAGAACGTGGTCTGCCCGAGCCGGATCACCCGCGCGGCGCCCGGCCTGGCCGTGATCTGCAACTGGTCGCCCGCGACGACGTAGCCGCCGACCGGCCCGTCCACCTCGACCGCTAGCCGTCCGCTGCCGGGCAGTACCTCGAGCGTGACCGAGTCAGCCAGGGACAGCACAACACCCCTGTTGTAGGCGGAATGCGGTGAGGCTGGTGTCACGATCAGCGCGTCCACCGTCGGTGCGACGATCGGCCCGCCCGCCGAGAAGCTGTAGGCCGTCGAGCCGGTGGGGGTCGACACCACTACCGCGTCGGCCGCGTAGGACACGAAGGGTTCGCCGCCGACCCGCACCGCCACCAGCGCCGCGCCGTCACCCGGCACCCGGACCGTGGCGATGTCGTTGAACGCGGTGACCGTCACGCCGCCGAGCACCGAGTCAATCGCCAGCCGCGGCTCAATGGTGAACTGGTGGCGCTCGATTGCCGACAACGCGGCCGGCACGTCGGGGACGTCGATTTCCGCGAGGAACCCGAGCTTGCCCAGGTTCACCCCGAGCACCGGCGTCGGCTCGACGCCGGGGTGGCACACGCCGTCCGACAGCCGCATCGCCCGCAGCATCGTGCCATCCCCGCCGAGGCTGACGAGCAGGTCGCAGTGCTTGGCTAGCTGGTCGGCGGGGACCGCGACCGCCGCGCAGCGCAGCCGCGTTACCTCGTCGTCGATGCCGTAGACGGTCTTGCCGCTCCGCCGGGCCCAGCGGAGTATCTCCTCGACGGCTTCCGCCGAGTCACGCTTAGGGTGCAGCACCATCCCTACCGAATGCATCAGCGCTCACATCCCGTACGTTTCCAGCAGGCGCAGCCACACTTCGCTCATTGTCGGGTACGACGGCACGGACTGCCAGAGCCGGTCCAGCGGCACCGCTCCCGCGACCGCGATCGTCGCTGCGTGGATCATCTCGCCCGTGCCCGGACCGACGAACGTCACGCCGAGCAGTACCCGCCGGTCCTCATCCACCACCATCCGCGCCTGGCCGGAATACTGGTCCTCGAACAGCGACGCTCCCGCGACCGAGCCCAGGTCGTAGTCCACGACCCGGGTCCGGTACCCGGTGGTGATCGCCTCGGCCGCGGTGAGGCCGACCGACGCGACCTCGGGGATGGTGAAGACCACCTGCGGCACCGGCGCGGTCGCCAGGACCGAGGGCTGTTCGCCGCGGGCGCGGGCCGCGATCGCGTCGCCGCAGACCCGCGCCTGGTACTTGCCCATATGGGTGAGCAACGCCCGGTTAGTCACGTCACCCGCGGCATAGAACCAGTCTCCGTCGACCCCGAGAACCCGCATGGTGTCGTCGGTGTCCAGCCACGCTCCTGGGTGCAGCCCTGTGTGCTCAAGCCCGATGTCGTCGGTACGCGGTGCTCGGCCGGTCGCGGCGAGCACCTCGTCGGCACTCACCCGGGTCCCATCGGTCAGCGTCAGCGTCACCTCGCCGGAGCCATCGCGGGTCGCGGACAACACGGACGCGTTGGTCCGTACGTCCACCCCGGCCGCGCGTAGCCCGTCGGCGACCAGTTGCCCGGCGAAGTCCTCTGACTGGTCAAGTAGCTCGCCGCGCGAGAGCAGTGTGACACGCACCCCGAGCGCTGACCACGCCGCGGCCATCTCGCAGCCGACCACGCCGCCGCCGACAATCGCCAGTCGCTCCGGCACCGCTGGCCCCTCGGGCGCCCCGGCGCTGGTCGCCTCACGGCTGGTCCACGGGCTGATCTCGGCGAGTGCTGGCGGTACCATCGCGTGGCTTCCGGTGCACACCACCACTGCCCGCCGCGCTTGATACTGAGTGCCCGCGACCTCGACGGACCGGACCCCGGTGATCTTGCCGCTGCCCCGGACCAGGTCGATGCCCGCGTTCTTGAGCCAGTCGACCTGGGAGTCGTCGTTCCAGTCATGGGCGAAGGAATCCCGCCGGGCCAGCACCTCAGGCGTAACCAGGCGAGCTCCGGTGACGCCGCCGATGTGCTTGGCCTCGCTGACCGCGCTGACCGGGCGCAGCAGCGCCTTGGACGGCATGCACGCCCAGTACGAGCATTCGCCGCCCACCAGTTCGGATTCGGCAATGAGCGCGGAAAGCCCGCCCTTGACCGCTCGGTCCGCGACGTTTTCCCCGGTCGGCCCGGCCCCGATCACGATCACGTCATAGGTGTCGGTCATCGTTCAACCCCTGTCATCCGGGCCGGATCGACCACCCGGTCGAACTCATCGGCCGCGATATACCCGCTGGCGATCGCCGCTTCGCGCAACGTGGTGTTCTCGGCGCTGGCCTTGTGCGCGATTTCCGCGGCCTTGTCGTAGCCAATAGCCGGCGACAGGGCGGTCACCAGCATCAGTGACCGTCCGGTGAGCTCGTCGATGCGCTCGCGGTTGAGTTCCGTTCCCCGGACGCAGTGGACGTCGAGTGAGCCGCACGCGTCGCCGAGGATATTCGCCGACCGCAGCACGTTGCCGGCGATGAGCGGCCGCATAGTGTTCAGCTCCAGGTTCCCCTGCGCCGCGGCCGACGCGACGGTGGCGTCGTTGCCGAGCACCTGGAGGCAGACCATGATCGCGGCTTCGCACTGGGTCGGGTTGACCTTGCCAGGCATGATCGACGAGCCAGGCTCATTCGGCGGGAGAACGAGCTCGCCGAGACCGCACCGCGGCCCGGACGCCAGCCACCGCAGGTCGTTGGCGAATTTCATTACCGCGGCGGCTAGCCCTCGTAGCCCGGCCGAGGCGGCTGCCATCGCGTCCGCCCCGGCCAGCGCGGCGAATTTGTTCGGAGCGCTGCGGTATGGATGTCCCGTTTCGGCGGCGATCCGCGCCGCCACTGCCTCGGCGAAACCGGGCGGTGCGTTCAGGCCGGTACCGACCGCCGTTCCGCCGATGGCGAGCTCGTGCAGCCCGTCCACCGAGTGCTCAAGCGCGTCGATGGTGGCGGTCAGCTGGGCCGCGTAACCGGACCATTCCTGCCCGACGGTGAGCGGGACGGCGTCCTGGAGATGGGTGCGCCCCGTTTTGGTCACGTCGTACCACTGCTTGGCTTTGGCCGACACCGTGTCGCGCAGTCCACGGGCCTGGGGGAGCACCCGCTCGCGCAGTGCCCGGACGGTGGCGATGTGCATCGCGGTGGGGAACGTGTCGTTGGACGACTGACCCATGTTCACGTCGTCGTTGGGGTGCACCGGCTTCTTGCTGCCGAGTTCGCCGCCCGCCAGCTGGATCGCCCGGTTGCTGATCACCTCGTTGACGTTCATGTTGGTTTGCGTGCCCGACCCGGTCTGCCACAGGCTGAGCGGGAAGTCCTCATCCAGTTCGCCGCGGACCACCTCGTCGGCCACCCGCACGATCAGGTCCGCCTTCCAGCTGGGCAGGCGTCCGGCCTCGCCGTTCACCAGCGCCGCGGCCTTCTTCACCAGCCCGAGCGCGTGGTAGACCTCGATAGGCATCCGCTCGCCGCCGATCGCGAAGTTCCGCAGCGACCGTTCGGTCTGCGCGCCCCAGTATCTGTCCGCGGGTACCTCGACCACGCCCATAGAGTCGGTCTCCCGGCGCACGCCGGTGGCGTTGATTCCTACGGGTATGTCCGAGATCGCGGGACCATCCTCCATGGTCCAACCCTCTCATACAGCTGCCGTGCGGTTGAGGCGCCGCTCCCGCGACCCCAGCGATGGGTCATCGATAGCGCTAGAGCCCCAGCGATGGGCCATCGACGGCCCGGCATCACGAGGCGCTAGAGTGTCGCTGTGGATCAATGGGGGCATAAAGCGCCCGTGACAACGGACGGGCCGGAGCCGCAGCCGGTGCTTAGCCCACTGACTGAGGCCGCGATCTTCCTCGTGCTGTCGGTCAGTCCCGGCGGCGAGGACGCGGCCCGGGGCGTACTCGGGGACATGGCGGCGCTGCAGCGGTCGGTTGGGTTCCGGATACCTGACGGGAAACTTCAGTGCGTCGCGGGTATCGGCTCGGCCGCCTGGGACCGGCTGCTCAGCGGCCCGCGGCCCAAGGAACTGCATCCGTTCCGTGAGCTGGCCGGTGCGCGGCACCGCGCGCCGGCCACGGCTGGTGACCTGTTCTTCCACCTGCGGGCGAACCGGATGGACCTGTGCTTCGAGTTCGCCGCGCAGGTGATGTACCGGCTGGCCGGGCATGTCACGGTCAACGACGAGGTGCACGGATTCCGCTACTTCGACGAGCGCGACCTGATCGGCTTCGTTGACGGGACCGAGTCGCCGTCGGGCACCGCTGGCGTCACCGCCGCCATCGTCACCGGGGCCGACGACCCGGACTTCGCCGGCGGCAGCTACGCCATCGTGCAGAAGTACCTGCATGACATGCCGGCGTGGAACGCGCTCCCCATCGAAGAGCAGGAACGGGCGATCGGTCGCAGCAAACTGGACGACATCGAGATGCCCGACGACGTCAAGCCGGTGAACTCGCATGTCGCGCTCAATACGATCACCGGACCGGACGGTGAACAGCGGCAGATCGTGCGGGCGAACATGCCGTTCGGCAACCCGGGACGGGGCGAGTACGGCACGTACTACATCGGGTACGCCGCCACGCCCTCGGTCACCGAGGAGATGCTGGTGAACATGTTCATCGGGCGGCCGCCGGGCAACACCGACCGGATCCTCGACTTCTCCACCGCGGTCACCGGGGGCCTGTTCTTCGCTCCGTGCGCGGATTTCCTCGACGACCCGCCGGGGCCGCCCGGCGCGGGCGCCGCGGCGAGCGTCGCCGACGGCGCCGCCGGCGACGCCGCACCCGGTGACGAGCCGCCGGCCGCCGGGCCGCCCGGTGACGGGTCGCTCGGCATCGGGTCTCTGCGGAGCTAGCCGGCCCCGCCGGTGGATAATCGTGGGGGCCGAATGGCGCCACCCAGCGAAAGACAGTGAAAAGGGGAGCGATGAACAACCTG
>JBEKHI010000466.1:0-6103 GCA_050012355.1 Streptosporangiaceae bacterium | reverse complement strand
GAGTGAAGCTGCTCACCCTCGTCACCGGGGCGATCTACCGGCAGCCCGGCATCCTCGCCAAGATCATCACGACCCTGGACGTACTGTCGCAGGGCCGCGCGTGGCTCGGCATCGGCGCGGGGTGGAACGAGGAGGAGTCTCGCGGCCTCGGGCTGCACTTCCCGCCGGTCGCCGAGCGCTTCGAGCGACTGGAGGAGAACCTCCAGATCGCGCTGCAGATGTGGCGCGGTGACGAGTCTCCTTATAACGGCAAGCATTACCAGCTCGAGCGGCCGCTGAACTCGCCGCAGTCGCTCACCAAGCCGCACCCGCCCATCCTGATCGGCGGCGGCGGCGAGAAGAAGACGCTCCGGCTGGTCGCCCAGTACGCCGACGCGACCAACCTGTTCCCGACCCCCGATCTGCCCCGCAAGCTCGACGTCCTACGAGACCACTGCGAGCGGGTCGGCCGGGACTACGACACGATCCGCAAGACGGTGTACTTCGTGTTCGACCCGGGCAGCGGGGGCGAGCGGACCGCGGAGACCATCGACAAGCTCGGAGAGCTGGCGGCGCTGGGCTTCGACACCGCGATCGGCTCGGTGACCGGCATCTGGGACCGCGCGCCGCTGGAGATCGTCTGCTCCGACGTGCTGCCCGCCGCCGCCAAGCTTTAGCCCCGCGAGAGAAACTCCTCGACGATCGTGGCGAGGATGGCCGGGGTTTCGTACATCGGGTAGTGTCCGGCGTTCCTGATGACCTCGAGCTCGGCGTTCGGGTAGTGCTCCAGCCAGGTGTGCTCAAGGACGTCGGGCGACAGGGACGGGTCGTGCTCGCCGGCGATCACCTTGACCGGGACCGGGTTGCCCTTCACCTGCCCGACGATGTCCGCCTTCGCCCACGAGTCCAGGTAGCTGCCGAACGCCTCCACCGACGAGTTCTCCAGCGAATGCCGGACGATCAGGTCGATGAAGACCGGCGACAGCCGGGCGCCGGTGGAGAAATCCACGATTGCCGCGCGGCTTTGCGGGCTGATCGCCGCGCTGGAGAACAGCCGCCACGCCTCGTCGCCGAACGGCACTCCCCCGGCGGGCACCGGGTTGATCCCGACCAGCCGCCGAACCCGGCCCGGCGCCTGGAGCAGGATGTGCTGGGCGGCGACCCCGCTCATCGAGTGCCCGATCACGGAGAACGTGTCCCAGCCGAGCTCGTCCGCTAGGGCGACCGCGTCGGAGGCGGCCGCCGCCATGCTGAACTCGCCTGGCTCGTCCTGCCGCTTCCCGTACCCCCGCAGATCGGGAAAAACGTAGCTGAAGTCCGCGCCGTTCAGGAACTCGGGGAGCGACCCCCAGCCGCGCGCGGACCCGAACCATCCGTGCAGCGCGATGACGCGGTGGTCACCGGAACCGGCGGTCAGGTGGGAGATGGCCACAAAGCCAAGCTAGCGGAAATATCGCGACAGTCCAGTGCCGGTCACCCTGGGTCATGGCTACGCTGCGCAGGAATCGGACTCTTACCCATAGGATCTACCTAGACCAGGAAGGATCCGCGAGCATGGCACCTGACGTTGCCGAGATCGTTGAAGAGACCTACGAGAACCTGCCGACGGGCGTCGAAGCCGAACGCGACGACGATTCGCCGGGCATCGCCAAACCCTGGCATCCTGAGGAGATCCGGGTAGGAACGAAGCAGTTCTCGCTCCGCAACATCCTCGATCTTATCGAAGACGGCGACCTGGAACTCGCACCCGATTTCCAGCGCAACACGGTGTGGAAGTCGCGGCAGAAATCTCGCTTGATAGAGTCGATCCTTCTGCAGATTCCCCTCCCAGCGTTTTACTTCGCTGAGGACACTAACGGCATGATGCGAGTGGTTGATGGTTTGCAGCGGCTAAGCACAGTTCGCAGCTTTGTTCGTGGCGAGCCTCGCAGTTTCGGACTTACTGACCTTGAATACCTTGAGCTCGAGGAAGGTAAGCAGTTCAAAGAACTCGCACCGGCGCTACAGCGCCGCATCCATAACGCACAGATCGTTGTGCACGTGATTGCTCCGACGACGCCGCCGGGCGTAAAGTACGACATCTTCAAGCGCATTAACACCGGGGGAACCCCGCTCAACGGCCAGGAGATCCGGCACTGCATGAGCAAGGACCGAAGCCGCGAGTTCCTCAAGCGCTGCGCACATTCTGCGGAGTTCGACCTGGCCACCTCCGGCCGACTACGTGATCACCTGCGGATGGACGACCGCGAGGTGGTGCTCCGGTACAGCGCTTTCTCCCTGCTCGGCGTTGACGGCTATATAGACCGGACCAGCGGATCAATGGACGCATTCCTAGAGATCGCCACGGGAATGCTCGACGATCCGGAACAGGTACCGGACGCCATCCTCGAAAACCTTTACAACGAATTCCGTACCGCCATGGTGAACTGCTACACGATCTTCGAAGATCACGCCTTCCGCAAGTGGCCGCTCAACACAGACCGGCTGCTGCCGATCAACCGTCCGCTCTTCGAGAGCTGGTCGTACGTGCTCGGGCGCTATGACAATGCAGATCTCGAGCGCAGGAAGGACGCCATCGTTAACGAGGCCCGCGGGCTGATGACCGCAGACCGCGAATACATCGACGCTATAACCTCTAGCACCGGCGGGGTCACCAAGGTTCGCTTGAGGTTCGACAAAGCTGCTGAAGCCGGTCGGGCGGGCCTGTGATCTCGGGCCTGACGATACGGAACTTCAAGTGTTTCGCGTCTCTGGACCTTCGACTGAGGCCTCTCACCGTGCTCACGGGCGTTAACGGAGGCGGCAAGAGCACGGTCGTGCAGGGGCTACTGATCGCGCGGCAAGCAGCCGACCCTGCCAGCAAGGTCGTGCAGCTCAACGGCCCCTACGGGCTCGCGTTGGGCGAGGCCCACGACATCCTGCACCCCGACGCCGACCCACCGGTGGTCGAGGTCACGGTCGAGACAGCGGGAGTACCGTCTCATTATCTGTTCGACGTGCCTTACGACCGCACCTTGAACCTGCCAATCCGCGAACGGTGCGCAAACCCGCCGACAGTTCTCACGGCTAAGGGCGCGGCCTTCACGTATCTGAACGCCGAGCGGCTCGGGCCACGTGACCAACTCGACGTGACCGCGGAAGACCCCGATCTTGTCGGTGTAGGAGTGCATGGCGAATACACCGCGCAGGCTCTTGCCATGCACGAAACGGACGAGGTACGGCCACCGCTCCGGCACCCTCAGACCCGGGACCATGGTGTGACGACGCTGCGCACTCAGGTAGAGAATTGGGCCTCGTCGATCATCCGCCCCATCCGTATTACCGCGCAGTGGCCGCCTGGTATCACCGCGAGCATGATCCGCTTCCAGGAGCCGGAGCTCATCCGTCAGCAGATGCTGGTCAGTGAGCAGATCCGACCGGCGAACATGGGGTTCGGGTTCTCCTACGCGCTACCGGTCCTCGTCGCTGGCCTGCTCACCCCCGAAGGTGGCGTGCTGATCGTGGAGAACCCCGAGGCACACCTCCACCCAGCCGGGCAGTCGAGACTCGGCGCGTTTCTCGGTCGTGTCGCGGGCAGCGGCACCCAAGTCATCATCGAGACCCACAGCGACCATGTGCTCAACGGCATCCGCCTCGCAGTGGCTGAGGACCAGGTTATCGATCCAGACGACGCCATCGTGCACTACTTCGGCGGTGAACCTGGGCTAGCGCCGACGACCGTTCAGCTCACCAGCCGCGGTGGGCTGAGTCTGTGGCCGAAAGGCTTTTTCGATCAGATCGAGGAAGACTTGGGAAGGATCGCCCGTGCCAAACGACAGCAAGGCTGAACAGGTCCGGGTCGTCATCGACGAGGCGAGCTTCGACTTCCGTGACCTCGTAACGCATTCTATTGAAGCGTACCTCGATGAGTTCAGCGACGCGATGTGGAATCTGAGGGAAGCGGGCCTGGCCACATGGAAGCCACCCATGCTGGAAGCCGCAGAATGCGCGGACGGGTACGATCTCTTCGGGTATCTCAGCGGTGAACCGGGAGCCCTCATCGACAGGGACACCAGGAACCGCTTCTTCGGCTTAATAAGCAAGTGTCAGGACTGGGATGATTCCGTACCAGCAGTCGCGGATATCGCCATCGAGGAGGCCGGACCCACGCTGGCACTCTCGATCGCGTACGCCCATACCTGCGCGCTGTCTGGCCAGGGTGTCGCTTGCCTGGTCTTCGGACACTGCCCCCGGCGCGGTTTCATCCCCACTGTGAGCGAAGTCGGAAGCGCGAAGGTCTTCTTCTTCGCTTACACCTCGGCGCTTCCGAGTTTCTGGCGAGAACTCTACGAGCTCGAGGACGTAGGCGAATCCGACTTCTTCACCATAGCGGAACGGGCCTTCCCCGGGTTGATTTTCAATCCCGAACTGGCCTTCCGTCGGTTCGATGGAGACTACCGCGATCTGCGCAGCCGGGTGGTGACTCACCTAGGAGTGCTAAACGATCACTTCCTGGCAACCCACCGGGCGGCTAACGGCGTCGCGAGGGACATAGAAGCCACCCTGACCCCGAAAGGCTGTTCGGGTGTGTCACCCGAGGGCCCACGCACTCATAAGAACGCACAAGTGATGCGGCAACGCGACATCCTCTACGACGGCGACACCGTCCGGTGTGAATGGCACTCGAAGATCGAGCTGCACCGCAACCGGATCCACTTCGCCTTCGGCGATCGCTTCGGGGAGAAGGTGTTCATCGGGATCTTCGTTGACCATCTTGATACATAACCGGAAATTCCTGTCGATCCCGGCCCAGACCGCGTCGTAATCCCGTTGCCGCCAGGGTGAGTCCATCGCTTGCTTGGTGGGCACCATCATCCACCGGCTCTCGAACATGAACGCCAGCGTGCGGTCGAGCTTCTCCGGCACCAGTTCGACGCTGGAGGCACGCGCGAACGTCGCGGCGTCCGGGCCGTGCGAGGCGAACGTGTTGTGCAGGCTCGCCCCGCCCGGACCGAAACCCTCGGCCTTCGCGTCGTAGACACCGCGCACCAGGCCCATGTACTCGCTCATGATGTTGCGGTGGAACCACGGCGGGCGGAAGGTGTCCTCGCCGACCAGCCAGCGGGGCGGGAAGATCACGAAATCCACGTTGGCCAGCCCCGGTAGCTCGCTGGGCGAGGTCAGCACGGTGTAGATGGACGGGTCTGGGTGGTCGAAGCTCACGGTGCCGATCGTCATGAACCGCTCGGTGTCGTACTTATACGGCACGTACGAACCGTGCCAGGCCACCACGTCCAGCGGCGAATGATCGTAGTCGGCGGCCCACAGGTTCCCGCCGAACTTCTGCACCACCTGAACCGGGCCGTGGCGTTCCTCATAGGCGGCGTGCGGCGCGAGGAAGTCCCGCTCGGCGGCCAGCCCGTTGGCGCCGATCGGACCGCGTTCCGGCAGCGTGAACGGCTGGCCGTAGTTCTCGCACAGGTAGCCGCGCCCCCACTTGTTCGGCAGCTCGACCCGGAACCGCAGCCCGCGCGGCAACACCGCGATCTCACCGGGCGCCACCTGCAAACGACCAAGTTCAGTGACCATAACGACGGGTTCCAGCTCCGGGACCACCAGCAGTTCCCCGTCGGCGTTCACGAAATACCGGTCGGTCATGTCGCGGTTCGCGGCATAGATGTGCACGGCCATCCCGGTCCTGGTCCGCAGGTCACCGTTGCCCGCCACCGTCCAGAGCCCGTCAACGAAGTCAGTCTCTTCTTCGGGCAGCGGCAGCGGGTCCCAGCGCAGCCGGTTCGGATCCGGCTCGATCTCGGTGAACGGGGTGCCGCGCAGCCCGCCGTTATGGATCCTGCGAAACGCCGGGTGCGCGGCCGACGGCAGTATCCGGTACACCCAGGTGCGGCGGTTCGCGGCGCGCGGCTGGGTAAAGGCAGCACCGGAGAGCTGCTCGGCGTACAGCCCGAGCGGCGCGCGCTGCGGCGAGTTGCGCCCGGTCGGGAGCGCACCTTCCACCGCCTCGCTACTGAACTCGTTTCCGAACCCTGACTGGTAGTGAAGGTCCTCGTCATCCATGCCTTACGGTATTCCCGCCCACGCGCACTCCTGTCGCGCAGCCTCCCGGGCTCCTGCCACGCGGGCTCCT
>JBEKHI010000465.1:0-6111 GCA_050012355.1 Streptosporangiaceae bacterium | reverse complement strand
GACTCGCGCCGTCTGGGATGCCCCATCCGTCTTGTGGTACGCCACTAGCAGCGCGTCTTCGATCGCCTTGACCGCCGTGTCAAGCGAGATGTCTTTCTCGCTCTCCAGGCTGCGCAGCACGCTCAGGTCAATATCCATAGCCGCCGGCCCTATGTCTTAAGAATCCACCAGCCGACCGAACTCCACCTGGATGGAGCCCGCGCCGAGCTCGTCGTAGCGAAAACTACGCCGCTGCCCGTCCACTTCCAGAGTCACCCCGTCCCCGTCGGCCGCTTCCACCCGGCCGGTGAGCCGTTCTCCGCTGGGTTCGCCGGCACCGGTCAGCGGGACCGCTGCCAGCCGGCCCACCGCCCGTCGCCAGTGTTTTGGCTCGGTCAGTAGCCGGTCCACCCCAGGCGAGGACACCTCAAGCGTATACGGAACGTCACCCATGGCGTCCGTCGCGTCCAGTTCGGCCGACGCGGCGCGACTGACTTCAGTCGCGTCGTCCAGTGACACCCCATGGTCGCTGTCGACCACGATGCGCACCAGCAGCCTGCGGCCAGCCCGGGTCACCCGGACCGACTCAAGCTCCATCCCAACGGCCGTAACCACCGGGTCGAGCAGACTGGTGAGGCGCTGCGCGTCAGCCTTGCCAGACGCAACCCCGCCTGTCCCTGGCCCACCCTTAGCTGCTGTTCCGCGCATCGTGACCTCCTAACGCCGCTGCCGTGCCTTCCGCCGGCAGGGCTATCCTCCCTGGTCCAGCCTATCCGCAGGAAGCGCCGCGTGCGGAGTAGCCAGTGAATCACAGGCACTCATCCAGGCGTGGCATCCTTAGTTGCCTATGCTTGGGCGACGTCAGATACTCACGGCTTCCGCGGCGCTGCCGGCCGTCTTGGCCGCAATGGCCATCTCCGGCTGCCAGCCACTGGATGTCGCAGAGGGGAAGACACCGCCGGTGTCGCGCGAGGTCCGGACGCTTCAGGACGCGATCACGACTGAACAAGGACTGATTGATCTATACAACGCAACCATGTCCTCTTATTCCGGATTGTCGGCCATGCTCACCCCACTGCTGGCCGAACACCGCGACCACCTGTCCCGGCTCCAGGCCACCATCAGCTACCCGGCCGGATATAAAACACCCCCGTCCGCTTCGCCGAGCCGACGGGCCGCGGCCGGAAGTCAGGCAGCGGCGGTGAACGCGCTGCGATCCGCCGAATCAGCGGCCGCTGACGGCCAGCTCGGCCGGCTGGCGGCGGTCAGCCCAGGGCACGCGCAGTTGCTCGCGAGCATCGCGACCTGCGAGAGCGTGCACGCGGCGGTTCTCTCATGACCAGCGCGGTCACCGCTCTGCAGGTCGCTCTCGCCGCCGAGAACGCGGCCATCTACGGTTACGGCGTCGCGGGGGCTTACCTGAGCGGTTCCGCCCAAACCGAGGCCACTAGTGACTGGCACGCACACTTGCTGGCGCGAGACACCCTGCAGTCGATGATCTCCGGGCTTGGCGCGACGCCGGTTGCCGCCGAGTCCGCCTACCAGATGCCGTTCACAGTGGATGACGTGTCCTCGGCGGCCAAGCTCGCCGCGTACCTGGAGGACGGCGTAGCCAGCGGTTACCTCGGTGTCGTGGCGGTCGCCGATGAGAGCCTGCGCTCGTTTGGCGCGCGGGCGATGCTGGATCCCGCGCTGCGAGCCGCGCGCTGGCGCGGCTCGACCGTAGCGTTCCCCGGCTTCTGAACGCCGGAGGGGATTCAGTTAGCCTTGCGGCTAGCCAGTACCCGGGTAATGGTGGTGGCCGCCTGGTCAAGGTCGTCAGCCACGCCAATCCGCTCAGCCCACGACCACCAGAACCAGTGAATGCCGTCCTGTCCGCAGCCGACGTACACGTTTTCCTCGAGCGCACGCGCACCAGGATTGGTGACGTACAAGCTGGGCACCCGGCCCGGCGGTGCCATCAGCCACGCCTCAAGACCGCGGTGAGTCAGCTCATCGGCCAGCTTCTCTAGATAGACAGTCTGCGTATGGACAGAGCCGACCTGATCGCTGGACCCCATGAGTATCGCCTTCAATCACGCTTCGGAGTTTTGCCGGCGCTTACAGTGCCGGTCTTACCAGGATGCCCGGGACGGGAGGGTGACGCAACGCACATCCGCGAATCGCACCCCGGTTCAAGTATCTACTCTACGAAACGAAGCGCTTCCGGGAGCGGTTCGACGTGAATTACTGTGAGCCGGGACACGGCGCGGGTGAGCGCGACGTACAACCGCCGCAGCCCATACGTCTCGCCCGTCGCGATCTCGGCAGGCTCGACAAGAATGACATGGTCATACTCCAGGCCCTTGGCGAGCGTAACCGGCACCAGCGTCAGCCGGCTCGGCAGCTCGCCGCCGTTCAGCACCGAGAACTCCAGCCCCCCATCCCGCAACGCGGCTTCCATCTCGCCGATCTGCGCGTCCGCACAGATCACCGCCACCGACCCGGCCCCCTCCAGCGCCCCCGCGGCCGCCTCCGCCACCCGGGCCCGAAGCGCCGGAGCCCCGGGGGCGACGGGGACTAGCTCCAGGGAGTGGGGGTCTTCGCGGAGGGACGTCGCGGGGCGGAGGCCGGGGGCGATCACCGGGAGCAGGCGAGAGGCGAAGTCCAGGATCTGGCGGGGGACGCGGTAGCCAGTTTCCAGTTCCCGTACGGACGCGCCCGGCTTGCCCAGATGGGTCAGCAGGACTTCCCAGGAGGTGGCGGCCCACGGCGTGGTGCCCTGCGCCAGGTCGCCGAGTACGGTCGCGGCGCCGGTGGAGCAACGGCGTCCGATGGCGCGCACCTCCATCGCTGACAGGTCCTGCGCCTCGTCCACCACGACGTGGGCCATCGATGGCGTCCGCTCGAGCAGGTCCTTCGCCTCGTCCAGCAGCACCTGGTCGGCTCGCGTCCACTTCACCGACCCGGGGCTGCGCGGGGCCGGATCCAGGAGCAGCGCCTCGCGTTCGGCGCGGTCCAGGAGTCCGTCGCCGAATCTCTTCAGCGCGTCCGGGGATGACAGTACGGAGAAGACCAGCCTCTTCGGGTCCATCTTCGGCCACAACTCGTCCACGCAGGCCCGCACCGGCGCCGACCGGCGCACCGCGTCGTGCGTCCGGTCGTCGGTGGTCTCCCCCGCGATCTCCATCTGGGTCAGCACCGTGTGCGCGATGCGATGCGCGAAGAGCTCGCGTCCCGAGGCATAGCGCACTCCTCGTTTGGAAAGTTCGGAGATAAGCTCACCGAGCTCGTACGCGGGTACCCGCCACCGACGGCTGCCGCGGACCACCATCAGCCCGTGCTCGGGCTCGCGCAGCTGGGCCCAGAGCGCCCGGCGCAGCACCTCGGCCATCCGCGCGTCGCCCTTGATCACGCCTACCTCGTCGGAGTCCGTGCCGCGGACCGGCGTGCTCGCCACCAGGTCGCCGATCGTGGTCTGGGTGACGTCCAGCTCACCCAACGCCGGCAGGACATTCCGGATATAGGACAGAAACGCCCGGTTGGGTCCGATGACCACGACGCCGCGCCGGGTTACCTGTTCCTTGTGCGCGTAGAGCAGGTACGCGACCCGGTGCAGGCCGACCGCGGTCTTCCCGGTACCCGGCGCCCCCTGCACGCACACCGTGGTCGACGCGTCGGCGCGCACGATGTCGTCCTGCTCGGGCTGGATGGTGGCGACGATGTCTCGCATCGGGCCCGAGCGCGGCCGCTCGATTTCTTGGATAAGCAATTTGGAGCCATAACGATGGTCGGCGGCTCCCTCGCCGAAGGCCTCGTCCTCGAACGCGGTAAGGGCACCGCCGTCGAAGCCGAACCGGCGGCGCCGCACCAGGCCCATCGGATCGGTCTGGCTGGCACGGTAGAACGGCCGGGACACCGGCGCGCGCCAGTCGAGCACCACCGGCTTGCCGTCGCCGTCGTGCACGTGACGGCGACCGATGTGAAAGTCTTCCGGGGCCTCGAAGAACAGCCGGCCGAAGAACAGCGGGGCGTCTGGGATGTCCTTGAGCGCCTCCGCGCGGCGGTAGAGCTCGGCCTTCAGGTACTCCTCGGAGATCGGGTCGCCACCGAGGGCGCGCAGGCCGAGCACGTTCTCCCGCATGAGGTTGAGGTAGTCGCGTGCCTGAGCTAGATAGTGCCGCTCATCGTCGATGACGGCGTCGGCAGGCATGAGTGACCTCCGTGATGACGTGGGGTGAGCACGAAGCTCGAAACCCTACCAGGACGTGGTGGTAAGGTCACCTGATTTTCTGGCCGGGTCGCGCCAGGCCATGACGCCGCGCGGCGTAAGGAACTCATCGAAGACGAGTTCGGCGGCGCCCATCAACGGGCCGAGGTCGTCAAGCCGGGAGGGGATCAGCGGCGGCGGGTCGGCGCGGCGGAACCGCATCAGCGTCGCCTGGTAACCGGACCACACCGCCGGCGGCGCCGCCTGGTAGACGCGCGCGGCGAGGCCGGACAGCCCGACCGCCTCGGGATCGTGGGCGTTGACCAGCGCGCCGACGCCGCGGCCGAGCGCCTCGGCCACGTCGGTGAGCGCGGCGGCGCACATCGGGTCGGCGACCGCGTTCGCGATGATCCGGGACGCTTCCGCCATCCGGTCCCCGCTTTCCGGCCGGCCGGCCCGGCGGAGCAGCCCGCGGGTACCAGCTTCGAGTTCCCAGCATCCGACCGAGCCACAGCGGCAGCGGCGGGTCCCGCCGGCCAGCGGCATGTGCCCGAACTCCCCGGCGGCACCCGACGCGCCGGTCAGCGGGCTGCCGTCGGCGAGCAGCACCCCGCCGATACCCGTGGCGGCATGCAGGTGCAGCGCCACGCTGACCCCGCGCAGCGCGCCGCGGCGGGCCTCGGCGAGCCCGGCGAGGGTGGCGTCGTTCCCGACCCGGACATCCTGGGCGATCGTCTCCGCCACATCTACACCGCGCCAGTCGAGCAGCGTGGGCTGGACCATCCGGCCGTCGCTGACCGGAGAAGGCACCGCGACGCCGACGCCAACCACCCGGGCGCCGAATTCGGCTCGGTACTCCGCCACGCTGGCGGCCACCTCGGCCAGCATCTCGGCGCCATCCTGGCCGGTTCTCGGGTGCTGCCGCAGCACGGTGCCGGTTCCGGTCAGCTCGAAGGCGGCGACCGAGAATGAGTCGTCGCGCAGGTCCACGGCGAGTGCGACCGGCCCGCGCGGATGCGCCGACGGCACGCCCGTCGGGCGGCCGCGCGCCCCCTGCGCCGGGCTGGCCAGCTCCTCGATGAGCTGCCGGGCCGCGAGCTCCCGCACCAGCACGGTGGCGGTGCCGCGGGCCAGCGACAGCTGGCGGGTCAGCTCCGCTCTGGTACGCGCGCCATCCCCGTCGTGCACAGCGCGCAGCAGCCGCGCCAGGTTATATGAGCGAAGCTCCGCGCTGGTGGTTGCCCGGTCCTGGTCAAGTCGCACCATCCGATCGTGTCACGGCTACCAGGCCCAGTAGAAGCCGAGGACGGTCTTTTCCACGACGCGGAGGTAGCGATGCGCGGAGTGCTGGCTGTCCAGGGTTTCCTCGCGCTGCTCGATGATCTCCCCGTCAACCCCGTCCCAGATGGCCCACCAGACATGCGGCGGGATGTTGTCAGGATCGAACTGCACCCGGAGGTCGAAGTTCTCGACCCGGCGCATGACGGCCCGGCGGTACTGGCGGTGCTCGGCGGTGATCTCGCCCCGGTACTGGAAGGTGGTGGCGTACTCCAGCGTCAGGGTGTCCCCCACGTCGAGCGTCTTCACCAGCGGTAGCCGCGTGACGAACAGGTCCTTGCCGGTCGCCACCACCGGGTCGCCGGGCGGGGTACAGCCGTGCACGGCGTGCAGCGTGAGCGCGGACGTGTCGTAGATATACGGGATGCTGGCGGTGTCCGGGCGGATCGCCTCGATCACCTGGATCGTCCGGACCCGGGCGGCCCGCCCGTCAGCGCCCACGGACACGTGGTCATGCAGCGAGAGCGACTGGTGCGCGGGTGGCCCGAGGAACGCCGCGACCTCTCCCTCGACATCCGGGCGGACGGCGCGCTCGCCGGCCAGCATCCGGACATTCGGCGAGCCCTCCCACAGCCGCCACAGATGCTCTCGTTCGGCGTCAGCCA
>JBEKHI010000464.1:0-6939 GCA_050012355.1 Streptosporangiaceae bacterium | reverse complement strand
AGGTCCCCGAGTACGCGACCGAGCCCGCGGCTCCTGATGGCGGCCACGTTCTCCACGACGATAATCGTGGGTTGTAGCTCGCGAATACCACTAACGATGTTTTTCCAAATACCACTGTGTGCTCCTTTCTCAATTCCGGCGCCACGGCCGCTAAAGCTAATGTCCTGGCAAGGGAATCCGGCACACAAGATGTCTACAAGTGGGACCTCATGCCAGTTGAACGACGTCAGGTCACCCAGGTTGGGTGTGTCCGGATAGCGTGCCGCCAAGATGGTCGATATGTGTTTGTCATTGTCAGCGCACCAGGCGAGCGTGCCGCCGAACACTGCTAACACCGCGATGTCGAGGCCACCGTATCCGGTGCATAACGAACCAATGCGTAACCCTCTCTCCATAGTTGATTCTCCAAATAAAGGTATGCTTATATAGGTGGGCAAGACTCCCAAAGGTAGAGAGGCAAAACAAATACGGTGGAGTGGAGCCCTGCGTTCGTGTCAGCGCCAAAGGGCTAAAACACGAAGCAGCCCGGCCACCCCTTTATAGGGGCGACCGGGCTGGAGTTTGTTAGTGATGCGTGTCCCGTCGACCGTCACGGCGGATGCCACGACGGCGAAGCAGGTCCTTGAGAGCAGTCAGGCTGACTGAGTACCGGCGGGCTAGCTCAGGCTTGGACGTGCCGGATAGGAACTCGCTAATGATGGTCTGGATGTCGGCTTCGCTGAGCCTGCGCTCAATCGACCACGGCTGGTACTGCTGAGACGTCGATTCGGATGCTTGTAGCGTGTCCGCTGACGGATCGAGGCCCTCATACTGCCGTAGGTAGCGCACGAGCGAGGAGTTCAACCTCAAGTCTGAGAGGGCCACACTGAAGTCCTCGTGTTTCGGTCAGGTCGACGTTCCAGCTGGAACGTCTGGCGCAATTGCGTATTAGGGCTCTGGCGCGTGGGCAGGTGCGGCACGGAGTCCACCTTCCTGGTTCAAAGCCAAACTCTCAGTACTCGCTCGTTAGACTGCGCCGGTGGCAACGGTCGTGTCGTTTCATGCTCATGCTGACGACGTGGTGCTGCTGACTGGCGGGACGATTGCCTGGCTAGCCGCCGAGGGACATCGGGTGATCATCGTCGTGGCCTGCGACGGCATGTGGGCCGACCAGGCTGCCCAGCAGCTGGAGGAACTACGGGCTAGCGCTGCGATCCTGGGCGCGCAGGAGGTCGTGCATCTGGGCTACGCGGACAGCGGGCACGGGCCGGTCCTGTTCGAAGACCCGCCCGGCAGGACCCGGTTCGCGCGGGCGGACCTTGAGGAAGCGGCTGAGAAGCTGGCTGCTCTGCTGACTGGCGAGCAGGCGGATCTGCTGACTGGCGAGCAGGCGGATCTGCTGCTTAGCTACGACCCGCAAGGCTTCAACGGCCTTCGCGACCATGTACGGGTGCACCAGGTCGGCGCGCGGGCGGCCGAGCTGGCCGGAGTGCGGGTTGCGGAAGCGACTGTGCCGCGGGAGCTGATTGCTCGGTTCGCGGGGTCGCTTGTTGCGTTTCGCTTGCTGACTCGCCACCGTCTCATTGAGATGCGCGGGTACGGTACGCCGCGGTCCGCGATCACGCACCGGGTCAGCGTTCGCCGCTATGCGGCACAAAAGCAAGCCGCCCTGGCGGTGCACCGGACTCCGATTTCCGGCGGGGGGAGAGCGGCCAGGTTGTACCGTGTGCTGGCCCAGTCGCCCCCGCCGGTATTCCGGGTTGTCTGCGGGACGGAATGGTTCATTGAACCAGGAGGATGGACGGGTGAACTCTCCGCTAGCGACCCGGTGACTACGCCGCCTGCAGCTTGAAGTTCGGAAGCGTCTGCGTATGCTGACCTTGGCAGGCACGCCTGCCGGATCAGAGCTACCGCCAGCCCGGCGCGGGAGGTAGCGCGTACGGACAAGAGCGGCGCAGCCCTCGCGTGAGTTCTCCTCTTCCTTCCATCGTGATCACCATGCGGTGGCCGGGCGCCGGGACCAGGCCACCGGACAGAGGCACGATGTCTCACGACAAGATCAAGGCAGCAGCTCGCGAGGCCTCGCTAGCACCACGAAGCTCCTGTGGATCAATGGACCCGAGGGGGTGGGCAAGACGGCTACCGCCTTCGAGTTGAACCGGCGACTGCCCGGCAGCGTAGTCTGCGACCCTGGGCCCGTGGGCTCCGGTATGCGCCGCATGCTGCCCCCGTCGCTGCGGCGCCGGTGGCAGGACATCCCCGCCTGGCGGCACTCCGTGCTGGAACTGCTGCGCATGACGCTGACCGGGCATGAAGGTCCGGTGATCGTGCCGATGACGCTGGTGAACTACGGCCACTTCCGGGAGATCATCGGCAGCCTGCGTGACGACGGCGTCGAACTGCACCACTTCGGGTTGCTGGCCGACCCCGCCACCGTGGTCAGGCGACTGCGCGCCCGGAGCCTCGGACATTATCTCCCGGTCGGCGGGACTGCCGATCACGCCGTCCACTGACGGCCCGGTACGCGCTTGGCTGAACCGGTACGCGACAACCGCACGCCACGTCTCGCTGCGGATATTACGTGTCAGCTAGCACCGTTCGAGGGTGAGGACGGTGGCGGGATCTTCGGGCGCCGGCGCCTCGGGGTCGGCGGCGATGGCCTGCTCGAGGCGGCGGAAGCCGGTCTCCAGTTCGTCGGGTGTGAACTGAGCGAAGGCCGAATGGGTGCGCAGGCGCAGCCGCTGGAGCATGTCGCCTTGAGTGCCGGAGGACGGCTCGGTGATCCGGCCGAAGCTAGCGACGCGCCAGCCGGCCGAGGTGAATGTCGCGATGACCTCGTGCAGCGGCTGGAACAGGGCGGCGTCCACCTCGAAGCCGCAGGGGAAGTATTCCAGCCACCATCCTGAGGGAGGTATGTGGTCGCTGAAGTTCTCGCGTAGCAACAGCCGCCCGGCGGGCCTGAGTACCCTGGCCAACTCGCGGACTGCCCGGGGCTTGTCCTGGACGTGATGCCAGGACAAGAACATGAGAAGGTAGTCGGCGCTGCCGGAGGGCACTGGAATGTCCTCGGCGGAGCCTGCCAGGTACCGCACACCGGGATGCGGGCCCTGCGCCTCCGCAACGTCGCGCATGCCGACCGACGGCTCGACGCCGGTCACTGGCCCGAACGCTCGCGCTAGCGCGGGGGTGAACCTGCCGGTGCCTGAGCCAATGTCCAGGCCCGCCAGCGGTCGCTGCTGGGGCAACAGGGCGGCGAAGGCGCTGATCCACGCCTGAAGCTGCTGCTCGGTGAGCGCACGCCCGCGCGCGTAGTCCTGGTACTGCTCGGTGTTGTAGTCGATCCGTCTCATCGCAGCTCCCGCGTCAGCTTGAAAATCGTCGGCCCGATATATCGAGTGGATATATCGGAACGATAATCTGAGTCGCGTCATGCCGCAAGCCCGGCATGGCGATCGGGCCTGCCTGCAGCGCGGTGACCGGGCCTAGGGTCGCTACGATCCCGACCATGGAAGAACCTGAGGTAGACCCGAGCGAACTATCGATGCCGATCGGCGAGGCGATGTTCACGCAGCGGTCGATTCGCAGGATGCGCCCCGACCCCATCCCGGTGGCGCACCTCCACGTCATCATCGCGGCCGCGGCCAAGGCGCCGAACGGCAGCAACCGGCAGATCGGCCGCCTGCTTGTCGCGACCGACCGGGACAAGATCGCGGCGTTCGGGGAGCTGTACCAAAGGTCGTGGTGGGCTAAGCGCAAGGAGGACCAGGGCTGGAGCGGCCCCGAGGATGTCTCTCCGGGCGACACTTCTATGGCCCCGGCAATGCGACTTGCCGGGGAGATGAAAGATGTTCCTTGCGTCGTCTTCGTGCTATCCGAGCCGCCGCACGGACCAGAGTCGGTCCTGCCCGCCGCCCAGAACCTGATGCTCGCGGCGCGGGCGCTCGGCATCGGTTCGGTGCCAACGCGCCTGTACCCCGGCGATCACGACGAGTTCCGGGCGCTATTCGGCGTTCCTGACCACATCAGCTTCCATCTCGCCATTCCGCTCGGTTATCCGCAGGGGAGATTCGGGCCCACAACTCGCCTGCCCACGGCTGAGACGACTTACTGGAATCAGTGGGGCGATGCCGCGCCATGGGCGTGACAGCTGGGATGGGATCGGGCCCCGGCGGCATCGCCAGCCACGCGGTCGCGCTGAGTCGGCTCGGCCTGAACATCTCGCTTGCCGCGGTTTGCGGGCAGGACGGGTATGGCGACCCCATCGATGGGCCATCGATAGCGGAATAGCACCATCGATGGGCCATCGCTGGGGTGGGTGCCGGGAACGGAGCGGGTGCCGTCAGCGCAGGTAGGCGAGGGCGGAGAACCGGCTCTGATAGCTATCTAGCAGGCGGCGCGCCACCGGGACGGAATCCACCAGGGGATGAGTGGCGAGCGCGCGCAACGCTAGGGACCGGGATCCGGTGGCGGCCGCGCCGATGACGTCGCGTTCGACCGACTTCACCGCGCATACGAGTCCCGCCGCGTACCCGGGCAGCGGGTCGGCGATGAGGGGACGGGGGCCATTGGCATCGACATGGCATGGCACCTCGACCACGGCGTCGGCGTCGAGCACGTCGAGCGTGCCGCGGTTGCGGACGTTGAGTATGAGGGTGGTCCGCTCGTTATGCGCGATCGCCCGCATCAGAGCCAGCGCCACCTGCTCATAACCGCCCGATTCCAGGTCGGTCGGGTCGCGGTCACCAGCGGCCGAAGCCGCGCGGCTCTCGGCGCCGTAGGTAACCTCGCGTTCCAGCCTGGTCTCGTCCCAGGCGGCGAAGGCCGGACCCTCGTCCGCCGATACCCGTGCGTAGAAACCATGCTGCTGCTCGCGAAGGAACGCGCCGCGGGTATACGCGGCGGCGCGGCCGGCAGCCAGCGTCTGCCGGGTGAAGTAGTAGTAGTGCAGGTACTCGTTGGGCACGGCACCGAGCGTGCGCAGCCAATCGGCGCCGAAGAGCCGCCCCTCCTCGAACGCGGTAAGCGCGCCCTCGTCGGACATCAGCCGCGGCAGCTGATCACACCCGTCGACGTAGACAGCGCGCAGCCACCCGAGATGGTTCAGCCCGGCGTAGTCGAACCGGGCGCTCGCCGGGTCCACGCCCAGCGCGTTCGCGACTCTCCGGCCGAGCCCGACCGGAGAGTCGCAGATCCCGATGACCCGGTCGCCGAGGTACGGGAGCATCGCCTCGGTGACCATGCCCGCCGGATTGGTGAAGTTGATGACCCAGGCATGTGGCGCGAGTTCGGCCACCCGGCGGGCGATGGTGGTCGCGACCGGTATCGTGCGCAGGCCGTAGGAGATCCCGCCCGCTCCCACGGTTTCCTGGCCGATCACCCCCTCGTCGAGCGCCACCCGCTCGTCGACGACGCGGCCGTCGAGGCCGCCCACCCGGATCGCGCTGAACACGAAGTCGGCTCCGTGGAGCGCGAGATCGAGCTCCGTCGTTATGGTCACTTGCGGAGCGTCTGTGACCTCAGCTGCCTGGTCGGCGAGCACCTTGGCGATCACTTCCAGCCGGGTGCGGTCGGTGTCGTGCAACGTGACCCGGGTGATGCGACCTGGCCGCCGGTCATTCAGCAGAACGCGGTACACCAGGGGGACGCGGAAGCCGCCGCCGCCGAGGATCGTCAACTGCATCAGACCACCACCACGGAGCCGCCCGCCTGGCGGCACCGGTCAAGGCTCGACGCGCTCACCTGCAACCAGCGCACGAGTTCCTGAGCCGAGACGGTGCCTCGCTCGCGGAGCCTTTCGTTCTCCGCCCGCTCATGTGCCAGCACCACTGAAGGCTACACGCGAGGGCCCGCGCGCCCAGCAGCGCCGGAACTGGAGCAGGTGTCCGGTTTATGTGCAAATCTGTTACTCCGGCCTAACTGGTGGTAATTTATTAACGTGTCGGGGTATCGGCTGCTGATGGGGCTCCTGGCAGGCCGACGCGTGCGTGGTGGGGATTTCTCGGCGGCCCCGGAGGTTCCGTTGTCGTTTGCGCAGCAGCGGTTGTGGTTCCTGAGCCGGCTGGAGGGGCCGGGGGCGACGTACAACATTCCGGTGGCGGTGCGGCTGACCGGCCGGCTGGACCGGGTCGCGCTGGAGCGGGCGCTGGCGGATGTGGCGGCCCGGCATGAGAGCCTGCGGACGGTGTTTCCCGAGACCGGCGGGGTGCCGTGGCAGCGGGTGGTGGCCGGGGCGCCGCCGCTGACGGTGGTGGAGGGCGGCGGGGAGCAGGAGCTGGCCGCGGCGGCCAGGTACCCGTTTGATGTGGCGGCTGAGCTGCCGGTGCGGGCGTGGCTGCTGGTGACCGGGCCGGCCGAGCACGTGCTGGTGGTGGTGATGCATCACATCGCCGGCGACGGCTGGTCGATGGGGGTGCTGGGGCGGGACCTGAGCCAGGCCTACGCGGCCCGGTGCGCGGGGCGGGCACCGGACTGGGCGCCGCTGGCGGTGCAGTACGCGGACTACGCGCTGTGGCAGCGGGACCTGCTGGGAGATGACAAAGACCCCGGGAGCCTGGCGGCCGGGCAGGCCCGGTTCTGGGCGGCGGCGCTGGCCGGGGCACCGCAGGAGCTGACGCTGCCGTTTGACCGGCCGCGCCCGGCGACGGCGTCCTACCGGGGCGGCCGGGTGCGGTTCAGCGTGCCGCCGGCCCTGCACGCCGGCCTGGCCGGGCTGACCCGCGGACATGGCGTGACGCTGTTCATGGTGATCCAGGCCGCGGTGGCGGTCCTGCTGACCCGGCTGGGAGCCGGGACCGACATCCCGCTGGGAACCCCGGTCGCCGGCCGCTCGGACGAGGCACTCGAAGAACTGGTCGGCTTCTTCGTCAACACCCTGGTCCTGCGGACCGACACCTCTGGCGACCCCCGGTTCGGGGAACTCCTGGAACGCGCACGGGAAGCCGACCTGGCCGCGTTCGCCCA
>JBEKHI010000463.1:0-6164 GCA_050012355.1 Streptosporangiaceae bacterium | reverse complement strand
ACCAACCATAATCATTCGAATGTATGAGCAGCGACGAGGGTCGGCAAAACCGGGTGATAACGCACAAAACCGGTCGGCCGCAACGACACGCTGCAAACTCATGTTGTTCTGGAATGTGTCCATAGACACGTGAACTGTCCACCATCATGAAAACACCCCCGGGACAGTCCGGCCGGGGTCACTCTGTTGCCCCGGACGGGAGCACGGGTTGTGGCCGCCAGTCGGGTGGCATGAACAGGTAGCCGAGACGATCACGCCAGGAAGCAGCGTGCCAGACGTCGTGCCAGAGGTCGGCGTAAGGGCCGTACTGCAGCTTGACGAGGTTGTAGGTGCCGGCCGGATGGACCAGGCCGTAGGACGGGCGGAAGATCTCGGGCTGGAAGGTGCCGAACAGCCGGTCCCAGACAATCAGGATGCCGGCATAGTTCCTGTCCAGGTAGATCGGATCGCGGCCGTGGTGCACCCGGTGGTGGGAGGGCGTGTTCAGCACGAACTCGACCGGCCGGGGAAGCTTCCCGACGGTCTCGGTGTGGACGAAGAACTGGTAGACGAGATTGATCCCGTAGCCGGAGTAGATCGCCCACGGAGCGACGCCCAGTAGCGGGAGCGGTAGCCAGAAGAAGAAGTCAAACCACGGATTCCACTTCTGCCGCAGCGCCGTCGCGAAGTTCATGTACTCCGAGGAGTGATGCGCCTGGTGGGCCGCCCAGCCGACCCGGGCGCGGTGCACGAAGCGATGCTGCCAGTAGTAGGCCAGGTCGACGCCGACGATGACCAGCGCCCATGACCACCAGGTGCGCATCGGCAGCTGCCAGGGCGCGACATAGAGGTAGAGGGCGATGTAGACGAAGAACGCGGCGGCTTTCAGCGCGATGGTGGTGGCCAGCGAGCCAGCGCCCATCGCGATGGACGTCGAGGCGTCCCTTGACTGGTAACCGGTGACGTCATCGTGGTCGAGCCACTTCAGCGCGGCGAGTTCGATGCCGATGAAGAGGAGGAAGAACGGGACAGCGTAGGTCACCGGATTCAGCCACGGATCGAGGACGTCATGCATCGCCACCTCCATCGCCATCGAACGCGAGACATGACTGGCGGGTAACATACCGCAGGTCCGGCGCCGTAACAAGAGCCCAGAACGCCTGATCAGGCTCCGTCGATCAAGACTTCGGCCTCGATCTCAACCGGAATGCGGAAGGGGAGTTCGGCCTGTCCGACCGCCGAGCGGGCGTGGCTGCCCGCCTCTTCTCCCCAGAGTTCCAGGATCAGGTCGGAGAAGCCATTGATGACCGCGGGGGTTTGCGTGAAACCCGGCGCCGCGTTCACCATCCCGAAGACACGGATCCATGCCTTGATCCTGTCCAGGTCGCCGAGTTCCCGCCGCAGGCTGGAAAGCATAGACAACGCCGTGGATCGCGCCGCCTCGTAAGCTTGCTCAAGCGTCACGTCACTTCCCACCTTGCCCAGGTTCGGAGGCAGGGACCCGTCCGCGAGCAACGGACCGTGGCCGGAGATATAGGCGTGGGTTCCCAGGACTCGCACCCAGGGGAACGGGAGGGTCACGCCCGGCGGAGTCTTCATGGGCTTAGGAAGTTCCAGGCCAAGGTCGGTCAGCCGCTTTTCTATGAGCACAGAAATCCCCTATCGCGCGGGCGGGGTGCCGTAGTCGGCGGACAGATCCTGCGTGGTCCACGCGTCACCGATGGCAGGCAGGTACGTCTCCTGCAGGTGGCTGTCGGAAGCGTCGACCGTGTACACGCTGGTCCAGGTGAGATCGCCACTCGCGTCCGGGTGGAGCAGCGCGATCGGGGTCTGGGTGGTGGCTGGGGTGCCGTAGCCCGCGGACAGATCGTGGGTAGTCCACGCGTCACCGATGGCAGGCAGGTACGTCTCCTGCAGGTGGTCAGTGGACGAGTCCACGGTGTAGACGCTGGTGTAACCGGTGTGGTAGAGCGCCACCGGCTCGGTGCCTGCTGCCACCGCCGGCGTCCCGTAGTCCGCTGACAGGTCCTGCGTGGTCCACGGGTCACCGATGGCAGGCAGGTACGTCTCCTGCAGGTGGCTGCCGGAAGCGTCGACCGTGTACACGCTGGTATATCCGTCATGCACGACGGCGGCCGGCGTCACGGTTGTGGCCGGGGTGCCGTAATTCGCGGACAGGTCCTGGGTAGACCACGGACCGCCCATGACCGGCAGGTACGTCTCCTGCAGGTGGTCATTCGAGGCATCGACCGTGTAGACGCTGGCGTAGTCGGAGTGGAAGACGGCGACCGGGGATGTCCCGGCCAGGACCGCCGGGGTGCCGTCATTCGCGGACAGATCCTGCGTAGACCACGAGCCACCCATTAGCGGCAGGTACGTCTCCTGCAGGTGCGCGTCCGACGCGTCGATGGTGTACACGCTGGTGTAGCCATTGTGATAAAGGGCGGTCGGCGTCACGTCCGTCGGCGGGGTACCGAACTCCGTCGACAGGTTCTGGGTGGACCACGGTCCGCCCATCGCTGGCAGATACGTCTCCTGCAGATCCCCGTTCGAGGCATCGATCGTGTACACGCTGGTGTATCCATCGTGGGTCAGCGCCACCGGCTCCGTGCCCGCCAGCACCGCCGGGGTGCCGTATTTCGCGGACAGGTCCTGGGTAGACCACGAGTCGCTGATCGCCGGCAGGTACGTCTCCTGCAGGTGCGCATTGGACGAGTCCACGGTGTACACGCTGGAGTACCCGTCATGAACCACCGCCGGCCCGGCCGTCGCGGCCGGCAGCTGGCTGTAGTCAGCGGAGACGATGCTCGCCTGGACGGCGGATTCGGCGGCGGCGGACGGGAAGCCCTGCGTCATCACGCCCTCGAAGAACGAGCCGATATCCGACTGACTGTTGTCCCCGCCGGTGCCCAGCACGATCGCGCCCTCTTGATGCATCGGCTTATAGGCGCTGGGAAGGGACCCGTCATAGTAGGTCGTGAGGCTGCCGGACTGCGCGTCGCCGCCCGCGAGTTCGAAGGTCGTCTGCCCGTTGTTCGCCAGCATCGCGGTCACGAAGTCGCTGTTGCTTCCCGTGTCAGCGGAGTTGCTGCCGTCCCCCATCCACTGGCCGTTCTCCATATCCGCCTCGACCCAGGGGCCGTTTCCGGTACACGGCGCGGAGTTGGAGCCGCAGTAGGTGGTGAGGTTGACGGCGTCCATGTGCCCGGCGCCGTTGTCGTCGTTGTTGGTCTCGGCGTTGCCGAAGTCAAAACAGCAGCCGGGGTTGACGTGGGTGCCGCTGGCCACCATGTACATACCCTCGGGCTCGCCGTCGACCGCGATCCCGTGGGTGTCGTCGTCCCGGTAGCCGGTGTGTCCCATGATGTCTAGGCCATAGGCCTGGTAACCGTCCACCGTGATCGGCAGCGCGGTCGCCGGCGCGCCGTGATCCGCCGCGCCGTTACCGCCGGCCCCCTCGACGGTCAGGTTGTTTCCCTCCGAGGATTGGTCGAAGAGCTCGGTTATGGTGCAGGAGGTACTCGCGCAGAAGGAATTCTGCTCCGGCGCGTTGACATAGCCGCCCGTCGAGAGCAGGCCGATGTCGTCGGTCGCACCATCCGAGGCGCGCTGCACCTGGTACAGCGGCCCGTCATAGGAGGAATACAGCGCCCGGTCCATGCTGTAAGCGGCAACGCACGGGGTTCCGTTGGACTCGTAGATGTCACACGGCAGGCTGCTGGACGCCGAGACCGTCGCCCGCATGGGCCCGGTGGCGGCCAATCCCGTGATCAGCACCATCATCAGTGTGCGAAAGCACCGCCGAATGAACCGGCGGTTCCTCGGGTTTCTTGCCACGAGTCTCTCCGTATCAGGCACGCGCCGGATCAGAACACAGCGAAACAGAGGTTAGCGATAGGCACGCATCATGGCCGCGCCCGGGGTGGATCCGCGCCCATGAACCAACGAATTATCACTGCCCTCTGGCGCCGTTCAGACCATTTTGACACTATTGTCTCCCTGATTAAACGGCGCGACTAGATACGTGTCAACGAGCCCGTACTCCTGGCTCGCCGCCCGTCAATCATGGGACCATAACGACGGTGAGAAGTCAGGTCGACCGCGACGATCTCGTCGCCCGTCTGGACCGCGCGGCAGCGCTCCCGGTGACGATCATCTCGGCGCCTGCTGGCAGCGAGACCAGCAGGACGCTCAGCTATTCTGGCTGAACCTGCTCAACGCGGTCCGTCACGCTTCCGGCACAACTAGCGACGCTGGATCGCCAGTCGCGACGCCGGACTGGCCGAGAACCTCGCCGCCACCGACGTGACCCTCGACGACCAGGCCCGCGCGGAGCTGATCCGGCACTTTCCCCCCGTCTGGTGAGGCGCCGCGGACTACGCCTAGCCGCTGCTCACGCGACTCGGCCGCAAGCTTGAATTCGTATTCGAATATAGGTACTATGTATATAGCGATAGAGGAAGGGGGTGGGAAGAAATGAGCTACACCGAAGATCTCGATTACGAGCCGACGGTGGCGTATCCAGACGAGTTGTGGGATGCGGTGCGGGAGGAGGGATGGCAGGGCGCCGAGCCCGCGGAGCGGCAGTTCGCGCACGGCGGGACGTGGGATGTCGAGCCGGCCGGGCCGGTGCTGGGGCTGGCGGTGATCCGGACCGTGGAGGGTGACGTATCCGGCCTGTCAGGCGATGAGCTGCTCGGCGCGATCGCGGCCATCGACCGGGTCGCCGGGCAGGCCGCCTGGGCGGCGAACAGGCTCGCCGCCGAGTACGCGAAGAGGAACCTGGAGTGGGACCCCAAGCTCGGGCAGGAGGTACTCGGGGAGTTCGGGGCCGACGATTACGCCCATGAGATCCACCTGTCAGCCATGGCGGCGAAGGGGAACCTGAACCGTTCGGTCACCCTGGACCGGTTGCCGCAATGCATGCGACTGGCCCACGACGGCGCATTGACCGACTACCGGCAGCGCATCATCGCCGAGGAAACCGCCCTGCTGGACCCATCGCTTCTCAGCAAGGCCGACGAGCTGATCGCCCGGGACGCAGCGGGCCGGACACCTGGGTCGCTGCGGGCCAGGTGCCGCCGCATCGTCTTGCTGCTGGACCCGGCCCAAGCCGAAGAACGGCGGAAGAAAGCAGCCAAGGGCCGCCGGATCGAGTTCGCACCCGAACAGTCAGGGAACGCGATGCTCGCAGCTCGCGAGCTGAGCGTAGCGGTGGCGATGGGGATCAAGCAGGCGCTGAGCGGCTGGGCGCGGATCATGCGGGCGGCGGGCATCAAGGGGTCGCTTGATAATCTGCGGGCCGACGCGCTGGCGGCACTGGCGCTGGGCCGGCACCCGGTCACCGGGGGCGCCGCCCCCGCCTTCACCGGCCCGACGGCCGGCGGCCCGTGGGACGGCATCACCCCAGCGGATCAGGACCCCGCCGAGCAAGCCGAAGATGAGGAGGCAGCCTACTTCAACCCGTGGGGTTTCGAAGACTACGAGTTCGGGGCGGGATCGGAGGAGCCGCCGATGCCAGGCAGCCCGGGGCTGACCATCAACCTGGTGATCACCGCCGGGACCCTCGACCCGAAACAGGACGCTCCCGGCTGGATCCCGGGCTGGGGCCACGTCACCGGGACCGTCGCCCGGGACCTGATCACCGCCGGAACGGCCAACCCGGCGACCCGGTGGTGCCTGACACAGGTGGATCCCCGCACCGGAGAAGCCACCGCCCACGGATGCGCCAGGGGCCAGCACCGATGGCCACCGCCAGAAACCGGGCCACCGGGAACGGGACCACCGGGTGGCGAGCAACCCGGGCCAGCAAGACCGCCAGAGTCAGGGGTCACCGAGTTCGTGGCCAGCCTGGACCTCAAGATGGAGCCGATCGCGCGGCACAGCAGCGACGACGGACACCCCGAAACCAAGCACGATCCCAGTCGTAAGCTGCGGCATCTGATCATCGCGCGGAAGGCCACCTGTGCGACACCCGGATGCGACGCCGCGGCCGCCACTAGCGACATGGAGCATCGCGTCCCGTGGGAGGACGGGGGCGAAACGTCAGAGCACAACATCGACCCCGCATGCCGGCACTGCCACCGGTTGAAGCAGCAACGCACCTGGAAGGTGGTGAAGACCAGCCCCCGCGAAACCCAGTGGACCGGACCATCTGGAAGAACCCGCAGTGTCCGGCCGACCCG
>JBEKHI010000462.1:0-8660 GCA_050012355.1 Streptosporangiaceae bacterium | reverse complement strand
TCCGCGAGCAGCCGACCTACGCGAAGCTCAGCGAGCGGGCGTGGAAGCTCGGCGAGTCCCAGGTGCGGGCGGGCCTGGACCGGGCCGTGCAGGACCAGTCGCAAGGCAGGCTCGATGAGCTGGTAAAGGAGCATTTCCCCGACGACGGGGTGCAGCGGGTCGCATTGCTGCAGCACGGCGACGACCCGTGGGTCGAGCCGGGAGATCTGCTGGTCCGGGTATTTATCGATGAGGCCGGGGAAGACCCGGCCTGGGAGCGAGACCACGAGGCGATGATCCGCGGACTTCACCGCGAGCTTACGGAGAAGCTTCCCGGCGCCACCTACCTCGAGTTCTGGTTCGGCGAGAACAGCCGCCAATGCTGGATCAGGCAGCGGCTGTGCCACCCGCACGACCGAGCCGGGCGCAAGCAGGATCTCACCCCAGCTGGTATCAGGCTCGGACCCGTGGACCTGGAGATGCTGGACACGCTGATAACCGCGGGCATCGCGGCCAGCCGGGCGGAAGCTATCGGCTGGGTCCTGGCCCGCATCCGCGCACGGCCGGCCTACGCGAAGCTCAGCGCACGGGCACGAGAACTGGACGAGCTCAAAGCCCGGTTCTGACCCCTGCGGGCGGATCCGCTACTACCGCGCCAGGTTCGAGAATCTCCGCGACTGGTCCTCGAACAAGCCAGCCCCGAAAATCGCCGCTTCAAATGGGAGATCATGAACGACTGACAACCTCGCCGGCAAGTGGCGCGCGAAGATCAGCTGCATCCCGCCGCGCCAGATAGACCGAGAAGTGACAGGCGGCGCGGGCGGATGGCTAACCGCCTGCCATCGCGCCGACGATCAGATAGGGCTCGACGCCGGCGGCCACTGCCTCGGGTAGCGGGGTGTCGGGCTGGTCGTGGGACAGGTCCCGCTCGCAGGCGAAGAACCGGATGAACGCCCGGCGCGGGCCGCCCTGGTGGCCGCGGATCGTCCCGCGCAGCACCGGGTAGCTGGCCTCCAGCGCGTCCAGGACCGACCGCTGGGTGACCGGGCCCTGCACGTCCAGTGCGACCTCGCCGTCGATCCGCGCGAGCGCCCGCAGGTGCCCGGGAAGTACCACCCTGATCATGACAGCGTCTGGACCTCAACCGACAGCACAGCCGGAAGATCCCGCACGATGGGCGCCCAGCTGTCCCCGGCGTCGGCCGAGGCGTACACCTGTCCGCCGGTGGTGCCGAAGTACACCCCGCAGGCATCGAGCGAGTCCACAGCCATCGCGTCACGCAGCACGTTGACGTAGCAGTGCTCCTGCGGCAGCCCGCTGGTGAGCGCCTCCCAGTCGTCCCCGCCGGTCCGGCTGCGGTAGACGCGCAGCTTCCCTTCCGGCGGGAAATGCACCGAATCGCTGGTGATCGGGACCACGTAGACGGTGTCCGGCTCATGCGCGTGCACGTCGATCGGGAACCCGAAATCGGTCGGCAGGTTGCCGCTGACCTCGTGCCACGATTCACCCGCATCATCGCTGCGCATGACATCCCAGTGCTTTTGCATGTACAGCACGCCTGGACGGGCGGGGTGCATCGCGAGGCGGTGCACGCAATGCCCGACCTCGGCATCAGGGTCAGGGATGCCGTCCGAGCGCAGGCCCCGGTTCACCGGCCGCCACGTCTGGCCCGCGTCATCAGACCGGAACGCGCCCGCCGCCGAAATGGCGGCAAACATCCGGCCCGGCGTGCCGGGATCCAGGATGATCGTGTGCAGGCACATCCCGCCCGCGCCCGGCTGCCACGACGGCCCCGAATCGTGGCAGCGCAGCCCGGGCAGCTCCTGCCACTGCCACCCGCCATCGGCCGACACGAACAGCCCGGCGTCTTCCACCCCGGCATAGACCGTATCCGGATCATCCAGCGACGGCTCCAGATGCCAGACCCGCGCGAACTCCCACGGATGCGGGGTCCCGTCGTACCACTGGTGCGTCCCGGGGACACCGTCATAACGGAGCTCGTTGCCGACCGGCTCCCACGTCGCGCCGCCGTCATCGGAACGCTGGATCACCTGCCCGGACCAGCCGCTGGACTGCGACGCGTACAGCCGTTCCGGGTCGGCCGGTGATCCCTTGACGTGGTAGATCTCCCAGCCCTCAAAATGAGGCCCGCTGACCTGCCACCGCTCGCGCTTGCCGTCCGACGTCAGCACGAACGCACCCTTACGCGTACCGACCAGAACCCGGACACTGCTCATCGCCACTCCTTCCAGCACAACCGGACACCTCCAGCAGCTCACGCCCGCCCGCGCCCGACACGTAAGGGCCGGCCAGCGCCGCTACCCAGGAACTACCACAGCCCACTGACATTCTGACGATCAGCAAGCACCAGACTCATCGCCCGCAGCAGTCTGCGTGGGCTGCCCTGCATCCCGGCCAGCCATGATCTCCGGCCGGGAACAGGCAATGGTCCAGGTGATGACCGGAGCTTCTGCGCGTGTGCGGCTGCCGCAGGCCAAAAGAATCGGGTGGCCGTCCTGTTCATGCGCGGCCTGGGCGGCGGGTGCTGCTAAGCCAGTGCCTGGGTGAGGTAGAGGGCGGCCAGGGCGATGGCGAGGGCGGCCAGGAGCAGCCGCAGAGCTGTCTCGGGCAGACGAGGCTGAAGACGGGCGCCGACGTAGCCGCCTGCCAAGCCGCCGAACCCGCAGGCAAGGCCCAGCGGCCAGTCCGGCGCGATGTGGCCGGCGCCGGTCAGTGACAGCAGTGCGTAGGTTCCCGCGCCGACCAGGGAGGTCAGGAACGTGGAGGCCAGGGCGGCGGGGGCGACTTCGGTGACGGGGATTCCCCGGCCGGCCAGGACGGGGCCAAGGACCGAGCCGCCGCCGATGCCGTAGATTCCGCCGACGACGCCGACGGCCAGCGCCATGATGGTGATCGAGCGGCGGGAGGGCCTGGGCTGCGGGTTGCGGGATCGCGGGCGCAGGGTCCGGGTGGCGAGCCACAGGCCCAGGGGAAGCAGGAGCACCGCGACGATGAGCCTGAATACCCGCGGCCCGGGGACGACGTAGACCCGGATCACCGCTCCGGCCACCACTCCGGGAAGGGTTCCGGCGACGAGCTGCCCGTGTCAGCAGGCTGGCCAGGTGGCCTCCGCAGCGGTAGCGCAGCAGCGCGCCCGGGACAGCCACGACGTTGAAGAGCAGGTTGGTCGGCGTTACCGCCGGACTCGGCACGCCGAGCAGGCTGAGCTGGACCGGGAGCAGGAACACCGCCCCAGACACGCCGACCGGCGCGGTGATCACCGCGATCAGCAATCCCGCCAGGCAGCCGATCAGCGTTGCCTGCCAGATCACAGGCGCCGTATCCCGCTCACCTCTCCAGCATGCCCACGATGGGCTGCGGCGGCCCGGCACGCCCGGAACGGGGAGAGAAGCAGCCGGCACGAACCCTTAGCCGGTCAGCAAGAAACAGGGCTCGGGCGGATCACCGCGTGCCTGGCAGGGCTCAGGTGACGGTGACGTGGTGGTCCACGATCCCGTCGAACAGGTACTCGCGGGTGTTGAAGGGCACCGTCACGGGCTGGGTGGCGCCGGTGACATCGGTGGCGCGGGCTCGCAGCGTGTAAGCCCCCGGCCCGGGCGGCTGCCACGGGATTTCCCACCGCTGCCAGGCATGCGGGAGGCCCCGGTCGCGCGGCCGGGCGCGCCGCCAGGTCTGCCCGTCCGTGCTGACCTCGGTATAAGCGATGCGGCCGTTGCCCGACCACGACCGGCCGGTGAGTAGCTGCGGGCCACGGGGCAGCGTGCCGTTCCACTCCAGCTCAAAGGAGCTTTTAACGACCTGCGTAGTGATCAGGGTGCCGGCCGCCGGGTACGTCGGCCCGAACAGCCGGTAGGCCAGCGTGTTCCACCAAGAGAACAGCGGGGTATCGGAGACCTCGATCTGCCCCACCCACTTCACGTTGGCGACACCGATCCAGGACGGGCAGATGAACCGGAGCGGGAACCCGTTGTCCAGCGGCAGCGGCCGACCGTTCATCTCGTAAGCCAGGATCACGTCATCGAGGGCCTTGGCGACCGGCACTGGCCGCCGGACGTGACCGTAATCGACGCCACCGGTGACATAGTCCGGGTCCAGGCCCTGCGGCATCACGTCCACCGCGTCCGGCGTGATGCCCGCCCGGTCCAGGATGTCAGCCAGCCGGACCCCGCGCCATTCGGCTACCCCGATCCCGCCCAGCAGCCACGGGACACTGGTCACCGCATCGCCCTGCTGCAGGAAGAAAAACTCGCGGGCATTGCCCGCGCACTCAATGAACGAGGTCACCGTCGCCGACGGCATCCGGAGCAGATCCTCATAGCTGAAGGTCACAGCATTGCCGATAGCGGGGGCACCGCGCAGCCCGCTGCCGAATACCTTCAGCTGCCAGGTACGGGCATCGATCACCGGTGTCGAGGTGTGGTCGCGGATATAGAAGTTCTCGGTCGGGACCAGGTACCCCTTGTCCTTCATGACCTCCCAGCGCATCTCCGCGTTGGCCCCGATCGTCGGCGACTCATACACGTAAAACCATTCCGCAGGCAGCGGCTTGATGATCGGCCCCGCAGTTGCGGTCGGCCCCGCCGCGGCCCGCGCGGCTAGGCCGCCGCGTGCCGCCTGGCCCGCTCCGGCCAGCGCGAGCCCGGCCCCGCCGAACGCGCGCAGCAGCGCGCGCCTGGACATACCGTCCGTCCGGGCGTGCCCGGCCCGCCATTGGCTGAACCGCACGCTGTCGTAGACGCCCTCATTCCGCAGGTCGGCACCCTCGAAGTCCTCATGATCCATTGCCATCCACCATCCAGGAACCTGATCAGGCACCGCAGCGCGACAAATTCGGCCGTCTTTATTCTGAAACCTATTTCCCTATTAATTCAACCTGTTAAATACGAAAAGTCTGCTCGTGGACTGGGCCGAGGTCCGGCACTCGGACCGTCTCAGTTACGCGTCCCCCGGCAGGTCCTGGTCAGCGGGTGACTCATCTGCAGGCGCGCGCCGTAAGGCTAGATCGCGGTGCTTCGTCGTTCGATGAGGGTGACGTCGCGCCATTTGCCGTGGTGGCAGCCGATGCACGCTAGGCGGGAGTTTGGGTCTCGAAGATGGCGTTGCCCTCATTCATGCCGGCCTGGTAGATCGCGAGCACGCCCATCCGCGTGGTCGACGGTCATGGCGGGTGATCTCGTGCGGCACGGGGCTAGCTGATCCCCGCGACTTCCCCGTCCAGGGCAGCGATGGGGTCGCCGAGCACGTCGGCCAGTGCCCGCAGCGCGGCCGGGCGCAGCGCGTAGTAGGCCCAGACGCCGCGCTTGTCGCGGCTGAAGATCCCGGCATCCACGAGGATCTTCAGGTGGTGGGAGACGGTCGGCTGGGTCAGCCCCAAAGGTTCAGTCAGGTCGCAGACGCACGCCTCGCCGCCCTCATGCGCGGCCACCATCGAGACCAGCCGGAGCCGGGTGGGATCGGCAAGTGCCTTGAGCAGGCGGGCGAGTTCACTGGCCTGACTGGCGCCCGACGACGCACCGCTTGAGCGACCCGAGGTCGACCGCGCCGATCTGCGCGACCTGCTGCTGAATTCCCTCCCCGAGCACGTGGTGCGCTGGGGGCACGCGTTCGAATCCGCCGGCAACGGCCTGCTGCACTTCGCCGGCGGCGGCAGTGCGACGTATGATCTGCTGGTCGGCGCGGACGGCGCGCAGTCCCGGGTCCGCGCACTGCTCACCGACGCCCGCCCGGCGCATATCGGCCAGAACGTCGTCGAGCTCGGCATCCCCGACATCGACCGCACGCACCCCGACCTCGCGGCGATGGTCGGGCGCGGCAACTACTGGGTGCTCGGCGACGGAATATCCCTGGCGGCGCAGCGCAACGGCGACGGCCGCGTTCGCATCGGCCTGAGCTTCTACAACACCGCCGAGGACTGGTTCGCCACCAGCGGGATCCCGTTCGACGACCCGGCCGCCGCCCGGGCGCGGCTGATTGACCTGCTCCCTGGCTGGGACTCACGGATCACCGCGCTGCCCGGTCGGCCTGACCTGGCCGTCGACGCCAGGCGTCACGCTGCTCGGCGATGCCGCGCACCTGATGCCGCCGGTGGGGCAGGGCGCCAACATGGCGCTGCTCGACGGCGCCCTGCTCGGCCGCGCACCCGGACGACTTTCCCGTCGCCGTCAAGGAATACGAACGCGAGATGTTCGAACGCAGCAGCGCCGCCGCCCGGATGTCCGCGGACATGCAGGAATTGCTGTCGTCGCCGGACGCCGCCCAGAAGATGCTCGCATTCTTCCAACCTGCCTGAACGTAACCAGGCAACTAGTTCCACGAGGCAGCATGGCGGCCGAGTGGTCCGGCTTGCTGGGGCCAGTGCACGGCGACGCCGTCGATGTGCCCTGGCAACGGTACGCGCCGCGCTGACCCCCAAGCGGTGGCGGTGTCTTCGAGCACGAAATCCTTGGGGCTTGGCCTTGGCGGCTGCTCGGCCAGCGGTGTCAGGGAGTACAGGAGGCTGGCGGTGCCGATCAGGGAGGCATGGATCCGTGCGGTGGCCGAGCCGGTCAGCCTCCGAGTCAGGGCCCGGGCGATGGCCGCGGCCAGCAGCCAGCCGGTCGCATGGTCGAGAGCTTGAACGGGCAGCGGAACCGGTTCGTCTCGCCCGGTCGCGGCGGCTCCATCGGCAGCGATACCGCAGCTCATCTGGACCAGGCTGTCGAACCCGCGGCGATCGCGCCAGGGACCGTGCCACCCGTACGCATCGAGGCTGGCAGTGATCAGGCCAGGGTTCGCGGCGATCAGGGCCTTGTCGTCGTAGCCAAGGCCGGCCAGCGCATCGGCTCGTAGCCCGGTCACGAGCACGTCGGCGCCCGCGAGAAGACTCTCGAACGTGACGCGGTCGCCGGGGGCGGTCAGGTCCAGGGCCGCCGTACGCTTCCCGAGTGTCGTCTCGGGCAGCAGTGACGGTACCTCCGCAAATCCTGGCGGGTCGATCCGCAGCACGTCCGCGCCGTAGCCGGCAAGGAACTTGGTGCAGACCGGTCCGGCGATCACCCGGGTCAGGTCCAGCACCCGCACTCCCTCGAACGGTCGCGCACCGCCGCTGATCAGCCGGCCAGCCCCGGACGGCGGGCGCTCCGTGACCGATAGCGGCGGCGCGTCCACGGTGGCAGCCCCCGGAGCCGACGACAGCCACTCGCCGCGGTCGTGCATGACGGCGGCGGCCCCGCCGGCCGCCACGACCGCACTCTCAACCTCCTCGGCACGCAGTCCGGCGACGGCCGCCGCTACCGTGTCGCGATCATGGGCGCCGAGCACCTGCTCAACAGCGGCACGGTGATGGGCGTAATTGGTGTGCAGCCTGATCCACCCGTCGGCCGCGCGATAGTTACCGGCGATCGGGTCCCACAGCGGCGGCTGGGTCCAGTCGATCGGGGTGAACAGTCCCTCGGCCGCGAACGCGGCGCATGCTGCCCTGCTGTCAACCGTCATCACCGGCAGGGGCGCTTCCCGGCGCGCGGCGAGCAGCCGGGCAGCGGCCAGCGTGGCGACCCCCACCGCGCCGGTCGCCAGCCCGGTCACGTCGAACGCGGCTGGCAAGACTGCCCGTGGCCCGGTCGTCTCCAGCTTGTCGGCCATGCCCTCGGCCCGGTCGTCTCCGGTGCCGGTCGCGTCCCACAAGCGGGAGATCACATCGCTGAAGTCGTCGTCCACAGCATCGATTCTTGATCAACCAGTTCAGAAAAATCAACGTTGATTATCGTCAACCCCTCGGGATGGCCCGGGCGCGAAAGCGTAGCGGCGGCTCTGCGTACTCCTCGAGGGCGTGGGCGATCCAGCCGACGGTGCGGGCGATCGTGAAGATGGTCTCTCCCGCGGTCGCCGGCATCCGGGCGACGGTTGTGAGGCATCCGAGGGCGAAGTCGGCGTTCGGCTCGGTACGGGAGTGACGTCTGGCGGCGTCGATCAGCGCGTCGGTCGCGCGGAGTCCAGGCATCGCCGGTGCGGCGGCGTGGATCATGCCGAGCAGCAGCTTGGCTCGGGGATCGCCGTCTGGGTAGAGCCGGTGTCCGAAGCCGGGCAGGTGCCGGTGGGTCTCAAGCGTCGCCGCGAGCGCCGCCTCCGGGCCCCGTGCGATCGCGTCGGCGAGCATCTGGTGGACCAGTGTGCTGGCGCTGCCATGCAGAGGTCCCGCCATCGGGCCAAGGCCCGCGAGGACGACCGAGAACGGATCGGCGCGGACGGATGCGGCGGCCCTCGCGGCTACCGTGGAGGACGCGAGCTCGTGATCTGCTAGCAGCACCAGGGCCGCATTCAGGGTGGCGACGAGTCCCGGCGCCGAGCGGCCGGCGGTCAGGCGGCCCCAGAGCCGCCCGGCGATGCTGCCGCGGATCGGAGGCTGGTCGTTGCCGAGCACCAGTCGTGCCGCGCGAGCGTCGGGAGCGGCCGGGACAGCGGAGACCATGCTCGCGATCAGCGCCTGAGCGCTGGCGGTTACCGCGGGGGTGCTGAGGTCGGAACGGAGCGGCTCGCTGGCTGAGCCGATGATCACCGCGGCGCGAATCCTGTCCCGTGCGTATGACAGCTCCGGGAGGGACATCTCATACGCCTCCCACGGGATGTCGGCAGGCTCGTCAAGTCCGGTCCAGAGCCAGTGGGCGACCTGCTCGAAGGTGAGA
>JBEKHI010000461.1:0-6262 GCA_050012355.1 Streptosporangiaceae bacterium | reverse complement strand
CAACGAGGACGAGCAGGAACTGGCCACCACGATGATCGAGAACAGCGACAACGACTCCGCCACCGCCCTCTTCCAGGACATCGGTACCACGTCGGGGCTCGACGCCGCCAACAAGGTCTTCGGCCTGACCGGCACCTCGGCGAACTCGGCGTGGGGCGACACAACGACCACCACGGACGACCAGATCAAGCTGTTGCGGCAGATTTTCACCAGTGACTCGGTACTGTCCGCGTCGTCCCGTGAGTACATCCAGGACCTGATGAGCCAGGTCGAGGCGGACCAGCGCTGGGGGGTCCCGGCGGCCGCGGACTCCGGTACGGACTACTACGTGAAGAACGGCTGGCTGCCGCGCAGCGCCACCAACCTGTGGGAGATCAACAGCATCGGCGAGATCATCCACGACGGGCAGCGCATGCTGATCGCCGTCTTGTCCGCCGACAACGAATCCGAGGACTCCGGCATCGACCTGGTCCAGCAGATCGCCACCGATGCCGCCAACGCGATGGCCAAGGCCGGCAAGAGCTAACGCCCCGGTCCCGCTAGAGCCCCGGGAATGTCGCGTGGATCATATTTTTCTCCTTGACAAGGCAGGGGATCGGTGCATAGCCAGGGTGGACAATGGAACTATGACACAACAGGACACGCTCACGGTTACGGATAGCCGGACCGGCCATACGTACGAGATCCCCATAACCGATGGGGCAATCCGGGCGACCGACTTGAAACAGATCAAAGCGGACGGTAGCGGGCTGGTTAGCTATGACCCCGGGTTGTTCAACACCGCGGTCGCCAAGAGCTCGGTCACTTACCTCGACGGCGAGGCCGGGGTACTTGAGTACCGGGGCTACCCGATCGAGGAGCTAGCGGCCAACTCCAGCTTCCTGGAGGTCGCCTACCTGCTGATCTATGGAAAGCTGCCGAACACTTCCGAGCTCGAGCAGTGGACCCACGACATCACGATGCACACCTTTGTGCACGAGAACATCAAGAGCTTCATGCAGGGATTCCGGTACGACGCGCACCCGATGGGCATGCTGCTGGCCTCGGTCGGTGCGCTGTCCACGTTTTACCCCGACGCGGGATCGCGTGACCCGGAGATCATCCAACTGCACGTGCGTCGGCTGATCGCGAAGATGCCGACGCTCGCCGCGTTCTCTTACCGGCACAACCTCGGGCAGCCGTATATCCATCCGGACAACGAGCTCAGCTACGTGGGCAACTTCCTGTCCATGCTGTACAAGATGACCGAGCTGCAGTACAAGCCGGACCCCCGGATCGAGCGCGCGCTCGAGGTGCTGTTCATCCTGCACGCGGACCACGAGCAGAACTGCTCCACCACGGCGGTCCGGGTGGTCGGCTCCTCGCAGGCCGACCCGTACTCCTCGGTCGCGGCGGGCATCGCGGCGCTGTACGGCCCGTTGCACGGCGGCGCCAACGAGGCGGTGATCCGGATGCTGACCCGGATCGGCGACGTGAGCAAGGTCCCCGAGTTCATCGAGGGCGTCAAGGCCGGTCACGAGCGGCTGATGGGCTTCGGTCACCGCGTCTACAAGAGCTACGACCCGCGTGCCCGGCTCATCAAGAAGGCCGCGGACGACGTTTTCGAGGTCCGCGGCACCAGCCCGCTGCTGAACATCGCGCTCGAGCTGGAGAAGGTGGCGCTGGAAGACGAGTACTTCATCAGCCGCAAGCTCTACCCGAACGTCGACTTCTACTCCGGCCTGATCTACCAGGCACTCGGCCTGCCGCCCGCCATGTTCACGGTGCTGTTCGCGCTGGCGCGCACCAGCGGCTGGGTCGCGCAGTGGCTGGAAATGATCAACGACCCCGAGCAGAAGATCGTCCGCCCGCTCCAGCTCTACACGGGCACCCGCACCGAGGCCTACCAGCCCATCGGCACCCGCTAATTCCTCCCCGCGCGAGTGCGATCGGCGGTCTCAGAGCTCCGTCGGTCGCACCCGCGCCCCGGCGGTGGCCTGCTCGAAGGCGGCGGCGACGCGTAGCGCGGTTGCCTCGTCGCGGTACCTGGTGACGATCTGCAGGCCGACCGGGAGGCCGCCGGGCGTGTAGCCGGCTGGCACCGACATCGCCGGGCAGGCGGTGACCGAGACGAAGTAACAGGACTTCATCCAGTCGATGTAGGTTTCCGTCGGCGTGCCCGCCACCGAGGGCGGGAACTCAAGCTCGACGTCGAACGGCGCGACCTGGCACACCGGGAGCAGCAGCACGTCGTAGCGCTCGAAGAACAGCCGCATCCGGGTGAACAGCTCGATGCGCAGCCGTTCCGCTCTGGCCAGCTGGGACCCGGTGAGCGCCCGGCCCTGCTCGATGTTCCACACCAGCCAAGGCTTGAGCAGCTCGCGGCGGGTGTTGAGCGTACTGCCGAGCGACATCTCGAATCCCAGCGCGCGCAGGGTACGGAACGACTCGTCGGCGCCGCTGAACCGCGGGCAGTCCTCCGTCACCTGGCAACCGAGCCCGGCGAAGATCTCCGGTACCCCCGACAGTGCCTCGCGCACCTCCGGATCGACCGGCACGGCACCGCCGAGATCGGGCGACCACGCGACCCGCCATCCGGCGATGCCAGCGGCCGGGTCGGCTGTGAAAACGTCGTTATGGTCAATGGAAAGAGGAGCGGACGGGTCGGGTCCGGAAAGTACGGACAGCAACAGGGTGAGGTCGCCAGTGTCGCGGGCCATCGGGCCCGCGACCGACAGCGGGGACCAGGTCGGCCCATCCGGGACGCGCCCGGGTGAGGGCCGTAGACCTACCACATCGCAAAACGACGCGGGGTTTCTCAGCGAGCCGCCCATATCCGTCCCGTCGGCGAGCGCGAACATGCCCGCCGCCAGTCCGGCCGCCGCGCCGCCGCTGCTGCCACCCGCCGACTTGGACAGGTCGTAGGGGTTATGGGTCGGCCCGAACACCGGGTTGAAGGTGTGCGATCCGGCGCCGAACTCCGGCATGTTCGTCTTGCCGAGCATTACCGCGCCCGCGTCCCGCATCCTGGTCACCAGGAGATCGTCCATCGTCGGCACGAAATCCTGATAGATCGGCGAGCCGAACGTGGTTCGTACTCCAGCGGTCAGCCGGCTGTCCTTGTGCGCGACCGGGACCCCGTGCAGCGGGCCGGGTTCTTCTCCGGCGGCGAACCGGCGATCGAGCTCGGCCGCCCGGTCGAGTGCCTGGTCGGCGGTGACGGTGACCACCGCGTTGACCCGCGAGTTCACCGCCTCGATCCGTTCCAGATGCGCCGCGGTCACTTCCCGCGCGGAGATCTCGCCTTTTCGCAGTCGGCTCGCTAGTTCCCGTGCGCTCACCCTCCCGATCCTAGATCCGGCTCGCGCAGCAGCATGCCGCAGCCGAGCGCCAGCGGCGGGATGACGAGCAGGGCCAGCAGCGCGCCTCGGGGTCCGTGGGAGGTGGCGATCAGGCCGAGCAGCGGCGCGGTCAGGCCGCCGACGCTGACGCCGAGCCCGAGGGTCACGCCAGCCGCCGTCCCTGGACGAGTCGGCAGGTAATCCTGGCCGAGCTTGACGAGCACCGCGAACGGTATGTTCAGCGTGACACCGGTGGCCAGCGCGAACGGCAGCGGCGCGAACATGCCCGGGACCAGTAGCAGTCCGGCGAGCATCGGCAGGATGACCGCGGTGCCGAGTTGCACGGTGCGGACCGCGCCCACCCGGTCCGCGATCCGGCCGCCGAGCAGCGTCCCGCCGACCCCGCCGGCCAGAAAGCAGGTGAGCGCGATACCCGCCAGCGCGCGGGAGGCGTGCAGGTGGCGGATCCAGTACAGCTCGATGAATGTGTTCAGCCCGAAGAACGCGGCCGACCGCAGCACCTCGATCCCGGTCAGCGCCGCGAACGGGCCCCAGCGATCCCGGCCGGTGCGGGTGGTTCTCGTGCTCGAGCCCGCCTCGCGGCGGTGCTTGCGCAGCAGCACGAAGCAGATCAGCGCGGCGGGCGGCAGGAAGAACGCGGTGGCGGGCAGGCCGACCGCGATCAGCGCCGGGGTGGCCAGTGCCGGGGCCAGGAAGAAGCCGACGCTACCGCCCGCGGCGAACAGGCTCATCGCGGCCGCGCTGTCACCGGCGTCCTGCCGGGCGGCCTTGCCCGCCGCCGGGTGGAACATCGCCACCCCGAGGCCGGACAGCAAGATCGCGCACCACACCGCCGCGTAGCCCGGCAGCAGGCCGGACACGCTCAGCCCGAGCCCGGCGAGCCCGACGCCCGCCCCGGCCATCCAGCCGACCTTGCGCCGGTCGACAGCTATCCCGAAGAACGGCTGCGGGATGGAACTGCCCAGGGTCGCGGCCAGCGTAAGCCCGGACGCGGCGACGTAGCCATAGTGCCGGTCGAGCACGAAGTACGGAACGACGGATGGCACCAGGCCCTGGTACAGATCGTCGATCGCGTGCGCCAGGCCCCAGAGCCGCATCTTTTGCCAGCTGGATGGCGTCCCGGTGTCGCTTTGCGGCTGCGTGATGGTCATGCCGTTCAGCATGTCTTCCGGCCGGGCTGTCGGGCTACCGGTAAGCTGACGTATTGTGTCGAAAAACAGCCAGGATGTGAAGTGGCGGGAGCTGACCGGGCCCACCTACGTTGAGCTGGGTCATCGCGACACGATCGACTGGCATTACCACGACCGGCAGCAGCTGGTGTATCCCTCGACGGGGGTGCTGGCCATTTCGGCCGCCGCCGGGACCTGGGTCGTCCCGCCGCAGCGCGCGGTCTGGATCCCGGCCGGGGTCCCGCATTCGCACCAGGCGCACGGTCCCACCCAGATGCGGACGCTGGCCTTCACTTTCGCCGCTGATCCGCTGGGTGGCGGCAGCCCGGCGGTGCTGGCGGTCAGCCCGCTGCTGCGCGAGATCATCGTGGCGCTCACCTCGGACGAGGATCCGCCTTATACCGCGCGGCAGCGCGAGAACCTGGAGCGCGCCGCGCTTGACCAGCTCCGCCGGGTCAGCCAGCTCCCGATGCGGCTGCCGGCGCTGACCGACGACCGGCTGCGAGCCGTCGCCGCCTTGCTGCGGGCTGATCCGGCCGACGAGCGGACGCTCGCCGAGTTCGGGCTGGCGGTAGGTGCGTCCGAGCGGACCCTGAGCCGGCTGTTCCGTCAGGAGGCGGGGATGAGCTTTCCGCAGTGGCGCGCGCAGTTCAGGCTGCAGCATGCCCTGGTGCTGCTCGCGGACGGAACGCCGGTGACGACCACCGCGCTGGCCTGCGGCTGGTCCAACCCGAGCGCGTTCATCGAGACCTTCCGCCGTGCCTTCGGCGCAACCCCGGGTAAGTTCTTCGGATGAGGCAACGTAGTCCGGGTCCGTTGCGGCTCGGCGGCGATTCATTCCCGCCTGGGCGGCCACTGGTGATGGCGATCGTCAACCGGACGCGGGACTCGTTTTACCAGCCGGGCGTCACCTGGGATGACAAGGCCGCGATGGACCGGGTGGACCAGGTGGTGGCGGAGGGCGCCGACATCCTCGACATCGGTGGCGTCCCCGCCCGGGCTGGCTACGAGGTGCCGGTCAGCGAGGAGATCCGCCGCGTAGTCCCGTTTATCGAGGCGGTCAGGGACGCGTATCCTCGGCTGGTGATCAGCGTGGACACCTGGCGGCACGAGGTCGGGCGCGCGGTCTGCAAGGCGGGAGCGGACCTGCTGAACGACACCTGGGGCGGGTGGGACCCGGAGCTGACATCGGTGGCGGCCGAGTATGAGGCCGGGATCGTCTGCTCGCACGCGGGCGGGGCGACGCCGCGCTCCGCGCCCTTTCGCGTGACCTATGCCGACGTGATGACGGACGTGCTTGACCGCGTGCTCGGGCTGGCTGCGCGGGCGGTCTCGGCCGGGGTCGATCCGGACCGGATCGTCATCGATCCAGCGCACGACTTCGCCAAGAACACCTGGCATTCGCTGGAGATCACCCGGCGGCTTTCTGAGATGACTTCCACCGGCTGGCCGGTGCTGCTGGCGGCCTCGCGCAAGGATTTCGTGGGGGAGACGCTGGACCTGCCGTTGGCGCAGCGGCTGCCGGGGACGCTCGCCGTGACGGCCGTCGCCGCCTGGCTGGGCGCGCGGATCTTCCGTGCCCACGACGTGGCGCAGACCAGGCAAGCGCTGGACATGGTAGCCGCGATCCGCGGCGACCTGCCCCCCGCCCGGGTCGTCCGGGGCCTGCAGTGACGCCCGCCGCCGGTTTCGGGGCTGCCGGGTCTGCGGCCGGCGGGTCTGCGGCCGGCGGGTCTGCGGCCGGCGGGTCTG
>JBEKHI010000460.1:0-6265 GCA_050012355.1 Streptosporangiaceae bacterium | reverse complement strand
AGGACCAGGGCAGCGCGCTGGTGATCGGGCAGCAGCCGTAGCGCCTTGTCCACGTCTAGCCGCAGGCCAGAGATATCCGCAGGGTCGGCGGCGGTGTGCGGGCTCATCGCCTCGAGCGCTTCCTCGTCGCCGGTGACCGGGCGGACAGCGCGGCGGCGCAGCCGGTCGAGGCAGGCGTTGACGACGATGCGATGCAGCCAGGTGGTGACGGCCGAGTCGCCACGGAAATCCCCCGCCCGGCGGAACGCTGAGATCATCGCGTCCTGCAGCGCGTCGGCCGCTTCCTCCGGATCACAGGTGGTGCGCAACGCGACCGCCCATAGCCGGTCACGGTGCCGGCTGAACAATGTCCCGAATGCCTCGGTGTCACCCTGCAGGTGACGGCGGAGCAGTTCAGCGTCGGTCGGCTCGTCCGGGCGCGAGGCATTCCGTTGTCCGGTGGCTCGTCGCCCCATAATCATCCGCGTTCGAACCCGGCGCTACCCGGAGGAACGCGCCGCGGTGCCGTGCAGCGTGATCTGCGAGATGAAGGACTCGTACTCGCTAGAAGAGCCAGCCAGCGGCGGCAGGTTGGTCAGCCAGATCAGCACGTATTGCCCGCTCGCGTCGCTGCTGATCGGCACGGTGGTGACACCGTGTCCATTGGTCGAGCTGGCGACCGTGGTGAACGCGCTCATCGTGGAGGTCGACTGCGTGTTGTCGTTCCCGACCATGACCTTGAACGACGTGCAGCAGCTCGTACCGAACCGGATCGACACCGAGCTGAGGCTGACGTCCTTGCCCATGTTCAGGATCAGGCCGGTGCCGTCACCTGGCTTGTCGTTCCCGAATTTGGAGTAACCCTCGTAGAAATTGGTGTGCCAAGGCTTGCTCGGGTCCCCAGCCAGCGCCTGAGCAACCAGCGGCGTGTTGTCGCCATCCCCATCCGGGTTATACGTCGTGATGCCGGCTGGCGTGAGTACCACGGACGCCGCGGCGGCCGGGCTGCTGCTGGCGGAGCTTGTCGCCTTGTTCGCCTGTGAACCGCCTGACTTGCCGTGCAGGCTCGAACTAATCACCCACGCGGTAGCACCGACGGCGATCAGCACCAGGACGACGACCACGCTGATCATCGCGCGGGTGGCCGGGCTCCGCTCGGGAGCCTGATAACGCGGCGGCCGGTACGGTGCCGTCCCGCCACCTCGGCGGTCCGGCGGCAGCGACCAGCGAGAGTAGTCATCGTTGCCACCGGACTGCGGATACCCCGACGACGCCCTCGGCGGTGCCGGGTCGGGCAGCGGAACGGGAGGTGCGACGACCGCGAGCGCCTCCGCGAGCGCGTCCGGGGCGGTGAGTGCCGGCCCGTGCCGCGTCGCGCGCTGGAACAGCGCTCGGCACGTCACCTCGTCAACCGGTGCGGGAACCTCGGCCGATACCTGGCGCGGGGTGCAGACATGGCCGTCGGAGACCGGCGCGGGCGGCAACGGACCCGGCTCCTCGCCCGGCCAGTACCCGGTGAGCGCCGCGTACAGCAGCCGTCCGAGGCCGACCGTGTCGGTGAGCGCGGGATCCTCGGTGACCGGGATGCCCGCTAGCGCGGCGTCGATGCCAAGTCCGCTGATTTTCACGCCACCGCTGCGGGTCCAGCGCAAGCACTGCGGGGACAGCCGCAGGTGCGCCTGCCCGGCCGCGTGCGCCGCCGCCAGCGCCTGCGCGGCCTCGACAATGAGGGATACGGCGCGGCCGGAGTCCAGCGGCCCCTCGGCGAGCAGCTCGGTCAGCGTCTGACCAGCGAGCCATTCCATAACGACGTACGCGGTCTCGTCGGAATCCTCGACATCGAAGACCTGAGCAAGCCGGGAGTCGGTGTGTCTGCTCGCGGCCCGAGCCGCGGTGACCACCTCGGGAACCCGGGGGAAGCCCGGCGCGAAGGTAAGTACGGTGACTGGGCGGGCGAGCGTCTCGTCGATGGCCTTCCAAAGCGTCCAGCCGTTACCTGCTGAGATTTGGTCGACCAGACGGTAGCGCCCCGCCAGTTTGGTGCCGGGTTCAGAGGTGTATGTACTCATTTGATGTCAGCGCCAAGAGCGGGGGCGGCGCTCGGCCTCCTTCCAGCCCCGGATCTCCACAACCACGATATGGTCCGTCCCACCGTTATACGCGAATACCCCCAATCTCTCATACTCGCGTGCCCTTCGTTTGTCGGCCCGTGGTTCGTTATTATCTGATCCGTCTCCGGACTGTGACCTACACAGCTTGCCGTCCCGCCGATCCCCCCGTAGGCAAGACGCGGAAAAACGCAGATGAGTTCCCGTGTGGCTCAAGATCGCCCCAGCCGGCTAGTGAGTGAACCGAGTACGGTGCGGAATTCCTCGAGCCCGAGCACCCGTGCGCAGGCCGCGTACAGCAGCAGCGCGCCGCCGCCCCCGACCACCGTGCAGGCGAACCCGTAGAACCGTCCGGGTGTCATGAACGAGCCGAGGAACTGCATCAGGACGTACGCGAAGATCACTCCGGGTATGCAGGCGATGACCATCCGGACCAGCGCGCGGGTGACCCGCCAGCCGTCCAGGCTGCCCACCTTGCGCAGCAGCAGCGGCCACGCGAGCAGCGCTCCGGTCAGTGTGACGAGCCCGTAGACGCCGGCCAGCCCGATGACCACGTGAATCTTCGACAGCACGTTATAGACGATCAGGTCGCCGATCACACCCACGATGAACATGAACAGCCCGATCACCGCCGGCGTCCTGTTGTCCTGGAACGAGTAGAAGACCCGGAGCTGGAGCTGGGTGAACATGAAGGGCAGCAGGCCGAGCGAGAACATGCCGAAGACCTCGCCGATGTAGCGGGCTCCGTCCACCGACGTTCTCCCGTAGGAGAACAGGAACTCGCACATCGGCGGCCCGAGCACGGCCAGGAACAAGGCGGCGGGGACGACGATGACCGAGGCGTATCTGACCCCGGTGGAGAAGTCCTCACGGACAAGGGAGTACCGCCGGTCGCTGGCGTGGCTGCTCATCCTGGGCAGCAGGGCGCTGATCACCGAGATGCCGACCACCGCGTAGGGCAGCTGGAACAGCGACCAGCCGTAGTTGTAGGCGGCGTATCCGGCGGTCGCGGTGGCCACGGTGTTGGACGCGCTGCTGGCCAGGTTCTGTACGACGACCGTTCCCGCCCACTGGGAGATCACGTAGCCGAGCATCCAGCCGGCCATTCGCCTGATCTCCTGGACCTCGGAGCGGCGGAAGCCTAGCCGTACCCGCATGCTGAAGCCCGCTCGGCGCAGGACGGGGAAGAGGGCGATCGACTGGATCAGGATGCCCGCGGTGGTGCCGATGCCAAGCAGGTGGATCGCGCCGGTGGGGATGGTCCGCTGGTTCGGGCTGATCCGGTAGGTGAACATGAAGAGCCCGGCGACCGCGATCACCACGACGTTGTTGATCGCCGGGGTCCACATGTTGGCGCCGAACCGGCCGCGCGTGTTCAGAATCGCGCCGAGCAGCGAGTCCATGCCGTAGAAGAAGATCTGCGGCATGAAGAAGTACGTCCAGGTGACCATGAGCGTGCGCTCCGGGCCGTGTACCGACGACGCGTAAAGCGCGACGATAGGCCCGGACAGCGCGGTCCCGATGACCGTCACTACCAGCAGCGATATCACGCCGAGACTGAAGATCCGCTCCGCGTAACCCTCGCCCCTGTCCGGATCGTTCTTCGCGGCTCGCACCAGGAGCGGCACGACCACGCTGGTGAAGACCCCGCCCAGCATCAGGTAATAGATCGTGTTCGGCAGGTTGTTGGCGAGGTTGTACGCGTTCCCGACGAAGCTGGTGCCCAGCGCCGCGGCGAGCACCACGGTGCGCAAGAAGCCGGTGCCTCGGGAAAACAGCGTCCCCAGCGCCATGACCTTGCTGGACCTGGCGAGGCTCGGCTGCTCCGGCGCTGCGGGCTGACGCGGTATGACGACCGTCGGGTCCGGTGGCGCCAGGTCACGCAGTTGTGTGGTCGGGGTCTCGATGTACCCGGGAGCCGGCGTGTAGCTCGGCTGCGGGAACCCGGGCGGCGCGGGATAGCCGGCCGGCGGCGGGTACGCCCGGCGGCCCGCCGGGTCGGGCGGCGGCAGGTATCCGTCCCGAGGTGTAAACGATGGCCGGCCTCGGTGGCTCCGGTGAGATTGTGCTTCCCGTGGGGCTGTGTTGCCCTTAGGCGGCGTGCTGGCCCGCGGGGGACCAGTAGGGGACGCGGGCTCACGCCCGGCGCCTGGAGAGGTCGGGCGACGGTTGGGGGGCGTGGCCGATGTGCCACCCCGCGGGGTGAACGTCGGTTGCGGACGCGAGCCGCCCGGCGGTGGACTGACCGGCTCCCACGGCGGGGCTTCGCCACCGCGGGGAGACTGCGCTTCCCGTGGGGCCCGATTGCCACGCGGTGGCGTGCCGGGCCGGGGAGCGACATAGCCCTGAGGAGCGACGTTGCCCCGTGGAGCTGTGTTGCCGCGGGGAGGCACGGATTCACGACCGGCACTTGGGGGAGTCTGGCGTCGGTCATCGTCACGCGGAGTGAACGACGGGCGCCTCGGTTCGTCCTCGTCGGAGTCGTTGACCGGGGGACGGCTCATTGGCAGAAGCCCGGCTGGATGGCATCGGATGAACCGCAAAAGGTGCGCATGGGGGCGTATTGCTCGGCGAGAGCATGGCTAGGGGCAGCCGCGACAGAGCCGTACCGTTCGCTCATCGCTCGCCCTCCTTCAGTCCTCGTCCATCCCGGTATCATCGCCGCTGGCCGGAGGTCCGTTGGCGAGCCACTGACGCAGCCACCTGGTCGCCGATGTCAGCACGACGATGGCCAGCGCCACGATGATCAGCACCAGTACCGTGCGTCCGTACAGCGTCGACACCACGCTAACCGACTGAGCTGAAATCGGGAGCGGCGAATTGTCCTTCGTCACCAACTGTAGCTTGACCTGGGTGGTGCCGATCTGGAGCGAGTTCAGCGACAGATGTACCGTCTGCACCTGTCTAGGCTGAACGGTGACAGGGGCGATATCCCCCTTGATGGTGACCCGCCCGCCGACGGAGCTGGCCACCACCCGTACCTCGATGGCCTGATCCATGCCGTTGTAGACCGACACCGGGAGCGTGCCGGACTTACCGGCCAGCGTCGCTCTCTTGACCTCGCTCAGCGCTATCTTGTTCTCGGCATCTGAGATATAGGACGTCAGCCCGTCCAGCAGGTTGTCCCCGCCGCTGGTGTCATCCCGCCAGGCGGACGACTCAGTTCCGGCGATGACCGCCTCGAGCCGCTGCAGGTAAGACGGGGCCGGGCTCGCTAGCAATGACTGGAACGTGTCTACCGACGCACTGGCTTGCTTGACCCGGTTCAGGTAGTCGGCGCTCAGCTCATTTGACGGGACCTCGCGGACGCTCACTTGCGCGTGGGACTCCCCCGCGGCCGGTCCCCCGGCGGCCATGTCGGACAGCGACTCGGACTCCAGCCATGGTGCGTTGACCGTATCGATCAGCAACTGGCTGGCGACGGTGCTCGACGGGTCCCACCCGCTTGGCGGCGCGACGACGATCGAACGCTGCAGTGCGGGTGCCTCGTCGGCGATCATCGCGGTCTGGGCCAGGTAGTCCTGCTCCACGTTGAACGACTCGCCAGCGGATCGAGTCGACGCGTTGGCGAGGATGCCGGTGATCGTGTCGTTGGAAAGCAGCACGTGCAGCGTGTCGCCCACTCCGGTGGTGACGTTGGCCACCGCGTCGTCGTAGCCGCTGGTCACCGCCATCTGCGAGCTGCTAAGCAGGACGGTGCTGAGGTGCCCGTACTCGGCGATGCTCTGCAGCACGCTCATGTCCGCGATGCCGTCCGCTGGCCACCCGATGCTGTCGAAGGTCCGGCCGTCCAGTATCCCCCCGGCGACCGAGTTGCCAAGCGCGTATGCGGTGCGCAGGTCGGAGTCAAGCCCGGCGTGGCTCAGCGCGGATACGTCCACGTTGGCGTACGGCGTTATGAACATCGGATCGCTGGCCGCGCCGCCGGTCAGCTTGGCTAGCCACTGTTTCGCCGCGCTGCTGGCCGGGTGCTGGTCAGTCTGCAAGCAGTTGGCCTGCCCGCCGGTGTAGTAGGTGCTGGTCATCGTCTCGGCCTCGCTGAGCAGCGCGGGATCCACCGCCCAGGTCAGGTGCGCATTTGAGGCGTAGCTCTCGCCAACCGACAGCAGCGTGCCGAGCCTGCCGGTGGCGGACAGCGAGCTGTCCAGCGAGTCATCGGTGAGCGTGCTCCCGCAGGC
>JBEKHI010000459.1:0-6269 GCA_050012355.1 Streptosporangiaceae bacterium | reverse complement strand
CTCTCGGCGGCCGCCCGTCACATGGCCCCAGCGGAGCAGGAATCCGTCGCCACAATGGCGGACACGTTCGTCACCCTGACGATCCCCGCCGCTCCGGAACTCCAACTCTTCTACGAGTTGGACGCGCTCATCACCGCTTGCCTGGCATCGGCGAGCACCACGACGGCCCGGCAGCACATCACCCAGGCAAGCACTCTGCTCCGGACCACCGCCGAAAACCTCAGCCGCCAGGCACGAGACGCCCTGGAGGACACCATGACCGAACCCACCCACGAGGAGGAGTTCCTCGAACGTCTCACCCGGGCGGGCATGCTCGGTGCCACCCTGGCCCGTACCGTGCTGAGGCCCGCGGGTACCGACAGCCTCACCAAGAAGGCCGAAGCGCTACGCAAGGCCGGGTACACCGAGACGACCCCCTATGACGGCAAGCTCCGGGAACTGTTCGGGGAGCACCGGTGGGCGATGTATGCCAGGGACCCGGTGCGGATCTTGGCCGCCGCCGCGATCACCGATGCCGCCAACGCTGGACACGACATCGCCGCGATGCTCGCGAGGGTGGTGAACAAACGAGCGTGGGAGAATGACGATACCTCCGCCGCTCGGTCGATCGCCGCTGTGCTCGCCTACGGATCGAGAGGGATGCCGCCGCACAAGCGCGGCGTCGTACCCCCGCAACCGTTCCCGCAAGCCGAACAAACCAAGGGGTCATAACGACGAATTCCAGGTCAACCCAGCCAGTGACGACCACGCTGTTCGATGCCCACCTAGAGAATCTGCTGGGGGAGAACCGCTGGCGCAAGTACGCTGAAGATCCGCGCCGCGCCGACGTCGCGAACCTGATCACCCAGGCGGAGACCGAAGGCCGCGACGCGAAGGCATTGCTCTCCGAGGTAGTCGCCAGCCGCGAGTTCGAAGACGACCCGGTATCACCAGCCCACCGTGTCGCAAGCGTGCTGCACTACCGGTTGAAGAAGGCCATAGAACTATCCCCGGAGACCGCGGACCGGCTGGCTCATGCGTACGCGGCTACGTCGGCTGGTGATCAGAAGCACACGGCCCGGGCCGCCCGGGCTCGGCCGATCCGCGCCGCGCAGCGGCACGACGATGGAAGGGGCACCTAGTGACCGAACCAGAGGCGGAGGAGAAGCTTTCCCCGCTGGACATCCTGGCCCGGCAGAGTGTAGTGATCGACGACCTGCTCCGCACCGTTGAACTGCACCAGGAAGCGATAGAGACGCTTCGCCGCCGGGTCCAGGTACTCGAGGGCGTGCCATGGCCGGATCAGGAACCCCCGGGCGAGGACTGACGCCGGATGGCCAGCCTACCCAGGCGGATCTGGCCAAAGAGGCGGAGTTCTGGCGCGAGTGGAACGCGGTCGCCTATGAACGGGCTCGTGCTCGCGGTGACATACCGGCACCGGATACTCGCCGCTCCGAGGCAGTCCGGCGCCGCGCGGAGACCACCGTGGCGGTCGCTTCCCGCCGAGCTGGAGCAAGCAACGCCGAACTCGTCCAGATCCACGCGGCGGCCGGACGGTTCTTCCAGGCCGCCCTGCGCGGAAGCTGGGTTCCCGATTACGTCAGTGACCGCGGCCTCGCCGCCGCGCTGCTCGCGACATCACCGTGGAAGATCGGCTACGCCCCCGCCACCTGGACCGCCCTCACCGGCTACCTCCGACGCCAGGGCTACGACCCTCGGGTGATGCTCCGCTCTGGCCTGGTCGTCACCGGACGCGACGGCCGCCTGCACGACCGGTTCCGTGACCGGCTCATGATCCCCCTTCGCGATGAACGCGGCATCGCGATCGCGTTCATCGGCCGCCGTCACCCGCACGGCACCGATGACGACGGCCCCAAATACCTGAACTCGCCCGACACCGACGTTTTCGTTAAGGGGAAGGTCCTCGCGGGCATGGCCGAGGGTCGTCTGTTTCTCGCTCGTGGAGCCCAGCCTGTCCTCGTGGAAGGACCGTTGGACGCGATCGCGGTCAGCATCGCTGCCCCAGGCCAGTTCACTGGCATCGCGCCTTGTGGAACCAGCTTCAAGCCCGACCAGGCCGTCGCCCTGTCTCGGACGGTTGACCTCCCCGTCCTCGGCATCCGGGTCTGCCTCGACGGCGACACCGCCGGCCGGTCAGCCGCCGTCCGCACCTATCCCGTCCTGCAGCCGGTCGCGGGGGACATCACCGCCGTCATCCTCCCCGCCGGCCAGGACCCTGCGGACATTCTCCGCCAGCACGGACAAGACGCGCTCCGCGACACGCTCGCAACGAGCATCTGTCCACTCGCTGACCTGGTCGTGGACGCCAGAATCGCCGAGCAGACGCACGGCCGGGAGCTCACCTACACCGAAGACCAGATCCGCGCCGTACGCGCTGCCACCAAGGTGATCGCCACCTTGTCACCATCCGATGTCGGCCTGCAGGTCCAGCGACTGTGTGCGATGTTCGCTCGTTACGACTGGTCACCTCGGGAGATCACCCGAGAGGTCATCAGCGCCATCGAAGACCGCTATGAGTCCGGCCTCCCGGCAGCAACCATCGACCTGCTCTCCGCCGCCACCGCCCCGGCACCCGAGACTCCCGTCCCGCGCCGATCCTCCCAGCCCGCGAGCCCGCAACGCGCCCGGCCAGGACAACAGCGCAACGAGACGGAACGGGGATGGCAAGGTGGTCCCGCCCCCTGATACAGGATCGTGAGCATGAGACTTGACGGGAGCCGTTGCTCCTCCCTCGGTCGTCACTCATCGCAATGGTCGGTGGCGACATGGAGACGTTATAGAAAGGGCGGAGCCGATTAGCCGTTCGGTACGCAGTTTGTTCTGTCTGGTCGGCGATGATTTGCCGAACGGCAGCGAAGGCCGGCTCAGGGTGTAGTCGTCGCGGAGGATGCCGAACCGGGCTGTCCAGGCTGCGGAGGTGTCCTGTCCCGCAGCCTGAACCACTCGTATGCCTGAACGTCGGCGTCACTGGCGGCGGCCGCGTTGGCGACGGTCGGCAGGACCTGCGTCTGGGTCGTTTCTGTTCGGTTGTCGTCGGTGAGTCGGCCGGTCTCGGTGACGTGGATCGGGGTGGCCTGCGGCGTTCACGCCGGCAAGAACCGGGGCATCATGGCGGTCGCGCTCGTCCAGGGCGGCCGCGACTCCAGCGCTGACCGCCTCGAAACAGCCTGGGCTGCCGCCTTCCAGCGGTGCGGGGACGTTGAGTTCCTCGCCGACCGGCAACTCGCCGCCTCCTCAGGCTGCGACGCCCCCGGACGAAGGCGCCGAATCCCCGGGGGATGAGGGCCGCTGGGCCCCGGTCGTAGGCGAGCTCGTCCATGGCCGTGGGGCGCGGCCCGGTTGGATTCGGGAATCGACCACAAGTCTTGTGATCATGCGCCCACAACGTGTAGCGTCGTGACCACCCGCGGGGGCGGATGCAGATATGGCGGGATATGTCAGGAATCTAGTGGCATGTCACGGCAAGGGGAACTGTTATGCCGGCAACGTCGCCGCAGTTCATCACTCGTCCGATCCAGGAGCTTTTCGGCCGTTATGCCGGTTACGGCTTCGGTGGCGTGGGTGTCAGTACCGCGATAGGGAACTACACCGAAACCGATGTCGATCTTGCGTTCCCGGCGGGCTTGCTGGGGTTGCTGGACCTGGGCAGGACATTCAACTCGGTGTCAGATAGTGCGGGGGCTCTGGGGACCGGCTGGTCGACGGCGTTCAGCGCCAGCCTTCAGTCGGCTTCCGGCGTGCCGCAAGCGACAGAGCCTGTGCAACTGCATGATGAGGACGGGCGCGCCCTGACTTTCACCCCCGCGGCGGCTGGCGGCTTCACTCAGCCGCAGGACCTGGACGCGGAACTGGCCCGCAACCCTGACGGCACCTTCACGCTGACGTTCAACACGGGGCTTGTGTGGTCCTTCGACACTACCGGTCGGCTGACCGGAAGGTCGCTGGACGGCCAGACCGTCACACTGGCCTACAACGAGGCCGGGCTCTTGCTCAGCGCGGCTCACTCCTCCGGGCGTCACTTGAACTTCTCCTACGGCTCCGGTGGCCTGCTTACGCAGGCGGCGGCTGACGATGGCCGTGTCGTTTCATACGGGTACGCCGCGGATGGCTCGCTGGCAACCGTCACCGATTCGGCGGGCGGTATCGCCCGGTACACGCGGACCGCTGACGACAAGCTGGAGATCAGTGACGCGGACGGCAACGTGATCGTCACGAACGCGCCGGCGGCCGGACGGATCGACCGGCAGGACTTCCCTGGCGGCGGTGGCGCGGTGTTCGGTTACGACGACGTGACCGGGGTTACCACGGTGACGTCCGAGCCTTCTGCTGCAGAGGTCGCTTTTCACGCGGATGCGCAGGGGCGGATGGTCAGCGTTACCGACGCGGTGGGCGGGAACGCCACGTTTTCCTATGACGCGAACGGCCACCTGATCGCGGGAGCCACTCCAGGAGGAACTCAGTTCGCGCAGGCGTACGACCAGCGCGGGAACGTGCTGTCGGCGACATTCGGCGGTGCCACGACTACGTGGGTATACGACGAGCAGAACCGTGTCGAGTCTGTCACCAACCCGGTGCAGGCAACCACCAGCTACGCCTACGCGGGATCAAACCGCATCCCATCGACGGTAACCGGCCCGAACGGAGGAGTCACCCGGCTGTCGGCCTCGGGCGGGCTGGTCACCTCCCGTACCGATGCGGACGGAAACAGTACAACCTATACCTACGACGCGGCCGGCAACGTGATTGCAATTACCGATCCCCTGGGTGAAGTATGGCGCTTCGGCTACGACTCGGCTGGCAACCGGGTGTCTTTCACCACGCCTTTGGGAGAAGTCACCCGCTACGAATACGACGCTGCCGGGCGGCTGACGGCCAGCACCGATCCGTCCGGGGCGGTCATGAGCTACAGCTACTCGGCGGCGGGACTGCTGCTCGAGACCACTGACGCCACCGGGGCGGTGACCGCGTCAGGTTACGACTCCGGCGGGCGCCTAGCCAAGGTAACCGACCCGCTGGGGAGGGTGGCCAGTTACGAGTACGACGCCGATGGCAACCCCGTGTCCTACACCGACCCGGCGGGTAACGTCAGTCAGGCCGTGTACGACGCGCTCGGACGGGTGACGGCCATGACCAGCCCCGACGGCGCCGAATTCCATTACACGTACGATGCTGACGGAAACCAGCTGTCCTGGCAGGCCCCGTCCGGGACCAGCGCAGCCAGCTACGATGCGCGTGGCAACCAGGTAAGTGTGACCGATCCCACCGAGGCGACCACCCGTTACGAGTACGATCTCGCCGATCGGCTCGTCGCCACGACCCGCGCTGACGGGTCGGTCTTGCAGACCAGCTACGATGCCGCTGGGAACGCGGTCTCGAGCACCGATCCGCTGGGGTCGGTCACCTCGCGCGAGTTCACGTCCGCCGGTGCCCTGGTCGCTGTCATCGACCCGCTTGGCCGGCGGACCAGCTACACCTGCGACGCCGACGGCAGGGTCACCGAGATCACGGATCCGGAAGGCGGCATCACCCGCTACGCCTACGATCCAGACGGTCGGCAGGTTGCCGTGACCACGCCGGCCGGGCTGCTCACCAGCTATCGCTACAACCCCGGCGGACGACTGGCGGCGGTGGTCAATCCGCGCGGCTGGATCACCCGGTACGAATACTCGCCCCGCGGTGAACGCACCGCCCTGATTACCCCCAGCGGGGCGATCTACCGGTGGAACTACGATTCGGCTGCTCAGCTGACAGAGTCCGTCGACCCGAATGGCTCGGCCACCCGATACGGCTACGACAACGCGGGTCGGCTGACCATGGTCACCGATCCCAAGGACAACGTAACCAGGTATGCCTACGACACGGCGGGCAGGCTCACTTCCGTCACCGACCCGTTGGGCCGGGTCAGCACCCGCTCCTATGACACGGCCGGTCGGCTGATCACGATCACCGACCCCTCGGGCCACTCCCAGCACATGACGTACGACGCGGACAACCGGCTGGTCGGCAAGTCCGCGGACGACGCGATCGACGTGACGTTTGGCTATGACTCCACCGGACGGCGGGTCACCATGACCGACGCGACCGGCACCACCCGGTACGCCTACGACGCTGCCGGACGGCTCATAACCGTGACCGAACCCGACGGCGGGACGACGTTGGCGGGTTACGACGCTGCCGGGCAGCGCGTGTCGCTCACCTACCCCAGCGGCCTGAAGCTCGCCTACAGCTACGATCTGGCCGGTCGGCTGGTCGCGCTGGCCGATTCCCGG